>LM995447.1:1507500-1855000 GCA_000953215.1 [Clostridium] cellulosi
AGCAGCAGCCATCATCGGCAAATTTCCTGCAGTTGCAAGCGCGGTATTCGCCATTATAGCAGCGACACCCATTTCCATTGCTTCACAAGCCTGCGAGGGCCTGCCGATACCGGCATCAACGATAATGGGAAGGTCAATTTCATCGATAAGGATTTGGATAAATTCTTTGGTTGTCAACCCTCTGTTTGAACCTATAGGGGCAGCAAGCGGCATAATAGAAGCAGCTCCTGCATTTACAAGATCTCGAGCGACATTCAAATCTGGGTACATATACGGCATTACAATAAATCCTTCTTTTGCAAGAATTTCAGTTGCCTTGACGGTCTCATAATTATCTGGCAGCAGATACTTAGAATCGCGCATAATCTCAATCTTTATGAAATCGCCGCACCCCAGTTCTCTTGCCAGCCTTGCAATACGGACAGCCTCTTCCGCTGTTCTTGCGCCGCTTGTATTCGGAAGCAGAGTGACACCTTGAGGGATATAGTTCAGTATATTTTCTTGTTCTTTTGTATTTGCTCGGCGGACTGCAAGAGTAATAATTTCAGCTCCCGCATACTTAACAGCGGCCTCTATTAGATTCATAGAGTATTTGCCAGAGCCCAGAATGAACCGGGAATTAAATTCATGCCCGCCAATGATTAATTTATCGTCCGTCATTCGTTCACCTCTTTCTTCATGCTTCAAATTCATTTGTTAAAATGCGCAACACCATGTGCGCCTGATGGGCTGCGCAAACCAAAACTCGAGAAGCCACAGGCCCGATGCCTTTGTTCACATCGCTGACTTCATCACCACATATGTAAAAATGCCTCATCGCTTTGCGCGTTTTTATGGTGTTCGCGCTCCCTAAGCCTGCAAGCCCAGAGCCGGCAATCAAATATTTCTCCGGCATTTTTTTCAAAACAATATTGGTAAGCATTGCTTTACTTTCCGCATTGTCAAATGCTTCGCAGATTATATCAGCTTCTTTTAGCAACTCCTTGGCATTGTCTTCTGTTATCCGGACGCAGTGCGGTTCCAATTCAACGTAAGGTGAAATCTCTTTTAGATTTTCACAGAGGGCATCCGTCTTAAACATGCCGACTTGACTCAGTTTATACTGCTGACGATTGAGATTCGCAAGATCAACCCGGTCAAAGTCTATTAAAATCAATTTGCCGATACCTGCACGGGTTAGAGCAATAGCAATATTTGAACCAAGCCCACCAAGACCGCATATCGCTACCGTAGCGGATAAGAATTTTCTTTGAGTCTCAACACCATGCCTTTTTTCCAGAGCCGCTATCATTTCTTCTTTTGTCGGCAGCACATTAACCACCTCCCACAAAGCTCACAATATTAACCGTATCGCCATCTGCAAGTACGGTTGAAGCATATTGCCCCTTTGTGACAATCTCGCCATTGCGTTCCACAGCAATGTATTTGAGGTTATAATTTGCCTCTGTCAAATACTCTGCTATGGTTTTGCCAGAAACATCAAAATCCTTTCCGTTAATTTTAACCATTTTATCCCCCCTAAAAATAAAAACGGGAAGTTCCCGATTTGGTAACTTCCCGTAAATATTGCGTATTTTAGTCATCCCTACGTTGGCATTACCCAAATCAGGTTATCGGTCGAAGGTTACACCTTCCTCTCAGCCTGTAACACAAGCTCCCGTTTAAAATATTAAATTTTATTTAATAATATATAAATAAAAATAATTTGTCAACTCTTTCCCCTGCGCCCTTTTTACGTATATCCGCGGGACCGATAAGCAGATATCTAACAGATCGCCACGAAGAAAAAGCTGTGCATACAGCTCGCCAAAAACATCTCAGAATAAAAGTTTTCTAATTAATGCTTCCATACTCCACTGATTCGGCCTATAATATAGATTAACAGCGCAGTATGTCTTTTTATTTTCAAGGAGGACTGTCTTTTATGGCGAATTTAAAGGAATTCACACTTAGAACCGGAAAAAACGGGTTTTATAATATCACGCGCGAGATTGCCGACTTTGTTAGAGAATCACATATAGACGAGGGCATTGCAATCGTGTTCTGCCCGCACACGACAGCCGGCATTACCATAAATGAAAACGCCGACCCCGATGTCACCGCGGACATGACCTATACGTTGAACAGGTCGTTCCCGAAGCTTCCAGAGTACCAGCATATGGAGGGCAACTCGGACGCGCATATAAAATCCACGCTGACAGGCGCTCAAACCACTGTGATAATCACCGGCGGAAGATTGCTGCTTGGCACATGGCAGGCCATCTATTTCTGCGAATACGATGGCCCCCGCACCCGCCATTTCTATGTTAAGCTTATAGAAGGGTAATTTATTTGCCCGCAATCCGTCGAATCTTTATATTTTATTTTTATAGAATTGATTAGCCGAAATATCAATTTGCCTTTGCTTGTAAGAAAGCTAAATTTCTCGGCAATAAACAGCTCCCTCAATGAGGGAGCTGTTTTATGTATGTTCGGAACAGATTATATATATTTAAAATTGTTGTTTATATTGTTATAATAATAAAAAGCATAATGCAATAAATGTCATGGGGAAGGTCATAATGGATATAACTAAAAAGAGATCATTTGGTATAGATATAATAAAATCTTTAGCTATTTTTTCAGTTATAAACTTACATTTCTTTTTACATACAAAGTTTTATTCAACACCTATAATCAGCAAAAGCATGTTTATTCAATCGCTTTTGCGCTGGTTTTTCATGTCTGCAGTTCCTCTCTTTATCCTTGCTACAGGATATTTGCAGAATAAAAAAGAAATAAGCAAAAAGTTTTATTGTGGAATTTTTCGTATAATTGTCGTTTTTCTATTAATCAGCGTTATCTATTTAATCTTCAGTATTTGTGTTTTCAACAACAAGTATACAGTGGTTTCGGCAATACATGCAGTATTTAGCTTTGATTCACATTATGGTTGGTATGTCAATATGTTTATAGGTTTATTCCTATTAATTCCGTTTTTAAACCTATCAATAAATTCTCTCTCGAAAAAGCAATTTGAATTATTTATTTTGATTTTAACTTTTTTGATTTCAATCTCTACAACAATCAACAGTATATTAAACTTAGCGGCACCTATTAATATTATTTCTTTACCTGATTGGTGGTCCTATATTTATCCGTTGCTATACTATTTTTTAGGCGCTTACATATATAAATACAGACCGCACGTAAATAAACTTATAGGCAGCGCAGTGATAATATTGCTATTATTTGTTCAAACAGCATGTTTAATTTGGGTAAATGCGGCAAGTAAACTTAATAATTGGTTTCTGTCTGATTATTCGTCTCTTTTTATAGTTTTACAGTCTGTTTGTATTTTTCTATTATTATACGATATTGATGTTAATAATAAATTCGTAAAATCAGGTATAGAAAAAATCTCTTCATTAACATTAGAAATGTATTTATTGAGTTATTTTTTTGATATGATTTTTTATAAATGTTTACCTAGTGTAAAGGAATGTGCTGATCAGCAAGAAGTGTTTAGACGTTATTATTTATTATTTATACCCGCAGTATTTATAGCCAGCTTCATTTCTGCTGTCATTTTTAGATTTATATATAATCAAGCTTTGATATTAATAAATCGATTCAAAAGAAAGGCTTTTGCCGTTAAATAACGCAAACAAAAGCAGTCTCACCCGTTTTTTCGAGTGAGACTGCTTTATTTTACGCTGTTTCTATACTGTCATCCTCTTGAAGCCCCAGTTTTTCAATCGCCATTTCGCGCATCTTATATTTAAGTACCTTTCCGGCGGCATTCATCGGGAATTCCTTTACAAACTCTATGTAGCGAGGAGTCTTATGCTTTGCAATATGGGATCTAATATATTCCCTGAGTTCATCTTCAGTGAGGGTTGAGCCTTCTTTAAGAATCACGCAGGCCATGATTTCCTCGCCGTACTGCTTATCCGGCACGCCTATTACCTGGACGTCCTTGACAGCCGGGTGGGTATAAATGAATTCCTCGATTTCCTTCGGATAGATATTCTCGCCGCCGCGGATTATCATATCCTTTATGCGTCCCGTTATCTTAAAGTTGCCGTTGGAATCGCGGCGGGCAAGGTCACCAGTATGCAGCCAGCCGTCTTTGTCAATAACCGCGGCGGTCGCTTCCGGCATCTTGTAGTAGCCCTTCATAACATTGTAACCGCGGGCGACAAACTCGCCGTCTACATTGTCCGGCAGGTCTTTTCCGGTAACAGGGTCCACAATCTTGCATTCGATACCCGGAAGTTCTCGTCCGACTGTATTCACCCTTACCTCGAGCGGGTCATCTACGCGGCTTTGGGTGCAGCCGGGTGAGGCTTCGGTCTGGCCGTACACAATCGTAATTTGAGGCATGTGCATTTTTTCGACGACATCTTTCATAACCTTTATAGGGCATGGGCTTCCCGCCATGATACCTGTTCTCATGTGCGAAAAATCCGTCTTTGGGAAATCTTCATGCTCAAGCATTGCTATAAACATCGTTGGAACGCCGTTGAAGCAGGTGATCTTTTCCTTGTTTATGCAGTCGAGAGCTACACGCGGGGAAAAATATGGTATCGGGCAGAGGGTTGCGCCGTGCGTCATTGAAGCTATCATAGAGAGCACCATGCCGAAGCAGTGGAACATTGGAACCTGTATCATCATCTTGTCTGCTGTTGAAAGATCCATACAGTCGCCGATGCATTTGCCGTTGTTGACGACGTTGTAATGGGTCAGCATAACGCCTTTCGGAAAACCTGTGGTACCGGAAGTGTACTGCATATTGCAGACGTCGTGCCTATTTATCGCGTTTTCCCTGCGCCAGACTTCCTCGAGCGGGACGGTGTCGGCGAGGGCCATCGCCTCGTCCCAAGACAGGCAGCCGGGCTGTTTCGATTCGGCGTTTATGATATTGCGCAGGAACGGCAGGCGTTTTGTATGCAGTGGCTTGCCGGGTTCAGAATATTTGAGTTCTGGGCAAAGCTCATTCATTATGGAAACATAGTCAGAATCCTTGTAACCGTTAATCATAACCAGCGTATGGGTATCCGACTGGCGCAGCAGGTATTCAACCTCGTGTATCTTATAGGCGGTGTTGACGGTTACAAGTACCGCGCCTATTTTCGTCGTTGCCCAGAATGTAATAAACCACGCGGGCACATTAGTGGCCCAGATGGCGACGTGGTCGCCCTGTTTTACGCCGAGAGCGATCAATGCCCTTGCAAAGGTATCGACATCGTCGCGGAACTCCTTATATGTCCTTGTATAATCGAGAGTTGTGTAACGGAAGGCGTACTGATCCGGGAACTCGTCAACTACGCGGTCCAAAACCTGCGGCAATGTCAGGTCGATGAGCGTATTCTTTTCCCAAATATACTTGCCTGTCTTTGTAGCGTTATCAAAGAGGCGGCTCTTTGATTCATGCTTGTGAGTATATTGTTCCATAAAGTTTGCAAATTTCGGGAAAACTATACCGGCGTCGGTGAGATCCCTCGCCCAGCGCTTTACCCACTCAAGGGAAACATATCCGTCATAGTTAATTGAACGCAGCGCGAGCATTATATCATCAATCGGCAGGTCTCCTTCACCGACCATGCGGTATATTATCTTGCCGTCCTGAACCACTGAATCCTTTATATGGATGTATTTTATGTATGCGCCGAGGTTCTGAACGGTTTGTCCCGGCGTCTCACCGCCAAATCGGCAGGTATGGTGGACGTCCCAGAGAGCCGCGACAGCGTCACTTTTCGCATTGGTCAGGAGCTTTGCCAAACGCGCGGTATCGGAATATACACCGTTTGATTCGACAAGCAGTGTTACCCCTTTCTTTTCCGCTTCAGGTATAATCTTTTTCAGCGTATCAAGTACAACGCCGTCATCAACTTCGCCCTCCGGCCGAGGTTTAAGGTCGGCCAGTACCCTTACGTACGGTGTGCCGAGTTTCGCAGCAAGCTCAATATATTCTTTGATTTCCCTGCAGTTTTCTTCAGCCTTGTCGGCATATTTTAAGCAGCACCCGGAGGATAGGCATGGGATTTCTAATTTGAGCTCCGCAAGCTTTTTTATTGTCGCATCTAAATTCTCATCAAGGAACGGTTTGGCATGGACAGCGAAAATATCTTTGCCAAGCCCGCGGATTTCTATTCCGTCAAATCCAAAATCCTTTGCCATTGAATAGATATCAGACCATGCAAAATCAGGACAACCTAATGTCGAGAATGCAATCTTCATCTAATGATCCTCCTTAGCACAAAATAAATAGTAAACAAAAAAGCTTTCGTCTCATTGTTTTAAAACAAGAGACGAAAGCTTAACACTTCCGCGGTACCACTCTAATTGGTTATAACTAACCCACCTTAGCAGCATCAAAATTAATGCCCTCTCATGGTAACGGCGAGAAACCCGGCAATACCTAATCACGGCAACTACCGCTTTCAGCATAACAGCTCAAGGGCGAGTTAACAACCGCATCAACGCGCTGTCTTTCAGCGGACAACAGCTCTCTGTAGCGTGATTTACGCAGTGTTTTTCTCCCTATCATAGCCTTTAAAAATATAAATTGTGTTTCCATTATATCAACGCTTTTTTCGCCTGTCAAGATTTAATTTTAAAAACTTCAGCAAAAATTTTGAGTACCTGTAATACCGTTTCATTCGTTTGATTCGCTTTTGTCATTATAGGCTGAATAAATTATAATAATAAAAGGCAGGACATGCTGCCGAGCAGTAAAAGCCAGCTCTGTGACGGCAGTATGAACGCACGGCGCGGATTGAATTAATTTTAATGCTAACGCGACGGGCGCATTTGCAAAACAACTATGCGTTTTTATATACTATGCAAAGACTGAATAAAAAGGAACGTGTAAATATGAATAAACCCATTATCGCAATCCCTATCGGCGACCCAGCGGGTATCGGCCCTGAAATTGTGGCCAAGGCGCTTGCTGATACACAGGTGACTAATGAAGCCTTGTGCATTGCGATAGGCGACAGAAAAGTTATGGAGCAAGCTATAAAGATTGCCAAAAAGCCGCTCCAAATACGCCTGATTGAGAAACCCGCTGAAGCGGCAGACAAACCGGGGGTTTTAAACCTCATCGACCTTGACAATATTGACCCGTCGAGCTTTGAGATGGGCGCTGTTTCCGGCCTTTGCGGGCGCGCTTCGTTTGAATATATAGAAAAAAGCATAGAACTTGCCAAAAGCGGATTAGTTGACGCCGTCGCGACGACGCCGATAAACAAGGAATCGCTGCGCGCGGGCAATGTCGATTTTATAGGCCACACCGAGATATTCGGCAAGCTGACGGGTACCCCAGACCCGCTGACCATGTTTGAGGTGCGCAATTTGCGCATATTCTTCTTAACCAGGCATGTTTCGCTGGCACAGGCATGCAAGATGGTTAAAAAGGACAGAATTGTCGATTATGTCGTGCGTTGCACAAAAGCGCTGGAGCGGTTGGGGGTGACAGAAGGGACAATGGCGATTGCCGGGCTCAACCCTCATTCCGGGGAGCACGGGCTGTTCGGCAACGAAGAGGTTGAGGAAGTCTTCCCGGCCGTCGAGCAGCTCAAGAAGATGGGCTATAGCGTCGAGGGGCCAATAGGCGCGGACTCCGTTTTTCACCTTGCCCTGCTCGGAAAATACAATTCGGTTTTGTCGCTCTATCACGACCAAGGGCATATTGCCGCCAAAACCCTCGACTTTGAGAAGACTATTGCCGTTACAAACGGCCTGCCCTTCCTTCGCACGTCTGTCGACCACGGTACTGCATTCGACATCGCCGGAAAAGGCATTGCGAGCGCTGTCAGCATGATCGAGGCTATCCATGTGGCCGCAAAATACGCGCCGAATTTCAAGCGCAGTTTTAGCCTGCCCTATTAATATCATTATGCCTTGAAAGTTCGTCGAAATTTATATTTTCAGCGAATATGGTGCGAATGGTGTTATATTATTTAAAGAAAATTTATTGCCACATTTGTCGTTATGTGTTATACTCGCATTAACAGAAACACCATTCCCTGTATATTAATATACCGGCTTAGCGGAGGTATAAATGACACGGCCAAATAAAAAGGAACTTATTTATAAATTTATCTGCGAGGAATACAAGAAAAACGGCTTTTCACCGTCAATCGGGGAAATAGCGGCTCATCTTGGCCTGAGCGCAAAATCCAATATACACCGGCAATTGCAGCAGCTTGTCAAGGACGGCAAGCTGCAAAACCTCGGCGGGCGGTATGTGCCGACCGACCTGCATGAGGAGGAAGCGGCCGGCGCGAATGTCGTACTTGTTCCCCTGCTCGGCCGAGTCGCAGCCGGTATGCCGATAACCGCCGTCGAAAACCTTGACGGATATATCGCATATATTCCCCGGTCCGGCAGCGGAAAAGAGTTTTTCGCCCTGACCATAAAAGGCGATTCGATGATTAACGCAAATATATTTGACGGCGACATAGTAATCGTTGAAAAAACTTCGGTTGTAGAAAACGGTGAAATAGCAGTCGTTCTTGTGGGAGACGAGGCTACAGTAAAAACCTTTTACCGCGAAAATGGCCATTTTCGCCTTCAGCCGGAAAATCCCGAATATGAGCCTATTATCGTCGACAACGCCGAGATACTCGGTAGGGTCGTCGCAAGCCTGCGCTATTTCAACAACCGTAGAATAATAAAACCTCTGCTCTGATATTATATTAAGTATATATCAAGTAATCTAAGGAGCTGTATTTATGATTGTAACAACAACAAACAGCATTGAAGGCAAACACATCAGGGAATATAGGGGATTGGTTTTCGGCGAGGTCGTGGCCGGAGTCAATTTTGTGAGAGACTTTGCCGCAGGGCTTACCAACTTTTTCGGCGGGCGTTCCGGCTCATATGAAGAGGAGCTTATTGAAGCGAGAAGCAGTGCCATACGCGAGATGACCGAACGCGCGATGTCGCTCGGCGCCAATGCTGTCGTCGGCGTTAAAGTCGATTACGAAGTTTTGGGACAAGGCGGCAGTATGCTGATGGTCAATGCCTCCGGCACAGCAGTTTTGACCGATTGATTTTATATTTCTTTAGGGGTTGAGTTTTCTCTTGTCATTATTAGAAGTCAAAGACCTTTCTTTTAAATATGCGCTCAGCAATAAAAAATCCCTTTGTGATATTAACCTTAAAGTTGAGCAAGGGGATTTTTTGTGTTTATTCGGCCCTTCCGGCAGCGGGAAAACCACCCTGCTCCGGCACTTAAAGCGCGAGCTTATGCCTGAGGGCGAAAGGAGCGGCCGGATTCTCTTTCAAGGCAAGGATATAACCGAGCCGGAATCCTGCCACAATGCCTGCGATATAGGCTATGTCATGCAAAATCCCGACAGCCAGATAGTGACGGATGTTGTCTGGCATGAATTGGCGTTCGGGCTTGAAAACCTCAAAACGGACACCCCGACCATCCGCCGCCGGGTTGCGGAAATGGCGAGCTTTTTCGGCATCGGCTCATGGTTTCACAAAAAGACGAGCGAGTTGTCCGGCGGGCAGAAGCAGCTATTAAACCTCGCATCTATTATTATCATGCAGCCAAAGCTCTTGCTGCTCGATGAGCCGACCTCCCAGCTCGACCCGGTGGCCGCACGGGATTTTATCGGCATGATTTCGCGTCTTAACCGCGAGCTCGGTATAACTATAATAATCACCGAACACCGGCTTGAGGACGTGCTACCGCTTGCGAACCGGGCGGTGATGATGGACTGCGGGCGTATCAAGTACGAGGCCGAGCCGCGGGTTTTGGCTAAAACGCTTCTTGACAGCGATGACAGCTATGCCGCTGAAAGCCTGCCGGCCGCCGCGAGGATTTTCGGACGCCATAGCTTTGACTGCGGCTGCCCGCTCACTGTCAAGGAAGGGCGGCAGTGTCTTTTTTCCATACAGGATTCGATTAATTCGCAGATACACTTTGAAGATATACATAAGTCGGACTGCAAAGGCGATACCCCCGCCGTCCAGTGCCGCAACCTATACTTCAGATACCAAAAAGATTCGCCAGACATTTTTAAATCGCTTTCATTTGAGGCGGATTACGGTGAATTCATCTGCCTTATGGGCGAAAACGGAAGCGGAAAATCGACACTTCTCAACCTTATCGCGGGGCTTTTTACTCCCCAGCACGGCAAAATTTTAATCGGCGGGCGGGATATTAAAAAATACCCGGCAAAGGAACTGTATTACAATAATATCGCCATGCTGCCACAGAACCCGAAGTCCATATTCCTTCACGACACGCTGCGGGAAGAGCTTTCCGATTTATCTCTCGCTGAGAAATTAGGGCTTACCCCGCTTCTTGACAGGCACCCGTATGACTTAAGCGGCGGCGAACAGCAAAGGGCGGCTTTTGCGCGCGTCCTTGAACAGTCGCCGCGGATATTGCTGCTCGACGAGCCGACGAAGGGACTGGACGCTCAGGCAAAACGCGGTCTTGCCGGCATTATCGCAGACCTGTGTAAAAATGGGACATGCGTTATCGCGAGCACGCACGACATAGAATTTGCAGCGGAATACGCTCACCGCTGCCTGCTTTTGTTTGACGGCATAATCGCAAGCGAAGGCAGTACCCATGAGTTTTTCAGCGGCAACAGCTTCTATACCACCGCCGCGAACCGTATTGCGCGGGACATCTGTCCCGATGCAATCACCTGTGAGGATGTGATAAAGCTTTGCGGTTTCTGAAAAAGTCGGTTATAATAACCGCCGCTGTATATGCAGTTTTGTTCGGGCTGCTTGTATTCACCGCGCTGTATTCCAGCGGAAATTATGCCCTGACAAGCGTTGTTTTCATAATCCTCATGCTGATACCTTTTTTCGTATCCTTTGAAAAAAGGCGCCCGCAGGCCCGGGAACTTGTCCCCATAGCCGCCTTGTCGGCGACGGCTGCCCTCGGCAGGGTCATTTTTGCCGCGTTTCCTAACGTAAAGCCCACTTCCGCTATCGTAATTATCACCGGCGCTGCTTTCGGGCCTCAAGCCGGATTTGTCACCGGGGCGACGGCGGCGCTCGCTTCAAATATATTTTTCGGCCAGGGGCCGTTTACCCCATGGCAGATGTTCGCGTGGGGTATCATGGGCGCTTTTGCGGGGATTTTTAAAAAATCGTTTAAGAATACAGCCCTTATCTGCGTCTACGGCTTTTTCAGCGCGTTTATCTACGGTTGGATAATGGATTTATGGCAGGTTCTCGGATTTGTCAATCCGATTAATTTGAAATCGTTTTTCCTGACCTTTGCCGCAAGCTTCTATTTTGACCTGACTCACGCGGTTTCTACAGTCGTTTTCCTGTTCTTGCTGGCAAAACCCTGGCTCAAAATCTTAAACAGGGTAAAAACAAAGTACGGGCTGATGAAAACGGGCGGTTAAATGACACCGCTTGACATTTTTTGTGCTTTGTGATAATCTTCTCAAAGGTACATAAACTAAAATTGAATAGGACAGTTCGAAACCATCCTGTCCTTAAACAAAACTACGGGATTTGACTGTCGTAAATCGAATCCGGTTTACGGCAGTTTTGGATGGTGCTTGAATTTTCAAGCACCATTTTTATTGCGCTGAGTTTATCGTACAGCGGTGGTTCTGATTCTGTCCTAAAAAAGGAGTAAGAGCCTTGAAAAAAGTAAGATTTATAACCACCGCTGCTGTAATCGCAGCGCTTTACGCGGCTTTGACCTATGCCTTTGCATTTATGAGCTATGGCGCTGTGCAGTTCCGTATCGCCGAGATTCTGACGGTGCTGCCGTACTTTACGCCTGCCGCAATTCCCGGCCTTGTCGTCGGATGTCTGCTCTCAAATATCGGAAGCCCCCTCGGGCCTATCGACATCCTCGTCGGTACATCGGCAACGCTTATCGCCTCACTGCTGTCGCGGATTATGCCCAAATACTTGGTGCCGTTTCCGCCGATTATCTGCAACGCGGTTATTGTAGGCTTGGAGCTGTACTTTTTAACCAATGCGCCCCTTGTTCCCACTATGCTTTATGTGGCTTTGGGCGAGGCCGTTGTATGTCTTATCGGTGGTTACCCGTTCATGTATGTGGTCGACCGCTTTAAAGACAAGCTTTTCCCGCAAAAATAAACCTGGTTATAATAAACACTCAAGTTGCCGCAAAAGTTTATCTTCTGCGGCAATTTTTTATTCCCAGTTGCAAATGATTCCTATTTGCGTGTATAATAACTATATTAACAATTATTCCAAAATTTTAAGGGCTTTTAAGTGATATCACCTTTTTGACTTGATGTTTTATCTGATTATAAAAGGCTCATTTGCCAAATCATTAAATATACAAATGTTTTCGGGAGTATTGCATGATTAAGATAAATAACCTCAGTTATTCGTATAACGGAGCGCCGCCTTTTCTTCTGAACGGGCTTTCATTAGAGATAAAACGCGGCGAATATGTTTCGATTCTCGGCGATAACGGCAGCGGGAAAAGTACGCTTGTAAAGCTCATCCTCGGGCTTTTGAAGCCGGTGGGCGGCAGCATTGAGAACAATGCCAAAAGAACCGGGTATGTAGCCCAGAAATCCGACTGGTTCAATCCGCAGTTCCCTATTACCGTCCGGGAAGTAATGAACTGCGCCCGGGCGGTGTTGAAAGTCAAGGACAAAAACGCAACGCACAAAATCCTTTGCCGCGTACAGATGGAAGATTACGAGAACGCGCTGATCGGGACGCTGTCGGGCGGGCAGCTTCAAAAGATACTGATAGCCCGCGCCCTCTTAGGCGACCCTGACCTGCTGGTGCTCGACGAGCCTTCAACCGGCATAGATCTAAAAAGCCAGCGCGAAATCTACGCCCTGATAAAGAAGCTCAACCGCGAGGACGGCATAACCGTTGTTTCAGTCGAACACAACCTTGAAGCCGCCGTCAAAAACTCGACGATTATATACCATATCTCAAATGGTCACGCCCATGTTTGTTCGCCTGAAACCTACGCCGAAGAGTTCTTAAACGGCGAAAAATAAATAGATTTTTCGGAGGAATCCAATGCTTAGATACGCTTTCATGCAAAACGCATTTGTCGTTTCGCTGTTTATATCTATACTGTGCCCCTGCATAGGCATTTTCCTTGTGCTGCGGCGCAATTCAATGATCGGCGATACTCTCGCCCACTCTTCCCTTGCGGGCATTGCGGGCGGGCTGCTGTTCAACACCAGCCCTATCCTCGGCGCTTTTGTCTTTACCTCCTTCTGCGGCGCCTTGATCGAGTTTCTGCGCGCTTATTTTAAAAAATACACCGACCTTATCCTGACAATCGTGCTTTCGCTCAGCGTCGGCACAGCGATTACGATAATGAGCTCCGGCTCCGTTCACACCGATATAAACGCCTTTATGTTCGGCAGCATACTCACCGTGTCCAAAAGCGACCTTGTTACCGTTATTATCTTAAGTGCTATCTTCGTTCTGACGCTCATACTGCTCTATAACCAGCTTATTTATATCGCTTTTGACGAGGACGGAGCGAAAATCGCCGGGGTTAAAGTAAAAATCATAAACTACATTTTTTCAATCCTCGTTGCCGCGGCTATTTCAGTTTCAATAAGAATTGTCGGTGTCCTTGTTCTGTCGTCAATGACAGCGCTACCTGTCGCCGCCGCGCTACAGCTTAAAAAGGGCTTTAAGACTACGCTTTTGGCTTCTATTATAATCAGCGTCATTGATATAATGGCCGGGCTTGTCATCTCATATTATCAAGGGTGTGCCCCCGGCGGCATGACGGCGCTTATCTCGGTCTTTATGTTGTGTGTAGTTATAATTATACAAAGGCTGCGCCTTGTATTTGCAAGGCACAAGCATATGAAAGAAATTAGGCAATAATTAATGCCGCCGATTTTAAACCGGCGGCATTTTTTACATTGATGAACTTGAATATGAGCTTGCCTGACCGGATTGACTGGACTGACCTGACTGACCAGATTGTCCGGACTGACCTTGCTGGCCCTGCTTGCTTGCGCTCATGCCTGAAACTATCTGCGGGATCTTGTCGATAAGCTGGCTTGCACCCGCTGCGCTCATCGGCATCATAGAGACATCCTGATTGTCGATTACGATAACGGCCTCTGTGTTGAGCTTTGCACCAAGCCCAAGGGCACCGGAACCAGTTCCGGCCGGAGAAGAGGTGCTGCTCGTCTGCTGGCCTTTCATGCTCATATTGCCGCCGCCGTAACCGACTGTAACAGAAACTACAGGAAGGAATGTCTTATCGCCCTGTGTTACAGGTTTACCGATAACGCCCTCTTTTTGGGTGAAAGATTCAAGACTGCGAAACAAAGTGTCGACGCTTTCAGCCATACTCAACTGTTCCATATTCATCGCTCCTCATGGATTTTTTGATTGCAGCGTATTTGTTTGCAGCGTATGCTCTCAGAAGATTAACCAAGGATTTGCCAATGTTAAGCTGTGTCCCCGCATTGACAATAAGATAGTTGCTGAAAGGGAATAACTCCGGTGACTGATTGATATCAATGTCGAAATAGGAGCCTATAAGGCCCACTATCCCGCTGGCAATGCCCAAAGCGAAAGGATTATTAAGCCCGTAATGAGCGTCGACATAAGAATTGCTCAGTACGAGCGCGTGATAATAATCTGAAACCGAAAGATTCTTTCGCCTGCCTTGCCCTTTGCGGGGTTTGATTGCTTTTTTATACACCTGTTTGTCAAAAAGCTTTATTGAAAGCACCGGCTTGTAGTCTTCCACTTCCAATTTTGCCTTGAATACCGGCGACAGCCAGTGGACAAATACATCATAGACGTTGTTGTCGGTATTGATCTTTGCTTTGATATCTGCCGGGACATAAAACATCAGAAGGACAAATAATGCAAGAACAATTAGGATAAAAAATAGAAAATACATAGGAGTTACCTCCCGCTGTATATTATCCCCCGCAATAATCTTTTTAAATATGACAATAATATCTTAAAAATCTTAAAAAAACGGCGTTATTAGTATTTCTCTTTTAAATTCGCATTAATAAATTAAATTTCACCGCATAATTAAATCAGCAAAATGAAACAACTGTGAGGTGGCGCATGTTTTCTTAAAGCGGCTGCCAAATTAAAATAATTAAAGTGGAGCAAATTTACTATAAAAAAACCGAAAGCGGATAATAGAAAAGCCGCGGCAGATATGCCGCGGCTTTTTGTTTTATGCTGCAATGTCATGCTAATAACTCAAATGTTTTCTTCTCCTGCACAGCCAGCGGGAAAGCATTTTTTGCGCCCAGCGATTCAAGGTATTCCTGCAGCGGCTCGAGCTTTTCATAAAGCATTACGATAAGGTCGCCGCTTCTGGCCTCCTCGACCGCGGCGCGGAGGGCGTCTGACTCTTTTTCAATTATAGTGACAGCATTCCTATCAAAGCCTTTCTTAATTATGGCGTCATAGAATATGCCCGCGACCTCGCCTCTTTTTCTGCCGCGCAGGTCTTCGTCCTCTTTAATTATGATTCTCGTAAACGCCTCTGCGCACATCTCGCCCACCGTTCTCATGGCGCTGTCCTGCCTGTCGCCGGGCATGCCTATTACGCCGATAAGCCGGTTATAGCCGAGCTTTTTGCATGTTTTTATAACCTGCCTGTACCCTGCCGGATTGTGGCCATAGTCAAGCATGACGCGGAAACCGTTGAGCTTGTAAAGGTTGAACCGGCCTTTATTGTCATCAAAGCTTTTGAGGCCGTCGCTGATAACTGGAATCGGGACGCCGAGCGCATAAAGTGCCGATACCGCGGCGAGGCTGTTTTCAATATTACATTCGATAAGGCCGCCGCAGGTTATCGGGATATCGCTCACATCTATTACGTCCAGAGTCTTTGCCCCGTCTTTAATCTTTATCGTTCCGTTTTTTGTAAATACCTTTACGCAGTCTACGGTCCGGGTCACCTGTGTCGGCTCCTCGTCTTTATAGAACAGAATCGGCCGCACCTTGACCCGCTTTAATATTTTCGGCGTCATGCTGTCTTCGGCGTTGAGCACCGCCGCGCCGTTTTCCTTGACCGCCTCGACGACCAACGACTTGACGAATGCCAAATCCTCAAGGGTGTTAATGCCGTCAAGCCCTATGTGGTCGCCGGTTATGTTGGTTATGACACCGACGTCGGCAAGGTCGTATCCGAGCCCGCCGCGGACAATGCCTCCTCGTGCCGTTTCAAGCACCGCCGCGTCTATCTCCTTATTGGACAGAAGAGTCTTTGCGCTGATAGGCCCGGAATTGTCGCCGCGGCAGATACATTTGTTCCCGACATAGGTTCCGCTTGTGCTTGTCATGCCGACCGTCTTGCCGCAAAGGCCCAGAACATGATGGATAAGGCGCACAGTCGTCGTCTTGCCGTTTGTTCCCGTAACTGAAACAATGGGGAAGTTGTAGTCCTCCTCTTTCGGGAACAAAAGGTCGACGATGTCCTTGGCGACGTTGCGCGGCTTGCCGACGCTGGGGTATAAGTGCATGCGGATACCCGGCGCCGTATTCACCTCGACTATCGCGCCGCCGGTCTCAGTTATTGGCTTTGAGATATCCTCGGCGACAACGTCGATCCCGGCAATATCAATGCCGATGGCCTTTGCGGCGCTTACCGCGAGCTGAGCGTTTTCAGGATGGATTATATCGGTGCAGTCAATTGCTGTGCCGCCGGTGCTGAGATTGCCGTTCTGACGCAGAACCACGACCTGACCCGGTTCGGGAATAGAATCCTCTGTAAGGCCGTTCTTCCGAAGCAGGTTCCGGGACACGCTGTCGAGTTTTATCTTTGTCAGCGCCTTTTCGTGGCTTTCGCCCCGGTTTTCGTCGCTGTTAACGATATCGACAAGCTCTTTAATTGTATGCTTTCCGTCACCTGTGACTGAGGCGGGCAGGCGCTCCGCGACTGCGCAGACTTTGTCCCCTACTACTAATATGCGGAAGTCTCGCCCTTTTACGAATTTTTCGACAATTATGCCGTTTGAAAACTTAGAGGCTTCCCTGTATGCCTCTTTTATTTCTTCATTGGTCTTAAGGTTAAGAAAAACACCTTTTCCCTGATTGCCGTCATAGGGCTTTATGACAACGGGCATGCCTATCTGGTTTGCCACCATTACGGCAGAGATCTCTGAAAATACCACCTTGCCGTATGGGACAGGAATTTTGTGTTCGCTGAGCAGCGCCTTTGTCAGCTGCTTGTTCGAGGACAAATCAGCGGATATGCACGAAGTGGCATCCGTCAGCGTCGATTCGATAAGCCTTGAGTGGCGGCCGTATCCCAGTCTGACAAGGCTTTCGTGCCCTATGCGGGTTATCGGTATATGCCGCTTTTTCGCCTCTTCGACTATTGCGGAAGTGCTGGGGCCGAGTTCGCCGTCCTGCGAAGCCCGCCGCAGATAGTCGAGGAATTCATCTATATTGACATCTTCGCCGCGGATAAATGAGTTCAGTATGAACACCGCGGCTTTTGAACATTCCAGACCGCATACCTCGTTTTTATACTCAAAAACAAGGTAATAGACATTGGGTTCTTTGAGAAGCCGGGTTTTGCCGTACCTTACGTCATATCCGAGCATATACTGCATTTCCAGTATTACATGCTCAAGGACATGACCCAAATAGGTGCCGGCCTTCAGCTTCTCAAGAAAGCCGCCCTCATACCCCAGCCCGCAGCAGTTTGTGCGAAGCCCGGGGAATGCCTTTATCAGCTTTTCATTGAACCCTTTAATGTCTTTGGTGGGGATATCGCCGTATTTTCCGATATCCACAATCATTTTCATGACAGGTCTGTGACTGTATATATTACGTCCGGGAAAAATCGTATAATCCCATATTGAGATCTTGTCAGTCTCCATTCTTAAGACGCAGAACCTTTCTTTCATTGAGATCAAAGCCATATCCCTTTGGCAGGACATGTACCGTAACGCCTGTGATTGCCAGAATTTCATCAGGTTTAAGCTCTGAAACGTTGGAACTTTTTATTGTCTTGCCGTCGATAATCGTTACAGCATTGCTGCCGATTATCTCAAAGTGATTGTCTGGGAACAGCTTTATCGCGGTGTTCTCATCTATGCCGATCCCGAGCACGTCTGGATTCTCGCAGACACCGCACAAAAGCCGCCCAAACCTCCCTCTCTGGTCAAAGTGCTGGTCTATTATTGCTCCGTCAAAAAGTCCCAGTCCCGGAGCCATCTTTAAGGTGCATTTTCTGGCCGGTTCGTTGTCGTTGCCCTGAACGATCATCGTCGAACTCATCACCGAGGCGCCGGCACTCGTGCCCATTATTATGCCGCCGTTTTTATAAAGCTCTATAATTTCTCTGCCGGCTCTGGTCCCGCCGAGAATACTGGTGATCCTCAGCTGGTCGCCGCCGGTCATAAAAAGGCAGCGGGATTTCTTTATTATTTCACAGTTTCTTTCATTCTCGGCATCATCGCGGGTATTGATATTGAGCACATTGATCTTTTTTATGCCGAGCCTTTCAAAAACCTTTGCATAATCTTTTCCAACTTCCTGCGGCTTTTCCGTCGCTGTCGTCAAAACCGTCAACCAATCGCTGTCGTCCATCATTTGTTTTGCCTGCCGCAAGATTTCACTGTCGCCGTTTTTGTCTTCGGCGCCTCCGATTATTATTAGATAACCTTTTGACACTTCCTCCATAACTTCCTCCCGGGTTCGGACCTAAAGCTATTCCGCAAATGACTGCAGCGCAAGTCATATCTATATCTGCTCTGTTATTATCTCAGTCTCTTGCGGAATTGCTGTAAGCAAGCCTTCCCCCGTCAATCTTTAATATTCCCATGCAGTATAGCTTGTCTACATTATAATTTTTGTCAACTATAAGTATGTCAGCGTCGCTGCCCTCTTTCAAAGCGCCCTTTTTCGGGTAAAGTTTCAGGCGCTTTGCCACGTTTTCAGTCACAAAGCTGAAAACAAGGTTGGGCGGCAGCCCTTCCTCCATTATCATGTGCCATATATCGTCGTATATGACTTGAATTTTGCTTGCCCCGCCGCCGGGTATGCTGCCGTTTGCGTCGGAGCTTACTGTTACATTAGCCATCGGCAGCCCGGAATCATAGAATTTCTTGACCGCTTTCGGCACTGGAACCCCAACTGTTTCACCGGCTGTAAAATCCGTATTGCCGCCCGCTCTGCAAAACTCCATAGCCTCCCCGAAAAGCTCCGGGCTTCGGTTTAGGTGGGTCGGCACAAACATATTAACCGGCAAATCGTATTGCTTAACGGTGTCTATTATCGGTTTTAGGCCGCCTTTGCCGTCTCCGACATGAATGTGCATGACGCCGGCCTTCCCCGACAGCATGCCCCCGAGGTGAACCTGTGACGCGAGCTTTGCCAGTTCTTGGGGCGAAGGTTGGGATGAGCGGTGGTCTGAAATCGCTATCTCCCCCGCGCCGATAACCTTGTCGATGAGGACAAGGTCTTTTGTTATGCTTTCTGTAATTGTCAGCGGCGGCATGGCATAACTTCCGGAATAGATAAACGCCGTTATGCCCTCCGCCTCAAGGGACTTTGCGGTGGCGTACAGGTCCGTCAGATTTCTCGTAACCCCGTCGGCGCCGAGCAGCCCACATACGGTAGTTACCCCTGACTTAAGTATATCTCGTATATCTATTCTCGATACCCTGCTCGAAAAGCCCTGCTCACCGCCGCCGCCCGTTATATGGACGTGTTGGTCGATTATGCCGGGGAATGCCCTTTTGCCCTCACAGTCGACAACTTCATCGACAATCCCCTGCATTTCAATTTCACCGCAGGGGCGTATCTTAGCGATTTTATCCCCGCAGATCAGCATATCACTAAGTCTTTCGCCCTGCGGAAAGCTACAGTTTATATTCTTTAATAACGTCATCAATGTTAATCAACTCTTTAAAGCCCTGCCGCCGTCTGACTGGGCGGCGATCTCTTGTTATTCAAAATTGTCACATTTAAATGCACATGCCAGACTTATTATTAACATTAAAAATTGTCATAATTCAAAAATATAAAAAGAACCCGAAAGATTTCTCTTTCGGGTTCTTTTTTAAATTAAATTTTATGATGGGAAAACAACGATAAGGAACATCTTGAACTGTTCTGTCGCAAACAGCGCATGGGGCTTGCCCGCAGGCATTACAATCGTCTCGCCTTTTTGAACATCGTATTTCTTGCCGTCGATTGTGATTTGAGCCTTTCCGTCAAGGATATAAACCATTGCGTCCCCGCTCGATGAATGGGTGCTTATCT
This sequence comes from [Clostridium] cellulosi, assembly GCA_000953215.1. Classification (NCBI taxonomy): domain Bacteria; kingdom Bacillati; phylum Bacillota; class Clostridia; order Eubacteriales; family Oscillospiraceae; genus Ruminiclostridium; species [Clostridium] cellulosi. The sequence goes on from LM995447.1 coordinate 1,527,712, forward strand.
CCTCACCCTTGTCGAACGCAAACAGTGTTAAACTTACAGCGTCATTCTGCGCTATCGTCTTGCTGACAATCTGGCCTTTTTGATACGCGACCGTTTTTTCAAGCGGAATAACGCTCTCAAAGTCAATATTCTTAAGCATTAACATCACCCCTAATATAATGCCATTATATCAGTGAAATATATAAGTAAAAGCGATGTTGACTGAAAAGTGCAGGTATTGGGGCGGCTTGGGGCGGCATTTAATTTAATGCACGCGTCAGCCGAGGATTGCCTTAAGGTCTGCTTCTGGCGTTGAAATCGGTTTGATGGAGAACTTCTCAATGAGGAGATTGAGGACATTATCTGAGATAAACGCCGGGAGCGTCGGGCCGAGATAGATATTCTTAATGCCGAGGGACAGCAGGGTCAGGAGAATGCAGACTGCCTTTTGCTCATACCAGGAAAGCACAAGCGTCAGCGGCAGGTCGTTTACGCCGCAATCAAAGGCCTTTGCGAGGGCGACGGCAACCTCAATGGCGCTGTAGGCGTCGTTACACTGACCCATATCCATGACCCTCGGAAGTCCGCCGATTTCGCCGAGGTCAAGGTCGTTGAAGCGGAATTTGCCGCAGGCCAGCGTCAATACAGCCGTATCTTTCGGGGTTTGCTTTACAAATTCGGTGTAGTAGTTTCTGCCCGGCCTTGCGCCGTCACAGCCTCCGACGAGGAATATGTGCCTGAGCGCGCCGGTCTTTACCGCTTCAATTATCTTGTCCGCAGCCGACAGCACCGCTCCCCTGCCAAATCCAGTGGTCAGTGTATCGCCGCCGTTGATGCCGGACATATGGCGGTCTTCCGCATATCCGCCCAGTTCCAAAGCCTTGTTTATAATATCTGTGAAATCCTTTTTGCCGTTGCTATCCACCTTTACGTGTGCAATTCCGGGATAACCGACAACTGAAGTCGTAAATACCCTGTCCGCATAGCTTCTTTTCGGCGGCATAAGGCAGTTGGTTGTGAAAAGAATCGGGGCGGGAATATTGTCGAATTCCTTCTGCTGGTTCTGCCATGCCGTTCCGAAATTGCCCTTGAGGTGCGGGAATTTCTTAAGCTCAGGATAAGCGTGAGCCGGCAGCATCTCACCGTGGGTGTAAATGTTGACACCCTTGTCCTTCGTCTGTTCCAAAATCTCATAGAGGTCATGCAGGTCGTGGCCGCTGACAACGATGAACGGGCCTTTCTCTATATTGCATGTAACCTTTGTGGGTTCAGGCGTGCCGTATGTTCCGGTATTTGCTTTATCCAGCAGGGCCATGCACTTTAGGTTGACCTGACCGAATTCCATAAGCAGCGACAGCCACTCGTCGACTGAGTGCTCTGTCAAAAGCGCCGGCAAGCCCTTATAGAACCATGCGTTTACCTCGTCGTCAAAGAGCCCAAGTACACCGGCGTGATGAGCATAGGCCGCCATGCCGCGCATACCGAAAAGCAGTGTTGAACGCAGGGAGACAATATCTTTGTCCCCGTCGAAAAGCGACTTTGCCGCCGGTACTGGGATTTCTTCTGCAAGGCGGTTTTTCTCCGCTATTGCCTCGTCTTTAAATTGGTTTATCCTTGTAGTATCAAAGTTTACGTTTGTGACGGTCATAAACAGCCCGTCTACAATAAGAGAATCGGTCTTCTTTGACCTGCCCGCCTTGTTTGCGGCATTGGCCAAAGCAATCAGAGCGCAGGTGAGCTCATCCTGAGCGTTTGACGTTGCGGCACTTTTGCCGCATACTCCTGCGTATTTGCACCCTGTTCCGTTAGCTGTCTGTTCACACTGAAAACAAAACATTTCTGACATTGCAATTCCTCCAAAAATAAAATTTTATTTATATAAAATTACTGTTCAATAATTGTGCCGTCTGTGCCGATTACGGTGACACTCCACGGAATCATCTTGCCGCTTGCGCGGAGAGCCTCTTTGACGGCATGTTCAATGCCTCCGCAGCATGGAACTTCCATCCTGACGACTGATACGCTCTTAATCTCATTCATCGAGATGATGGCGGTGAGTTTTTCGGTGTAATCGACCATATCCAACTTCGGGCAGCCGATTAATGTTATCTTGTTTCTCATAAAGTCTTTATGGAAGTTAGCATAGGCGTAAGCTGTGCAGTCCGCCGCGATAAGCAGGTGTGCGCCATTAAAATACGGGGCGTTCGGCGGGACAAGCTTTATCTGAACCGGCCACTGGCGCAGTTCGGAAATAACCTGACTGTTATCCGCTGCCTTTGCGGGTTCGGCAGGGCGATTCCTCTCAAGGGTCCTCATGCGTGAACCGGGGCAGACAAACGGGGCCTTAGCCCGCTCCGCTTCCTTCTTTGCTTTTACAGCCGCCTCGTTATACTCCGCCGCTTCCCGCTCCTCAAATGAGATAGCATTTGTCGGGCAGACAGGCAGGCAGTTGCCGAGGCCATCGCAGTAATCTTCGCGCAAAAGCTTCGCCTTGCCGTTAACTATGCCTATTGCGCCCTCATGGCAGGCAGTTGCGCAAAGGCCGCAGCCATTGCATTTTTCCTCGTCAATCTTTATAATTTTTCTTATCATAAAAACCTCCTATTGGTTTGCTGTTCTTTCTGTGGTTAAATTATATTAGGTTATACCGCAAAATTCTGTTGCCATAGCAACAATAATAGAAATTTTTAAGGAGTCTTTGGGAGTGGCAAAAATCAGCGACATTCTATTGAAGATGAGCCTATTTGAAGGTATCAGGCCTGAAGAACTCGAGGCGATTTTAAAATGCCTCAGGGCAAAAAAGGTAACTTACAGCAAAAATGAATTTATAATAAACATGGGTGACAGAATAGACAGTTTCGGCATTGTAATCAGCGGGACAGTGCAGATTCTGAAAGAAGATATCAGCGGCAGGCAGGTTATACTCTCGGCACTCACAGCCGGCGACACGTTTGCTGAGGTGTTTGTCTGCGCAGGCATAAAAAAATCCCCCGTTGCCGTCATGGCGGCAACAGAGGCAGAGGTGGTTTTTATCGATTACGGCAGGGTCGTTCATACCTGCAACAACGCCTGCGAATTTCACTCAAGACTGATACAGAATATGCTCAAGGTGCTGGCCCAGAAAAATCTCTTTATGAACAACAAGATAACCTATCTGACCCTCAAGGGTATGCGTCAGAAAATCGCGTCATACCTGCTCTCACAGATTGAGAAAACAGGCAAAGACCGGTTTGAAATACCCTACAGCCGCACAGAGCTTGCCGATTTTCTCAACGTGGACAGGAGCGCTATGTCAAGAGAGCTTTCGCGAATGAAAAAAGAGGGGCTTATTGATTTCAACAGGAATACGTTCTCTGTTCTCGATAAGCAGGCGCTCTGTGATTTGGTTTGATACTCGTCACTGTCTCAGAAGAATATAATAAACCGCTTGACAACTAAATATCTTATGTTATACTTATTACAAATTAATGAGATGGGTGGAAAGATGCGCTTATAATCTATTTTTCGAGTATAACAGAATTGTTTGTAAAAGTCCGCTTATTTTGCGGGCTGAATTTCTGTTGCCGAAATTTAGATTATAAGCCTTAAAGCTCATATAGGCCCTGATTTTATCAGGGTTAGCTTTGCTTTTCAATAATCTGCTTTAATCTGCTTTCGGCAACGCCGAAGGCAGTTTTTTTTGCTCAGGGAGTGATTTTATGCTATTACAGATAAAAGACCTTAATATTACGCATTTAAAGGATTTAAGAGAAATTCTAAACGGCTTTTCCTTTACGCTCAACCCCGGCGACAAGGCGGTCATAATCGGTGAAGAGGGCAACGGCAAATCAACGCTTCTCAAACTGATTTACGACCCAAAGCTTGTCGAGGATTACGCCGAATATACCGGAGAAATTATCAGGGGCGGCAGTATGGGCTACCTTGCGCAGGAACTGACACAATTTCAAAAACAAATGACCGTTTATGAGTTCTGCTCCGCGTGGCCCGCTTTTTTCAACCTCACGCCGAGGGCACTCGGCGGACATCGCGTCGGAACTTGGAATAAGGGCCGATACGTTTTATTCCGACCAGAAAGTTGGTTCCCTTTCCGGCGGAGAAAAGGTGAAATTACAGCTTGCGTGCATTTTAATGGAGCGCCCGGACATGCTCTTACTCGATGAACCGTCGAACGACCTTGACATAGATACACTTAAATGGCTTGAGGAATTTATAAATTCATGCGGGATTCCGGTTCTTTTTGTCTCTCATGACGAGACGCTTATTGAAAACACCGCAAACGTTGTAATCCACCTTGAACAGGAGCGTCGCAAAACCAAATCCCGCTGGACAGTCGCGAAAATGCCTTACGCGCAGTATATCAGTGAGCGTTTGTCAAGACTTGCCCATCAGGAACAAATAGCACGGAAAGAGCGCAGCGACTATGAAAAAAAGATGATTAAATTTCGTCAGATACAATCGAAAGTGGAACACCGTCAAAAAACAGTTTCGCGTGCCGACCCGCATAGCGGACGGCTTCTTAAAAAGAAAATGAAAGCCGTCAAGTCTATGGGAAGGCGTTTTGAACGCGAGCATGAGAATATGACGCAAATCCCCGACGTCGAAGAGGCAATCATGCTGAAATTCGGGGACGATATCGCCGTTCCGAGCGGTAAAACCATCCTTGATTTTAAACTCGACAGGCTGAGCATTGAAGACCGGATTCTTTCTGAAAATATCGAGCTTTTCGTATCAGGCAGGGACAAGATATGTATAATCGGCAAAAACGGCATCGGCAAGACGACGCTGCTTAAAAAAATCGCCGAAAATCTGCTCGCCCGGCCGGATATTAAAGCTGCCTATATGCCGCAGAATTACGACGATCTTTTGGTTGCAGACAAAACGCCCGTTGAGTTTTTGTCAGTGACGGGCGAAAAGGATGAAATTACAAAAATAAAAACATTTCTCGGCAGCGTCAAATATACCTCCGATGAAATGGAGCACAGGATATCTGAGCTTTCCGGCGGGCAGAAAGCAAAGCTTCTGTTCTTAAAGATGATTTTGGATGGGTGCAACGTGCTTATTCTCGACGAGCCTACAAGAAACTTTTCGCCACTTTCGAACCCGGTCATCAGGGATGTCCTCAAATCGTTCGGAGGGGCAATTATCAGTGTTTCGCACGACAGGAAATATATAAACGAAGTCTGCACCAAGGTTCTGGAGCTGACCCCAAATGGGCTCAATGAGGCAAGAATTTAGTGCAGCAGCAAAGTTAAAAGCGCATTTTATCGGGACGTAATAACCCGGTAAAATGCGCTTTTTGCATTTAAACTTTCAACGGCTATGAAAAAGTTGACATTGTTATGAAATAAATAGTATTATATTGACATAATGTTTGAAATGTGAAGGCAATAATGCCTATTGAGACTAATCTTCTTCTGTTGCTGACAGTTTTCTTGCTTGAAGGGATACCCATTATTCTTTCATTTAGAATTGCTATCAATTTAACAGCAGTCTTTGTGTTTGATAAAAACTGTCTATTTGCATATCTTCCATACTCATAATTTTGGACGGAGGAAATGTATTATGAAAGTATTATTAATCAGCGGAACAAACCACAAAGGCAGCACCTATACTATCGGACGCATGTTGGCCGATAAGCTCAATGCAGATGAAATCAAAGAGGTATTTCTACCAAAGGATATGCCGAAACAATGCCGCGGCTGTACTCGCTGCATAATAGAAGAGGAAGCAAAATGCCCGGACTATTCGTTTATAAAGCCTATTACCGACAGCATAGATGAAGCCGATATATTAATACTTACCTCGCCCGTTTATGTGTTGCATGTAACCGGTCAGATGAAAAGCCTGCTTGACCACTATGCCTACCGGTGGATGGTTCACAGACCGTCAGAAAAAATGTTCTCAAAACAGGCAGTATGTATCTCCACAGCCGGAGGCGCAGGCATGAAATCTACCAACAAAGATATGGCAGACAGCCTGAAATTCTGGGGCGTAGGGCGGATATATACATATGGGGTAGCCGTTGCGGCAACCTCATGGGAATCAGTTTCAGCGAGCAAAAAGCAAAAAATTGAGAAAAAAATCAACCGGATTGCACAGAAATTGAAAAAGCGTCAAAACAATGTGACGCCGTCTTTCAAAGTAAAAGTACTGTTCTATTTAATGCGGATTTTTCAAAAACGCATAAAAATAAACCCAGTTGACTATGATTACTGGGAAGCAAAAGGTTGGCTGGGAAAAAGTCGTCCCTGGAAAACGGCAACTTAAAAATTAAGATTGAGGTTGTGAATAGTCGCTATTCATCTTGATTAATCTGAATGAGGCGGACTGCTATTCAGCGCTGTCCGCCTAAGTGAAATGATACACAAAAGCTATAATAATAAAAAAAACACGCCAAAAGCGTGCTTTTTTTTATGGCTGGGATGGCAGGACTCGAACCTGCGGAATGACGGAGTCAAAGTCCGTTGCCTTACCGACTTGGCTACATCCCAATATGCATAAGAACACGCGGTATTATCCGCGTGTTCAAATTTATTATGGGGTGGGTAATCGGATTCGAACCGATGACCTCCAGGGCCACAACCTGGCACTCTAACCAACTGAGCTATACCCACCATATTTCTTGGCGCGCCTGGAGAGACTCGAACTCCCGACCCACTGCTTAGAAGGCAGTTGCTCTATCCACCTGAGCTACAGGCGCATCCGATACCGCCATCAAGGGCGCAGGAAACAAGCTCCGGCATGACAGCAGAAAAAAATTGGAGCGGGTGATGGGAATCGAACCCACGCGGCCAGCTTGGAAGGCTGGAATTCTACCATTGAACTACACCCGCTTCTCTATAGCTTCGAAACGCTATATGATGCATTTCGTTTGCCGCTTTTTTCGCGGCGATTGTGATTATAACATAACAACCGCCGCATGTCAAGCGCTATTAGCAAAAATATATCGAATTTAGTTACCAGCAAACTTAAAACGCCACAGCAGTAATATTATCCCCGTCGGCAGATAGCGCAACACTTGATATCTTTTCACTGCCGCGTGCGACAAGGATACCGGCAATGCGGTCCTCAACTTCACGGCGCACGTTCTTTCTCAAATCCCTGGCTCCAAACTTGCCGCCATATGATTTTTTAACAAGGGCGTCTATAAGCTTCTCATCCCAGCTTAGCTCAATTTTCTTTAGTGCCATTGATTGTTTTAACTCATCCAACATAAGGCCGGCTATGGCCTTAAAATCGGTCTCTGAGAGAGGATTGAAAACAACTATTTCGTCAACGCGGCTCAGGAATTCCGGTCTCAGGAAATCCGAAAGCGCTTTCATAACCTTTTCCTTAACCATCATCACCGGTTCGCGGTTGAATCCCAGCGAACTGCCCTTGCGGTCAGAGCCTGCGTTTGACGTCATAACTATTACTGTATTCTCAAAGTTAACCGTACGTCCGTGTGCATCCGTTACCCTGCCGTCATCGAGAATCTGAAGCAGGATATTAAGAACATCGGGATGTGCCTTTTCAATCTCGTCGAAAAGTATTACCGAATACGGCTTACGTCTTACCTTTTCTGTGAGCTGGCCGGCTTCATCATATCCGACATATCCCGGAGGTGCGCCGATTATCCTTGAAACCGCATGTTTCTCCATGAATTCGGACATATCAAGCCTTATCAGCGTATCAGGTGTATCAAACAGCTCGGCCGCCAGCACCTTGACCAGTTCGGTCTTGCCAACGCCTGTGGGGCCGACAAAGATAAACGACGCGGGGCGTTTGCGGGGGCTTATCTGAACCCTGCTGCGCCTTATAGCGTTTGACACAGCGCTGACTGCCTCGTCCTGGCCGACTATTCTCTTCTTTAATGTTTCTTCAAGGGTAGCAAGGCGCTGGAATTCCTGTTCGCGGATACGGCTCGCGGGAATTCCTGTCCACAGCTCGATTACCTTCGAGACGTCGTCTTCAGTAACCGAAATATCGCCGGAAGCATCACGAAGCCCCTGAGCCTTTGCCAAAAGGCGGCACTCCTCGGCCTTAACATCGGCGAGTTGCTTGTATATATCCTGTCCCTCTGACTGGATAAGCTGCTCTTCCTGTGCCTTGAGGCTTGCGAGTTTGCGTTCAACGCTGGCAAGCTCAGACGCCGCCTTGTTGCGGAGTGCGGCACATGCACAAGACTCATCAAGGAGGTCAATGGCTTTGTCGGGGAGGAAACGGTCAGAAATGTATCTCTCCGAAAGCCTTACTATCTTCGAGACAAGTTCATCGTCGATTTTTACCGAATGATATTTTTCGTAATAGTCTTTAATCCCCAAAAGGACCTTTACGGTGTCCTCAATCGACGGTTCCTCAACCTTTACAGGCTGGAAGCGTCTCTCAAGGGCAGCGTCTTTTTCAATATATTTTCTGTATTCTTCAAAAGTGGTAGCGCCGATAACCTGAATTTCGCCCCTTGAAAGAGCCGGCTTCAAAATATTCGCCGCGTTCATAGAGCCTTCAGCATCGCCGGTGCCGACAAGATTATGCACCTCGTCGATGAACAGGATTATATTCCCTGCCTTCTTTACTTCGTCGATAAGCCCTTTTATCCTGCCTTCAAATTGGCCTCTGAATTGCGTTCCTGCCACAAGTGCCGTCAAATCGAGCAGGTATATTTCACGGTCAGCCAAGCGGGGAGGCACGTTTCCGGACGCAATTTTAAGCGCAAGGCCCTCGGCTATTGCGGTTTTACCGACACCCGGCTCACCGATGAGGCACGGATTGTTCTTCGTGCGGCGGCAGAGTATCTGCTCAACACGGTAAATCTCCTTTTCGCGGCCTACAATGCGGTCAATCTTCCCGTCTCTCGCTTTGCCGGTCAAATTTATGCAATAATTATCAAGATATTTCCGCTTCGGAGACTTGCCTTCGCGCGAATGGCTGCTTTCCTTTGTCTTCTCATTATTGGTTCCGCTGCTTTGTCCGCCAAATATATTCTCAAGGAATGGATATGTCTTCGCTCCTCCTGGTTCAAATCCGTCTTCGTCAGTGCCATTAGCCTGATTCATCAGGTTCTCAAGCTCTGCACCCATGTTCTCTATATCTTCATCTGTTACGCCCATCTTCTCGACTAAATCATTTACAGGCTTAATGCCAAGCTCCCTTGCACACTGAATGCAAAGTCCGTCATTTATCGTTTTTCCATTTTCAACTCTCGTAATAAAAACAACCGCCATACGCTTTTTACAGCGAGTACATATCATAATAATTTATCCCTTCTTTACTTCATAATACGAGTATATCTAAAATCAACTGTCGTCATGCCCATTTCTAATCCTATTTTGAATTTACTTTGAAAAAATAGGGGATGTACATTACAAGTGAAAATAGCATAAATACCAGAACAAGGATTAGAAGGACGTAAATAACCAAGCGTGATGGCCGGAAAGCAATAATAAGAATCATCGCGAAATAGAAAACTACAGTTCCAAGTTTTCCGAACCATTTTGACGACATCATTTCTTTGCCTTTTCTTATGATATTCGCACCTGCTCCAATCATTACAAATTCTTTTAAAATCAGAATACATAAGATCCAGATTGGCGCGACATTCTTTATCACAAGACAAACACAGACAGTCGCCTGCGTAAGTTTATCGGCAAGTGGGTCAAGGATTTTGCCAAGCTTTGATACCATATTGAATTTGCGTGCAATAATTCCGTCAAATATATCTGTCAGCCCCGAAAGTATTAATACTCCCGCAGCAATTATTCCGGAATATTGCAAGTTGGAAAAGTAGGATACTACAAAGACAGGTATGAGTATAAGGCGAAAAATTGATAGCAAGTTTGGTATCCCTAAACCCAAAATGCCATGCGACTGATTGCCGGACATTAATATAGTCCCCTCTCTGCTCAGGTCATATAAAGGCTGTCGAAAGCATAGAAGATATACTTGCCTTATGTGTTCTATTTGTAGAATGATTTTAGAATGATTCAAACTTTATTTTCTCAAAGTAGTATTATAATATCATAATATCATGCTTTTAACAACTTGTAAGTTAAAGGATTAACATTATAAACATACTTAAAAATGTGGGTAGATTCTATTGTATTTATCGATATCAGCTGATTTCCCTGCAAAGAACACAAAGACAAAATTAGTGACAGCAATGTGCTCAAAATTGCCAGGATAATGACAGCCTCGATAACTCCAACAGCCGCACCTGCAATTGAGTTAAGCGGGTTCAAAACCGGAAACTTAAATATACTATCCAGCATGCGAATGATAGTCTCTACAACAAACATACATGCGGATAATATAATAAAAAACGCAATACACCTTGAAATCAACGTGGATAATGGCACCGAAGCCGCTGATATCAGAGCATCAATAGCCTTTGAACTAAATTGGGTCAAAATATCAGTGAAATTAGCTCCTGATGAAGCAGGGCTTTTTGAAACGCTGAAAACGCCGGTGCTATTTACTCCATTGCTTGATGCAAGCCCATTAATTGTATTATTGACATATTTCTGCATAAATGTACTGTCAATCCAATTACCTAACGGATAACTGAACTCAAACGCAATAATATAAGCTGCTATTGTCCCGACAAGTCCTACTGCCGTTCTTATGAAACCTCTTTTATACGATCTGAAAACAATCGAAATAAATATAAAAACTACAGCAGCATCTAAAACAAAACTCAAGGCCGCTCACCACCTTCTAAATCAGTCATAGCAACTTACCCTTGCAGGCTACAAGCAGCCCGAAGGCTATAAGCAGCTCACATTTAACTGATTTTTTAATTTTAAGGGGTAAATATAGGTCTCCCATCAGATATCCGTCAGATATTTTACAACAAAAGTCAACAATTTTTTGCAATGTTATTTTACGTCGTACCTCTCGACTGACTGTATACCTACCAAAAAGATATGCTTTTTTATAGCCATCGCCGAAAGCGCGCCGACAGGTACTGAAGTCTCTGATATCTCTTTCAAATTACTTTTGGATGTAAAAATTTTGCCGTCCGTCAAAGCGACAATATAATTAGAATTTACCGAAACACTTGTCAAAGCGCCGTTTATTTTCGCCGAGCCTAACGTCTTGCCCTCGCCGTCAAGAGACACTATGTTTGTTTTTTCGGAGTCGGCACGAAATGCAAGCACCGTAGGCCCGTCCAAATTCACGCTGGCAATAAGCTCTTTGCCTCCATAATCGTATTCCGATTTCTGCTCGCCGGAAGTATAAAGGAAAACCGACTTCTGGTCGCCGACGGCAGCTATGCGCTTATTGTCCTTAAACCTTATTGAGTATAGAAAGTCACCAGTATATTGTTTTACCGCAAGCGGCTTTTCACTGTCAAGTCCAAAGATATATATATCCGAAAAGATAGTGCCGTTTCTCGCGCCGGTAACAATCGCCGCCAGCTTTTTCCCATCTGGGCTCAGAGCCGCCGCTAATATCCTTCCCTTTGTCGAATTCCATCTGAATACCGCTTTATATGAACTGCTGTAAACCGTAAGTTCGCTGAGATAATTTTCTGCCTGCGTTATCACAGCGAAGTTCCCTTTGCTGCCCATCGTTGCTGATGTTATAGGATATGCTGCCGTTTTGGAAAATGGTTCGCCAAAACGGGTCTCAATTTTAAATTGTCTCCCTCCGCGGTCATAAATCAGCGCCCTTCCACCGCCCGAAACCGCGGCAGGCGAGTTAAACCCATGAGGGCGGGAGGCCAATTTTTCCCCATTGTGCGCATACAGAATAAAAGAGGTATCTGTAAGCACCCCTACATTCGGGCCAACGGGGACGGCTGCCTTTGTCAACCCTTCATCGAACTGGACTGGATATTTGCTCCTGCCGAATTCGCCCAGAAAGTTTTGAAATCTTTCAGCAAGCGCCGAAGGAGCGAGATTCCAGTCAAGGCAGATGACAACCGACAGCACTATTACTGCAATCAATGTGATTATGCGTCTTCTGCGTAGTTTCTTTTTATATAAACGGGCTTTCCGAGCTTCGCGGTAAGCCTTTAGTTCATTTTCTATGACATATGTTTCGTCATCTTCATCGTCGTCATAGTCGTCATTTATGTAAACCTTTGTCTTAGTTCTTTTGCCTTTTTTATTTTCATGCACTAATTTCAATATGCCTCCCCCCTTTTCAAACCCATCTATATAGTTTTATCGTCTTTTAATCAAGGTTTAAAAACCGTCTCGTTATAAAAAACTTTGTTAAGGAACAATCCATGCGCCGGGGCTGTTGGGCCGGCCTTTAACCTGTCTTTTGACCGGATTATTTCAGAAAGGCCCTCATAAGTCAGTTTTCCGCCATTTGAAAAAAGCAGGGTGCCGACCATTATTCTCACCATATTATACAGAAAGCCGTCACCCCTGACACGGTAGACAACCTCGTCGCCGTTACGGGTAACCTCGGCGAGATAGATAGTGCGAACAGTGTCTTCTGTTTCATCCGGCCTGTGGCGGCTTGCAGCCTTTATTGAACAGAATGCGGCAAAATCATGCTTTCCGCAGAAAGCCTGCGCCGTTTCATTGAGTCTCATAACATCGAGGGGCTTTGGATAATGGAAAGTATATGCGCGGGTGAACGGGTCTTTAAACCGGCCGTTGTGTATCCTATAAATATATTCTTTGCCCGACGCGCTGTACCGCGGGTGAAAATCCATCGGCACTTCTTCGCATGCGGTCACAGCTATATCATCCGGCAGGTTTGCATTAAGCGCCCTCATTATGTGCGTTGTGTCAATATTAGATTCGGTACAAAAACAGCATACATAGTCGTTTGCGTGTACGCCGGCATCAGTGCGGCTGCACCCGGTAAGATCGAGGCGGTCGCCGAACACCTTTTCTATCGCATCCTGAACCGTCTGCTGTACGGAAACAGCGTTTTTCTGCACCTGCCAGCCGTGGTAATGGCTGCCGTCAAACTTCAGGTGCAAGCATATGTTGCGCATATCTTCCCCCATATTAACGTGGATAATTAACTAAAGAAAGTGTTAAATACTATTATAGCGGCAAAATAGAATACAAAAACGCCGTATGCGGCAAAGTCAATGCTCTCCATTTTTAGCCTGCGCAGCCTTGTGCGGCCATTTCCGCCGCGGTAACAGCGGCAGTCCATCGCAAGCGCCAGCTCCTCCGCACGCCTGAACGCAGAAAGAAACAGCGGAATCAGGATGGGCAAAAGCGCCCTTATCCTCTGCATTAGATTACCGCTCTCAAAATCGGCTCCGCGGGCTTTCTGAGCGCTCATTATCTTTTCCGTTTCCTCAATAAGCGTCGGGATAAACCGGAGCGCAATGGACATCATCATCGAAAGCTCGTGAACCGGCAGTTTAATCTTTTTCAGCGGCGCCATCAGTTCTTCAATGCCGTCTGCAATAGCGATCGGAGACGTCGTGTAAGTCATCATAGAGGTGCCAACTATAAGGAAAATTAGCCTTACCGATACGAATATGGCAAGCCGCAGGCCCTCATACGACATCTTCAGGAAATAGAACGAAAAGATGACCCTGCCGCTGATTGAGAAGGCGTTTATAAGCGAAGTCAGTATGATAATCGGGATTATCGGCTTTATGCCCTTTAAGACCAGCTTTATGGGTATCCTTGCTATTACATTGATTGCGACCATGAAAAGGCAGGCAAAGAGCAGAGATATCGAACTTCCCGCGCAGAACAGACCCACCATATAGGCAATTGTCAGTATTATCTTGGTTCTCGGGTCAAGCCTGTGAATGACAGTCTCTCCGGGGAAATACTGCCCTATCGTGATATCCTTCAGCATCCTGCGCCACCTTCTTTCAGCGCCCGCAGGATTTCTTTTTTGCCGTCCTTGACGGTGTATATGCAGTCATTTACATCAAACCCGCGCTTGCGCAGCCCGATGAACACCCTTGTTATCTGGGGAATGTCGAGGCCGATGCTGAGCAGTTCTTGGCTTCTGGCAAAAACCGCGTCGACGCTATCATACATAACCAATTTGGCCTTGTTCATCACAAGAACCTTGCTTGCGTTCTCAGCGATGTCCTCCATGCTGTGTGAAACAAGCAGAATAGTCGACCCTCTGGCCTTATGGTATTCGCGGATACGCCGCAAGATAGATTCCCGACCCTTGGGGTCAAGGCCGGCGGCAGGTTCATCAAGAACCAGCACATCAGGCTGCATTGCTATTACGCCGGCAATCGCCACGCGACGTTTCTGGCCGCCGGAAAGTTCAAACGGCGATTTCTCCAGCAGGTCCTCCGAAAGGCCGACAAATTCGGCCGCCTCATATACGCGGGAAGCAATCTCGTCCTCCGAAAGGCCCATATTTCTCGGCCCGTATGATATATCTTTAAAAACAGTATCCTCAAAGAGCTGGTACTCTGGGTACTGAAAAACAAGCCCAACCTTGAACCTTATTTTACGCCTGTCAACGCCTTTTTCCCAGATATCCTGACCGTCAATAAGTACGCGCCCGCTCGTGGGCTTCAAAAGCCCGTTCAAATGCTGAACAAATGTCGACTTACCGCTGCCTGTATGACCTATTACGCCTACAAATTCGCCTTTTTCTATTTCGATTGACACGTCATCGATTGCAGCCTTTTCAAAAGGCGTGCCCTCGCTGTAAACATATCTTAAATGCTCTGTCTTAATTATCGGATCTTTCGGCAATGTGATTCCTCCAAAAGCGTTGCAAGCGCGTCAATACATTCTTCTGCGGTAAGTACATCCAGCGGCAGCTTTTCACCGGACTTGTTGAGTTCATAAAGCAGTTCCGCCGCCTGTGGCACGTCAAGCCCTATTGACTTGAGCATCGCGACGTTTGAAAAGACGCTTCTTGGTGCGCCGTCGAGCAAGATATTGCCGTGGTCAATCACAACCACCCTGTCAGCGCGGACCGCCTCATCCATAAAGTGCGTGATAAGCACTATCGTTATCTTTTCGTCGCGGTTTAGCTTCATTATCGTCTCGATAACCTCGCGCCTTCCGCGTGGGTCAAGCATAGCGGTGGGTTCGTCAAGCACGATACATTTCGGTTTCATCGCTATTATGCCCGCTATTGCGACGCGCTGTTTCTGTCCGCCGGAAAGCTGGTGCGGCGCATGGTTGCGGTATTCATACATGCCGACAG
This sequence comes from [Clostridium] cellulosi, assembly GCA_000953215.1. NCBI lineage: Bacteria > Bacillati > Bacillota > Clostridia > Eubacteriales > Oscillospiraceae > Ruminiclostridium > [Clostridium] cellulosi. The sequence continues at coordinate 1,542,787 of LM995447.1, forward strand.
CGTTCAGCGCCTCGTCTACCCTCCGCCGTATCTCTTCGGGCGGCACGCCGAGATTTTCAAGCGCAAAGGCGACATCTTCCTCGACGATAGTGGCGACAATCTGATTGTCCGGATTCTGGAAAACCATGCCGACGTTTTGCCTTATGTCATATGTTCTTGTCTCATCTGAGGTATCTATGCCAAGCGCGTATGCCTTGCCGCCTGTCGGCAAAAGCACCGCGTTAAAATGCTTTGCGAGCGTTGACTTTCCTGACCCGTTCCGCCCCAAAATAGCCAAAAACTGCCCAGACGGCACCTTAAGGTTTATGCCGTTAAGCACCTTGTTGCTTATTCCATCTTCATATGAATATGTGAACTCGAGGTTTTGAGTCTCAAGTATAGGGTTTATACTCTCGTTTTCCATTTGCACTCCCAACTTCAGTCAAGGCGGATTACTATCCGTCCCAGCATAGTTTGTTTATTCATATTAAACATCGAAAGTTATTTTCGATAACTATAAAATTTTGAATGATTCCCCGTCTAATAATGCCGGTTACCGCTGCCATATGGCGGTCGCTCCGCAGGGCAGCACCAATCCGGTTTCTTTTACGGGAAGCCCGATTTCATCGGCGGTGACAGTCCCCTTAAACCGTTTGCCGACCGTCGTGCCGACGAGATATGCCATCACTGACGGCGAAAGGCCCGTAGTATAGGAATTGAGCAGGAAAAACAGCGGGTCATCACTCAACACCTGGACGCAGAGCATCAAGAGGTCATATATGGCGTCCTCGAGCTTCCAGACTTCGCCGCCGGGCCCCCTGCCGTAAGAAGGAGGGTCCATTACAATGGCGTCGTACTTGTTGCCCCGGCGGATCTCCCTCGAGACAAACTTTATGCAGTCATCGACTAAATATCGCACCGGCTTGTCCGAAAGGCCGGAGAGCGCGGCGTTTTCCTTTGCCCACTGCACCATGCCCTTAGAGGCGTCCACATGGCAAACCTTTGCACCCGCCGCCGCGCATGCAAGGGTCGCGCCGCCTGTATAGGCAAAAAGGTTCAGCACGTTTATCTGCCGGCCCGCACCCTTTATCTTCTTCATCATAAAATCCCAGTTGACTGCCTGCTCGGGGAAAAGCCCCGTATGCTTGAAGCCCATCGGTTTCAGCGCAAAGGTAAGCTCACCGTAATTTATCTTCCATTCCTTAGGCAAGCCGTTGCTCTCCCAGTGGCCGCCGCCCTCATGGGAACGGATATAGTGCCCATGGGCGCGGTTCCACAGCGGGTTCTCGCGTGGGGTTTTCCAGATTATCTGCGGGTCGGGGCGGATAAGCGTGTATTTGCCCCATTGTTCGAGTTTCTCGCCATCGGACGTATCTATAATATGAAAATCTCTCCAGTTTTTTGCTACGCGCATTTAAAAGCTGCTCCCTAAAACAATTTCTGTGTATCCTGAGATTTTGGACGGCTGTTTGCTTCAGCCCACATGAGAGCGTATCACATCGGCGACATCGTCCGCAAGTTTTGTAATCTCATCGCGGTCTTTGCCCTCAACCATAACGCGGATAAGCGGCTCCGTTCCTGACGGCCGTACCACTATTCTTCCCTCATCGGCAAGCTTTAACTCTGCCTTTTTGATTGCGTCAGCAACATCCTGAGCCTTCATTATTATATCCTTATTATTAGAAGAACCGACTTTGACGTTCACCATGACCTGCGGGTAACATTCCATAATTGAAGCAATCTCAGACGCTTTTTTGCCCGAGTTCTTCAAGATTGCAAGCAGTTGCAGGGCTGACAGCTCGCCGTCACCGGTGGTGGCGTGGTCAAGGAAGATGATGTGTCCCGACTGTTCGCCGCCGAGTACATAGCCGCCGTTTATCATCTCTTCAAGGACATATCGGTCGCCGACCTTTGTCCTTGCCGCATTTATGCCATGGCTTTCGGCAAACTTGAAGAAGCCCAGATTGGACATAACGGTGACAACAGCCGTATTGCTCTTAAGCCTTCCCTTTTCTTTCAGCGACGCCGAGAATATGGCAATCAGCTTGTCGCCGTCAATAAGGTTGCCGTCTTCATCGACCGCAAGGCATCTGTCCGCGTCGCCGTCAAAGGCTACGCCGATATCAAACCCGTTGCCTTTTACATACTCGCTCAGCATCTCTATATGGGTTGAGCCGCAGCCGTCATTGATATTCAGCCCATCCGGATTTGCATTTATAATTTCACAATCCGCGCCCAGCTCCTTGAACAGCAAAGGCGCTGTGACGGAGGCCGAGCCATTCGCGCAGTCAACCGCTATGCGCAGTCCGGAAAGGTCTGTGTTTATAGTTGACTTCAAATAATTTATGTAATCGGCAATCGCGGTCTTTGGCTTTATTACGCGGCCGACACCGTCCCCGGCTTTTATCGGCGGCTCTTCCAGCCCGTCGAGGACAATGGCTTCAATCTTTTCCTCGAGGCTGTCCGAAAGCTTATATCCGCTGCCGCTGAATATCTTTATGCCGTTATACTGCGCGGGATTGTGGGACGCCGAAATCATAACCCCGGCATCTGCGCCGAGCTTTTTTACGAGATATGCCACAGCCGGGGTTGGGACAACGCCCAAAACCAAAACATTCGCGCCGACGCTGCATATGCCCGCCGTCATAGCGGCTTCAAGCATATCCGAAGAAATGCGGGTGTCTTTGCCTATTATAATCTGAGGACGATGGTGAGTTTCCTCCGTCAGCACCATGGCAGCCGCCCTGCCAAGCTTAAGGGCAAGTTCACATGAAAGCTCAGTGTTTGCAACGCCCCTTACTCCATCGGTCCCAAAAAGTCTTCCCATAAAATTGCCGCCTTTCAATTACTTGTTTACGCTATAGTTTATTATGAGAATCTGAATTTTATAAAAAGCTTTGCTGGCCATCATCGGGCGCGGTGAGCCCGAGATGTTTATATGCTGCGGGAGTAACACACCGTCCGCGCGGCGTTCGGCTGATAAACCCTATCTGCAAGAGGTACGGCTCGTAAACATCTTCGATAGTGACTGATTCCTCGCCGACCGACGCAGCTATCGTCTCAAGGCCAACCGGTCCGCCGTTATAATGTGTAATCATTGTCCTAAGTATACGGCGGTCAATGCTGTCAAGCCCAAGCGGGTCGATTTCCAGCCTGTCAAGAGCCTGCGCCGCAACCTCTCGGGTTATTACCCCGTCGCCGCAGACCTGAGCAAAATCGCGCACGCGTTTTAGCAGCCTGTTCGCTATACGCGGGGTGCCGCGGGAACGCCTTGCAAGCTCTTTCGCCCCCTCGGGGTCGCATTTTATATCAAGTATACCTGCGCTTCGCATTATGATATTGCTCAGCTCTTCGACGGTATACATCTCCAGCCTTAAAATCACGCCGAAACGGTCGCGCAGAGGCGAGGACAACTGCCCCGCCCGGGTTGTGGCACCGATTAGCGTAAACTTCGGCAAATCAAGCCTTATAGACCTTGCCGACGGGCCTTTGCCGATTATGATATCGAGGGCATAGTCCTCCATCGCCGGATAAAGCACTTCCTCAACGCTGTGAGACAAGCGGTGTATCTCGTCGATGAAGAGGATATCGTGGGGCGCAAGATTCGTCAGCAGCGCGGCAAGGTCGCCCTGCTTCTCAATAGCAGGCCCGGAAGTAACGCGAATATTCACCGACAGCTCATTTGCGATTACGCCGGCGAGTGTTGTCTTGCCGAGGCCCGGAGGGCCGTAAAGCAAGACATGGTCAAGCGCTTCCCCGCGCTTCTTTGCCGCCTCAATAAAAACCTTGAGGTTTTCTTTCGCTTTTTGCTGCCCAATATATTCCTCGAGAAAATGCGGCCGCAGAGAGCTTTCCGCGTCCATTTCCTCAGGTGATGCAACAGGAGTTACAATGCGATTTTCAAAATCAGTTTCCATCTACTATTCACCATTAATTTATTTGGCAAGCAGACGCAGCGACTGCTTGATAATTTCCTCAACAGGAAGCGAAGCATCGGACTTTGACGCCGCAGAGGCCGCCTCGCTTCGTGAATACCCGAGAACCATCAGCGCACTTATCGCCTCTTCAATATTGCCGGAAGCAGAGGCCGGGATTTCTGTTTCGGTAAACCCAAGCGCCGCCTGCTCCCCGCTCACTTTATCCTTTAATTCAAGGACAATGCGCTGGGCGGTTTTTGCGCCGATTCCCTGAGCTTTCTGGATTGCCCTTGAGTCACCGGACGCCACATAAAGCGCGAATTTTTCCGGCGTCATCTCGGACAAGACGGAAAGGGCATTCTTTGGCCCGACTCCCGACACGGAAATCAGCATTTTGAAACACTGCAGTTCCTTGTCGTCGAAGAAACCATATAAGTCGAGCGCGTCTTCCCTGACATTCAGATATGTATAAAGCTTTACTTTTTCACCTATACTCGGCAGTTTTTTCAATGTGTTCGACGTAGTGAGGCATTTAAAACCTACTCCGCCGCATTCTATTACGGCAAAGGTGGGTTCAACATAGGTCAAAACCCCGCTGACACTATAAATCATCTTAAATCTCCTGCCTTATTGTTACCGCGGAATTTGATTAAGCAACCCCGACATCAGAGAACCTGACGAATGGGCATGGCATATCGCCACTGCCAATGCGTCGGCAGTATCGTCCGGCTTCGGGACTTTGGCAAGGCCCAACAGCATTTTTGTCATCTCCATGACCTGCTTTTTCTCCGCCCTGCCGTAGCCGACAACAGACTGCTTTACCTGAAGCGGCGTGTATTCAAAAACAGGCACACCGCTCTTCTTTGCGGCAAGGAGTATAACTCCCCTCGCCTGCGCGACATCAATAGCGGTTTTAGTGTTGCTGTTGAAGAACAATTCTTCAAGCGAAACGGCTTCGGGGTTCCACTTCTCTATAATCTCAGTGATACCGTCATAAATCTTTGCCAACCTGTCGGAAAAAGCAGTCTTTGCCTCAGTTGTAACTGCCCCGTAATCAAGGGTTGTATAGTGGGAATTGCGGTATTCTATGACCCCATAGCCCACAATGGCATACCCCGGGTCAATGCCTAAGATAATCAATTTATCCGCTCCGTTTGCTTTTTATTCCTTATAGTCTTAAACTATTTCATTATACCATAAGTCGTTATCAGGGGCAACATAAGGATTGTCAAGTTCTGCCGCTGTATTTTAAGCAAAAATGTTTCGTTATAAGCGTAGGCGGCGGTAGTTCTATGATATCTTAAATGTGCTATAATTAAGTTAAATTGGAATTCTTTAAGCGAGGTGATTTTTACGGCTGCGAATTCTTTTAGGGAAGTCGGCGCTTTCGAGAGTAACCCGAAATGGGAAAAGATGATTTCGCGCGTAAGCTCCCTTTACAAGCGGGAGAACGATATAAGAAGCGAATTCTGGCGCGATTATACACGAATACTCCACTGTACGGCATACCGCAGGCTGAAGCATAAAACTCAGGTCTTTTATGCTCCCCAGAACGACCATATATGTACGCGGATTGAGCATGTCAACCATGTGGAATCGGTCAGCTATACAATAGCAAATTACCTCGGGCTCAATACGGAGCTTACCAAAGCCATATCAATAGCGCACGACCTGGGGCACGCGCCGTTTGGACACCTCGGTGAAACAATCATTAAGGAGATTTTAAAGGAAGAGGGTTTCCCGACCTTCTGGCATGAAAAAAACGGGCTCCATTTTGTCGACGATATTGAATTGCTCGAGGACAACGAGGGCTGCAGAAGAAATCTTGACCTGACCTATGCGGTCAGAGACGGTATCATCTCGCATTGCGGCGAGGTTGATTATAAGGTCATAAGGCCCAGAGAAGAATATATCGACTTGTCCGAATATAACGCCGCCGACCAGTATCCGCCATATACCTGGGAGGGCTGTATCGTAAAGGTAGCCGACAAGATTTCTTATCTCGGACGTGACATCGAGGACGCAATGGCCCTTAAAATCCTCGAAAAATCGCAGATAGATGAACTGGTACACAGGCTCCGGTCAATCGGCAAGTTTACTAATCTGGATATAAGGGAGCTTAACAACACGATTTTAATGCACCAGTTCATAACTGACCTTTGCAAAAATTCAAGCCCTGAGAAAGGCATTTGCCTTTCAAGTGAATACTGCGAGCTTATGGACATAATAAAGGATTTCAATTATCAGAATATCTACAGGCACAAGAGGCTTGCCCCATATAAAAAATACGCAGAGCTTATCATAAGGCAGATATACGAGCTGCTGGTCTCGGCCTATGACGGAGAGAATACAACAAAAAAACTTGATAAAATGAAAACATATTACCCGAATTTTGTACGGGAGTTCTCCGGCTGGATAAACAAATATTGGGATGTCACAGACAGAACGGCCTCATCAAAGCTCAAAAACAAGGTTGTCTACCATGTAAAGGATGATATAAAGGATTACAAACTTGCCGTTATCGACTTCATTTCAGGCATGACCGACCAATTCGCCCTGCGCGCCTTTGATGAGATAGTGCGGTTTTAAATCGGTTTGCACCCTTTATTACGACAAATGCCGCTGCGGTCAGGAAAATTTTAATTTTCCTGACCGCTTTGATATTATGGAGCCTTAATTTTGAGGTGCTGCAAATGCTCAGCACCCTTTTTTAATTATTGTTTGCTGTCTTGTGTTTCCTTTGAGCGTGAAAGTATATTTAACACTTCGTGGATTGCGTCGACTGGCGACTGATCCGGTTTAAGCTTGACCGAGATATAAGGCTTTTGGCCGGCGCTCACCATTACCCTTCCTCGGAGCTTGGACACAAGCACAGAAACGGCCTTGAAATCTATCTTTCCCGTAAACAGCATTATCATGTCGCCGCGCTGAGAAATCTCATGGATACCGAGTGCAGCCGCTGTGTTGCGGACAAGCGCTACGTCGACAAGGGATTTTACCGCCTGCGGCGGGTCGCCGAAACGGTCAATCAGTTCGTCGAGAACGTCGGACATATCCTCCTCGTTTCGGATATCAGCTATGCGGCGATAAATTTCAAGCCTCTGGTTCGCACTTTCGATGTATGTTTCAGGAATGTGGGCGGACACCTGAATATCCACCATACATTCGTTGTCGACCGGCGGTTTCTCGCCCTTTTCCTCCAGCACCGCCTCATTGAGCAGCTTTAGATACATATCGTAGCCGACGGCTTCCATATGCCCGTGCTGCTGTGAGCCGAGGATATTGCCTGCACCGCGGATTTCAAGGTCGCGCATGGCAATCTGGAAGCCAGAGCCAAATTCGGCAAATTCGCGGATTGCCGCAAGCCTCTTTGTAGCGACATCGGCCAATACCTTGCCGCGTCTGAATGTAAAATAAGCAAACGCACGCCGTGAAGAGCGGCCGACGCGCCCGCGTAACTGATGAAGCTGTGACAGCCCCATGCGGTCGGCGTCCTCAATTATAAGCGTGTTGCAGTTCGGGACGTCTACACCAGTTTCAATAATCGTCGTGCAGACAAGTATGTCTATATCGTGATTCAAAAGCCGCTCCCAAACGCGGGAAAGCTCTTCTTCGTTCATCTTGCCGTGGCCTATGCCAATGCGCGCGTCGGGAATAAGCGACTGTATCTTTGCCGCTGTGTTTTCTATTGACTCGACGTGGTTATGGAGGTAATATACCTGACCGCCGCGCCTTAATTCCTTGCGGATAGCGTCGGCGATAACGCCCCAGTCGTGCTCAAGGACATAAGTCTGAACAGGGTGCCTGTCCTGCGGCGCTTCCTCGATTATCGACATGTCGCGGATACCGGAAAGGGCCATGTTGAGCGTCCTCGGTATCGGCGTTGCCGAAAGGGTCAGCACGTCAACGTTTTTAAACTTTTCCTTGAGTTTTTCCTTATGCGCAACGCCAAAACGCTGTTCCTCGTCTATAATAAGCAGCCCGAGGTCGCGGAATTTTACGTCCTTTTGGACAAGCCTGTGGGTACCAACAACAATGTCAATCTCTCCTCGCGCCAGCCGCTTGATGATATCGGCCTGCTCCTTTGGAGTCCGGAATCGGGACAGAAGTTCGACGCGGACCGGGAAACCCTCGACACGGCGGGTTACGGTTTGGTAATGCTGCCACGCAAGGATTGTGGTCGGCACAAGCATTGCGCACTGTTTTCCGCTCATCACGCATTTAAAGGCGGCGCGGAGCGCTACCTCTGTCTTGCCAAATCCGACGTCGCCGCAAAGCAACCGTTCCATCGGCACCGGTTTTTCCATATCGTTTTTGATTTCGGCGGCGCAGCGGAGCTGGTCATCCGTTTCTTCATATTCAAAGCGCTCCTCAAACTCCCGCTGCCATTCATTGTCCGGTTCAAAAGCAATGCCCTTTATCTTCTGCCGCTCGGCATAGAGTTTGATGAGCTCTTTCGCCATATCCTTGACGGCGGCGCGGGTGCGGGACTTTACTTTCTGCCATTCCGCTCCGCCCATTTTGCTCAGCCGGACGGTGCTGTCTTCTCTCGCCCCGATATATTTTGAAACAAGGTCAAGCTGAGTTACCGGGACATAGAGCGTATCTGTTCCGGCATACCTGATCTTTATATAATCCTTCACAACGCCTTGTACTTCGAGCTTGTGAATACCTTCATAAATGCCGATACCGTGGGTGGAGTGGACGACATAATCGCCCGGAACCAGCTCGGACAGATTCCTTATCTGTTTGCCTTTTTTAAACCGCCTTACTGTGTGCCTTTCCGCGTTTATATGCCCGTGGGTTATTACGGAAAAGGATATAGACGGGTACTCCATTCCGGCGGAAAGCGTTCCGGGCAGGACAAGAACTGTCCTCGGCGGAGGCGCTTTTATATTGTCCGCAGAAATTTTGCTGCCGCCGTAGACGGTTATGCCTTCGTCGATTAAATCATGCACCAACGCTTCACAGGAACGGGGAGTTCCGCCGAAAACTACTGCGGAGCCGCCCTTGTCCATTATCGTTTTCAAATCTTCCGTCAGCAGCGACAGATTCCCGCCCCAAACAGAAAGCTGCTTTGCCGTAAAATGTATCACGTCTCGGACATTGGTTTCATATGACGCCCGAACAAAGGTGTCAAGGTAAACAGCGCCGCGCTTTTCAAACAAAGATTCGAGTTCGGCCATACTGATGTAATACCTGTCAAGCCCTTTGCACAGTACGCCGTCCTCAAGCAGCACTTTCACATCTTCCCCATGCTGCCACAGCGTATTCTTCGCACGCTCATAAGTCCGCGACGGCTCGCTGACAAAAAGGATGGCGTCCGGCGCGTATTCAAATATGGTCGCCGGCTTTCCGCCGTAACAAAGCGGAAGGTATCTGTCGTTTGACGGGAGCATTGAGCCTCCGCGCAGCCTCTCTATATCCTTGGAAAGTGACTGTATGGCCTTTTCCGCGGATTTTGTCTTAAGGCCATTTTTGAGCGACTCGATTTTAGAAGCCAGGTCTTCCATTGAATCAAAAACCACTTCAACGGCCGGCGTGATAAGGATTGAGTCAACGCTCTCGAGCCGCCTTTGCGATTCGGTGTCGAAATAGCTTATCGTGTCTGGCTCATCGCCCCAGAACTCAATGCGGACAGGCCTTTCAGTATGCGGCGGGAATACGTCAATTATTCCTCCGCGAAGCGCATACTGCCCCATACCGCTGACTTCATCTGAACGGACATAACCAGCACCTATAAGCGCTTGTACGACATCGTTCAGCGAAATCTCAACGCCTCTTTTTAACTCAATTGTACGCTTTTTATATTCCTCTAAGGGGATGGTAAGTTGCATGACGGCGTCTGCGCAGGCAACGACAGCTTTAAAATCGCCCTGTGCCATGCGCCCCAGAACGCGGAGGCGCTCGTGCTCATATTCATGGGATACGCCCTCAACTTGCCTGAGCGTGAAGTCACGCGAGGGGAAGAAATACACACCGCCGCCAAAAAAGGTAGTAAGGTCCGACACCATCTTTACGGCTTCCTGTTCGTCCGGAGCTATGACAAAAACTTTCTTGTTCTTCTGTTCCGCAAGCGCGTAAACAGCATGGGCTTTATTGACTCCGGAAAGACCAGTTGCCGAAACATGGCGTGACAAATCGACCGCACTTGAAAGAGCGCGGAATTCTGGTAATTTGTTTAGGATTTCTGCTAAAAACTTCAATCAATCACCATCAGACGTTTATTGTAATCCATTTAATCAAAGTTAGTTAAAATCATTCATTGCCTTTGCCGTGCCGTCGGTTATGATTGTTTCGACTGCGGCTACGGCGCGGGTTACCGCGTCACTAATCAAAGCCGCGTCCTCTTCCGACGGTCTGGCCAGCACCCACGCGGCGAGGTCGTAGTCGGGGTTTGGTTTTCCGCCGACACCGACTTTGACGCGCGGGAAAACATCTGTGCCGGAAAGGTAGATGATATTTTTAATGCCATTGTGCCCGCCGTCCGAGCCCTTCGGTCTGACCCGTATTTTGCCGGGCGGCAGAGATATATCGTCATACAGGACTATTACATGGTCCATGGGTATTTTATAAAAATCAGCAGCGTCTCTGATAGCTTCTCCGCTGAGATTCATAAAGGTCTGCGGTTTTAACAGAAGTACCCTATGCCCGCAGAGCATTGCGTCGCCGCAAAGTGATTTAAATTTAATCCGGTTTACCTTTGCCCCGCATTTTTCAGCAATCGCGTCGAGGACAGCAAAACCTGTGTTATGTCTTGTTCCTTCATATTCTCGTCCGGGATTGCCAAGCCCCGCGATTATATATTCAATCCTGCCGGGCGCTTCCTCTGTGTCCTTTTTTCTTTTTATGCCGAACATTTTATCCTCCAAGGGATTATTTTTTCCTGTTTTTCAGTTTTTTCTCCGCCCAGCCGTCAATATTCTGCTGCCTTGAACGTGCAACAGAAAGGGCTCCGTCCGGGATATCCATAGTAATCGTGGAACCGGCAGCCGTATATGCCCCGTTGCCGACCTTGACCGGCGCGATAAGGTTTGTATTGCAGCCTATGAAGGCGTTGTCGCCGATTATGGTTCTGCTCTTCTTGACGCCATCGTAATTGACGGTTACGACGCCGCACCCGAAGTTTACCCCGCCGCCGACGTCGCTGTCGCCGACATAGGTTAAATGGGCTATCTTTGTGCCGCAGCCGATATTGGAATTTTTAACCTCTACAAAATCGCCGATATGGACGTTTTCAGCAATGACGCAGTCAGGACGCAGCTGGGAGAATGGGCCTACTGTGACATTGTTTCCGATCTTGGAATTGCGAGCCTGTGAAGCATTGAATACAACATTGTCGCCCAAAACGCAGTTATCAATCAGGGAATTCGGGCCGATTTGACAGCCGATGCCTATTTTGGTCTTGCCCTTTATTATTGTCCCGGGCAGAATGACAGTGTCATAGCCTATTTCAGCGTCAGGGCTTATGCTGACACCGCTTATATCGGTGATAGTGACGCCGGCGTCAAACAGCTTCTCAAAAACTAGCTGCCTTGCGATATTATTAAGCTCCAAAAGCTGCTTCCTGGAGTTTGCCCCTGCGGTATATTTCATATCGACAATGCAGGTTCCGGCACGCAGCCCCTGTCCGCTGATTATTTTTACTGTGTCGGTCAGGTAGTATTCATGCTGGGCATTATCGCCATTGAGATGTGAGAGGGCTTCCAGCAGAACATCTGTTTTAAACCAGTAAGCTCCTGCATTTATCTCTTTGATTTTGCGTTCATCGTCAGTGGCGTCTTTTTCCTCAATTATGCCTTTGACATTGCCCGAGCTGTCTCGGACGATTCTGCCGTAACCGAATGGGTTATCTGCAATTGATGTTAAAATCGTCACGTCATTTTTCTTGTTTTTATGTTCAAGGTAAAAAGACTTGATTAACGAACTGTCAATAAAAGGCGTGTCGCCGTTGAGGATAAGTACATCTTCTGGTTTTGTCTGCTCAAGATATTCCCGGGCTTGCATCACCGCGTGTCCGGTGCCGAGCTGCTCTTCCTGAAGGACATATGTGTATTTCTGTCCGCGCTTGTTAAGGTGCTCCGAAACCTGGTCAGCGTTATGGCCGAGTACAACACAGATATTATCAATGTCTGCCTCTGTAACCGAATCCATTACCCAGTCAATCATAGGTTTGAAGAGCACTTCGTGCAACACCTTAGATTTATCCGATTTCATGCGCTTTCCCTCGCCCGCAGCGAGGATAACCGCGGCCGCCTTTCCCAAGAAAAACCCTCCTGTTATTGGCTATTAAAAGCCGATTCCTGATTTTAGGCAAGAATAATTGCCCTTGCTTTGGAACAGGGCCGCAAAATAAAATCAGCAGATTTTATTTGCAGACATATTCTCAGCAAAGGATTCCGATAGTTTATGTTTGATTTGCCTATTCAAAATTAGTTTTAAACACATTAATAATTATGGCAGTTTTGCAAACTAAATTCAAGAGTTACATAAACTTTTATACTTAATTGTAATCAAAACCCATAATAACTTTAAATTTACATTTAAGGTAGAATTTTATATCCTTCAACAGTATGTGTTAGGTTAATTTTGGAACCCATAAAACTGATTTTAGAAAAAAATTGAACAAAACTATGCTAATTTTTATAAAAATTCAAAGAAACTTATGGCATAGAAACCATATAAGTGTTATAATCTTATAAGGTTGTGCGTTATGGATTTTTCCATGCGCGTATCCTCTAATATTAAAATTTACAGGAGGTAATTCCAGTGAGCCACAAGTATGTCTATCTGTTCAAGGAAGGCACCGCTCAAATGCGCGAGCTTCTCGGTGGAAAAGGTGCAAACCTCGCCGAAATGACAAACCTCGGCATGCCGGTTCCACAGGGCTTTACAATAACAACAGAAGCCTGCACCAGATACTACGAAGACGGCAAAAAGATCAATGATGAGATAATGAGCCAGATCGAAGAGTATCTGAAGAAAATGGAAGAGATCTGCGGAAAGAAATTCGGTGACCCCGAAAATCCGCTGCTGGTATCAGTACGTTCTGGTGCCCGTGTTTCAATGCCCGGTATGATGGACACAATCCTCAACCTTGGTCTTAACGACACTGTTGTCGAGGGCCTCAAGAAACTGACAAACAATGAGCGCTTTGCCTACGACTCATATCGTCGTTTTATCCAGATGTTCTCCGATGTTGTTATGGGTATTCCGAAGTCTGAGTTCGAAGATGCTATTGATGAACTCAAGGCTAAGAAAGGCGTAAAGCTCGATACTGAACTCGACGCCAATGACCTTAAGGGACTCGTTACAACATTCAAGGGCATCTATAAAAAGCACCTCGGAAAAGACTTCCCGACTGATCCTAAGGAGCAGCTCATCGAGGCTGTTAAAGCTGTTTTCCGTTCATGGGACAACCCCCGCGCAAACGTATATCGCCGCATGAACGATATCCCGTACAGCTGGGGTACTGCTGTTAACGTCCAGATGATGGTATTCGGCAACATGGGCAACGATTCCGGTACAGGCGTTGCATTTACACGTAACCCTGCAACTGGTGAAAAGAAGCTCTTTGGTGAATTCCTGATGAATGCACAGGGCGAAGACGTTGTCGCCGGTATCCGCACTCCTCAGTCAATTGACCAGCTTGCCAATACTATGCCCGAAGTTTACAAGCAGTTCACTGAAATTGCAACAAAGCTTGAGAAACACTACCATGACATGCAGGATATGGAGTTTACCATTGAAAGAGGCAAGCTCTATATGCTCCAGACCCGTAACGGTAAACGTACTGCAACTGCTGCTCTGAAGATTGCTGTTGACCTTGTTTCCGAGGGCCTGCTCACTAAGGAAGAGGCTCTGCTCAAGGTTGATCCGAAGCAGCTTGACTCACTTCTCCATCCGCAGTTTGACGCGGAAGCTCTTAAGAAAGCGAAACCAATTGCTCAGGGTCTTGCGGCATCTCCCGGCGCTGCCTGCGGTAGAGTTGTCTTTACTGCTGAAGATGCTGAGGATTGGGCAAAGAATAAGAAAGAAAAGGTTATTCTCGTACGTCTCGAGACTTCACCTGAAGATATCGTCGGTATGGCAGTTTCACAGGGTATTCTTACCGTCCGCGGCGGTATGACATCCCATGCGGCTGTTGTTGCTCGTGGTATGGGTACCTGCTGCGTATCCGGCTGCGGCGCTATCAACATGCATGCCGAAGAGAAGTATTTCGAAGTCGGCGGCAAGATTATAAGAGAAGGCGACTATATCTCCATTGACGGTTCAACCGGTAATGTTTATGCTGAAGCTATCCCGACTGTCCCGGCCAGCATCACAGGTGACTTCGAAACATTCATGAATTGGGCTGACGAGGTCCGCACACTGCAGGTCCGCACCAACGCCGATACACCTCGTGACGCAGAGCAGGCTTACAAGTTCGGTGCACAGGGCATTGGCCTCTGCCGTACAGAGCATATGTTCTTTGATCCTGACCGTATCTTCGCAATGCGCGAAATGATCGTTGCCAAGACTGAAGAAGCACGCCGCGCAGCTCTCAACAAGCTCCTTCCGATGCAGCGCAGCGACTTCGAGGCCCTTTACGAGGCAATGCACGGCCTGCCGGTAACTATCCGTTATCTGGATCCTCCGCTTCATGAGTTCCTCCCGAACAAGGAAGAAGATATTGTAGCACTCGCAAAGGATCTCAAGATTTCAGTCGAAGAGCTCAAAGAAATTATCAACGGCCTGCACGAGTTCAACCCGATGCTCGGTCACCGTGGTTGCCGTCTTGCGGTCACATATCCTGAAATCGCAGAGATGCAGACACATGCTGTCATCGAAGCTGCAATCAACGTCAAGAAACGTCATCCGGATTGGCCAATCGTTGCTGAGATCATGATCCCGCTCGTTGGCGAAGTCAAGGAGCTTAAGTACGTTAAGGACGTTGTCGTCAAGGTTGCCGACGAAATCATCAAGAATTCCGGCGTTGACCTAAAGTACAATGTCGGTACTATGATCGAGATTCCGCGTGCTGCTCTCACAGCCGATGAAATCGCGAAAGAGGCTGAGTTCTTCAGCTTTGGTACAAACGACCTCACTCAGATGACCTTCGGCTTCTCACGTGATGACGCCGGCAAGTTCCTCGCTGACTACTATGACAAGAAGATTTACGAGTTTGATCCGTTTGCTAAGCTCGACCAGGAAGGCGTTGGCAAACTCGTCAAGATGGCTGCTCAGCTCGGTAAGCAGACCCGTCCTGACATCAAACTCGGTATCTGCGGCGAGCATGGCGGCGACCCGAGCACTATCGAGTTCTGCCACAATGTTGGCCTCAACTATGTATCCTGCTCACCGTTCCGTGTGCCGATTGCAAGACTTGCCGCGGCACAGGCAAAGGTTAAAGAGGGTAAATAAGCAATTAAGCCAATAATTGCTTAGCAACGATAAATCACCCGCCGGTTAAAAACCGGCGGGTGATTTTTGTCTGCAATAATAAAAAATGTTAAATCGGGGACACTTAGCATATAATTTTATATGTGTATTGAAAAAGCGCTGTTTTTGTTTTAGAATATTTTTGATTTGGAAGAAACTTTAAATAATACTGTCAGCAGAAAGGAATGAGGAAAATGGACGTTATGGAAGCAATAAAAGCAAGGCGCAGCATAAGGAAATTCAGTTCAAGGCCCATTGAAGAGGAAAAACTGTCTGCTGTGCTTGAAGCGGCAAGGCTGGCGCCCTCCGCCAACAACGCCCAGAGCTGGAAGTTCATCGTCGTACGGGATAAAGAAAAAATCAAGAAGCTGCAAGCAGCCTGTGGCAATCAGAAACAGGTCGGAGAGGCACCGGTTGTAATAGTAGTCTGCGCGACACGCCATCATAATATGACCTGCGGTCAGCCTGCGGAAACAATTGATGCTTCTATCGCCATGTCATTTATAATGCTCGAGGCCTGCGAACAGGGACTCGGCACCTGCTGGCTTGGATTCTTCTATCAAGATAAGGTCAAAGAGATTTTAGATATACCGGATGACGCAACAGTTGTCGCAGTAACGCCCCTCGGCTATCCCGACGAAAACCCTGCTATGAGGCCGAGAAAATCCGCTGCGGAGGTTATAAGCTTCGACAAGTTTTAATCCGCCTTATCTACAAGGGACATTACCGCATTGTAAATACTGGGCGCGCGCTTTTTTATGTTTACCGGCCGAAACGTTTTATCAGTCCATGCATGCATAGTTTCCCCTTTTACAATGATTTGGCCGCTCTCGGGGTCAACAATCTCATAATCAAAGAACAGCTTGACATAAGTTGCATTTGAAAGGCGCGTTTTTACGACATATTCCTTTCCATAGACGGCGGAGCTTATATACCTGCATTTGAGTTCAACTACCGGGAGGTAAAAGCCTTCTTTCTCAACTTCTGCATAGGAATAGCCGGCGGATTTAAAAAAATCCGTCCTGGCCGCTTCAAACCAGATTGGGTATACCGAGTGGTGCACGACTCCCATTTGGTCGGTTTCGGCATAGCGGACAACGATTTTTGTCTGTGAAATCATTTTCGACCTCCATGGATTATATGTCTTTCATTGTGACCTGTATTGTATTCGATAAAAACAGCATGGAAATGCTTCATTAGGTTAAACAGGCGGAACAGCTTTAAGAAGCTGTTTCCGCCGATTTTTTCTGCCGGATGACGAGGGAGGCATTTTAATTCCAATATAGGTGTGTACTGCAGGCAGATTATAATAACGGATTTTGGCAGGCATTTATATTATATCAAGTAAGGCAAAAATTATCAGCAGCTATATCAGCACTCACTCTGTTCATATTTTTGACGGACCACTGATTTCTCCGTCCATTTGCCCTGCAGATATCTTATGACGCTCGCCGCCCCTGTTATTAGCCATGTCAGCGCCGTCGCAATCCAGATTCCCCAGACACCGATTTGGCTTATCTTTGTCAGCGGCTCGGAAAGCCCGATTCTGCAAGTTATCTCTATGATACCGTTGATAAAGGAATATATCGTATCCCCTGCCCCGTTAAGCAGGCCCCTGGTTATGTATATAACCCCGAGCGGAAAATAACACAGGCTCGTAATCTTAAGGGCTGTGCTGCCTATTTCTATTACATCTGCCTCGCTGACAAACAGCCTCATTATGGGTCTGCCTAAGAATTGCGCCATCGGAAGCATACATAACGTGAAGACACCGATTATGATATAGCTTTTGCGGTATCCTTCTCTCACCCTGTCTATATAACCGGCGCCTATGTTCTGACCTGTATATGTGGAAACGGCTGAGCCAATTGAATTGTAGGGCTGTTGGACTATTTGCTCAATGCGGGAGGTTACGGTAAACGCCGCCACGACGACGGAACCAAAGGAATTGACCACGCTCTGAAGAATGACGCATGAGAAGGCAATCATAGAGCTTTGAAGCGCTGTCGGCAGGCCCAGCTTGACGCAGAGCTGTATTATCCCGATATCTGGCCTCAAGTAATCTTTCGGTATCTTGAAATGAGGATTTTTGACAAGTGCAAAGGCAAGGCTGCCAAGAGCCGCAGCGACCTGCGCTATAATCGTCGCAAGCGCAGTACCAAATACGCCCCATTTAAAGTCCAAAACAAAGAGAAAGTCAAGAAGAATGTTGACCACAATGGACGCGGTCAAAAAAATCAGCGGTGTGACGGAATCGCCCAGCGAGCGCAGAATCGCTGAAATGCAGTTATATGCGGCAATCGCTATAATGCCGATACTGGTCGTTTTTAAGAAAAGGTCAGAGTCGCCGATAATATTGTCGGGAGTGCCCAGCAACTGAAGTACCGGCCTTGAAAGAAAAAATCCCACTAAACTCATAAGCACTGCTGCGGCCAGCATTACATATACGGAATTTGCTATGGAGCGTTTTACGTATTCCTCGTCCTTGGCTCCAAAATATTGTGATATAATAATTCCGATTCCGGCTGACATGCCGTTGCACAGCGAAAAAAATAGAAATTGGACAGAACCTGTCGCACCGACAGCCGCTAAAGCGTCAGCTCCGATATATTTGCCCACTATGATCGAATCAATTATATTGTAGAATTGTTGAAATATATTCCCGATAAGCATTGGCAATGAAAACGTCAGCAGTAACCCTACTGGATTGCCAGATGTCATATCTTTGATGTTGTTCCTCATACTTTTTGTCCCCACACTGCTGTTTTGAATGCAGGTTTATGCATATTATAGCGCAGCATTATCGGGCAGACTAACTATTTTGTATTGAGTTATTGCTCATTTGTTGCTATTATTTAAGCTGATAGTTTATTTCGGATGTCAATATAAGGGGTATTAGGTTATATGCTTGACAGAAATATTTTTCAAAATCTCAATGAAGTAGGTTATCCCTTCATTCTATACTACAACAATTCTCCTGAGACATTCCCGCAGCATTGGCACAACTATATTGAGGTCATTTTATCCTATCAAGACTTCGTCCAGTATGATATCAACGGGCATTTGTATACGCTTTCTCCGTATGATATACTGTTCGTTTGGTCCGGAGAACTGCATGCCCTTGTCCATCAGCCACAGCCCTGCAAAGTGCTCCTGCTTCAGTTTGACTATCCCATAATTGGCAACCGGATTGAATTTCGCAATAAGCTGTACTTGTTTCACCAAGTGCGTCTGATAAAATCGAGTGAAAATCCCGCGCTGGCAGCGTCATTGGCTGAGAAATTGAACAATATAAAAGAGCTGTATTTTAGTTCTGATGATTTCAAAGAAGTCAAAATGTGTATTGAGCTTTATGAGATTTTCATGGCGTTGGGAAGTAATTTGTTGAATTCATCAGCTTTGCTGTCTTCGGAGACAAACTTAAAGCGAAACCGTGTAACCGAACGGATGGTTTCAATCTGCTCCTATCTTTCAAGCCACTGCACGGAAAATATTTCGATAGACGCCGCTGCCCGCCGCGCTGGTTTCAGCAAGTCCCATTTTTCAAGGCTTTTTAAAGAGTTTACAGCGGATTCTTTTACAAACTTTATGATAAAGGAACGGCTTCACAAGGCGGAAGAACTGCTTACTAATCCAAACCTGTCTATTACAGAGGCCGCTTTTAAGGCGGGCTTTAACAGCATCTCGACCTTCAACCGGATTTTTAAGCAGTATAAGCATTGTTCGCCCACCCAGTTTAGAAATTTATACAGGGCTTCACATACAGTATAACTGCAATATTACATAAAACTGGACAAAATATAACTGCCGCAGTATGTATTCGTGCTAAAATGGAAACTCAAGGGCAGCGGATGAAAAAATGTTTGACAAACAGGTCGTTTTAGAAAATTTCAAACTATTATAGAAGGTTTAAATTAAGGTTTTTGTTTTATGGAAGATATAAAATGCTTACTGATAAGGGTTTACGGTATAGTCCAAGGCGTGGGGTTCCGCCCGTTCGTCTCTCGAATAGCCGCAAAGGCGGGTATACTTGGGAGCGTATGCAACAAAGGCCCTTATGTGGAAATCATAGCGCAGGGTGACGATAAACAGCTTGCCGATTTTTTGGCCCGGCTTAAAACGCAGGCGCCGGAACGTTCCACGATACTGAAGATAGAGACATCAGAAATACCGGCAAAGAAACTGCACAAATTCGAAATTATTAAGAGTGGGCGCGAAAAAGGCGAGATATTCGTTTCCCCGGATATAGCCATCTGCAAAAAGTGCAAAGAGGAATTATTCGACAAGGAAAACAGGCGCTATCTGCACCCCTTCATAAACTGCACCGCCTGCGGCCCGAGGCTCACAATTCTCGATTCCATGCCCTATGACCGCGAAAGAACGAGCATGTCGGAATTTCCTATGTGCGCCGACTGCCACGATGAATATACCGACCCAAAATGCCGCAGGTATCACGCCCAGCCCGTCTGTTGCAACAAGTGCGGGCCGAGGCTTTATATACCGGGCAGTGAAAAAGAGGGCGCTGAGACGCTTATCTTTACAAGAGAGGTAATCCGGGGAGGCGGCATTGCGGCGATAAAGGGCATTGGCGGGTTCCACCTCTGCTGCGACGCGAAAAACGCCGAGGCGGTTTCCCGGCTGCGCAGGCTCAAGAACCGCCCGTTTAAGCCTTTTGCCGTCATGTTGAGGGATATGGAGACTGTGCGGCGCGAGTGCAAGACAGACGAGGCGCAGGAGGCGCTGCTGGACGGCCCGCAGAAGCCGATTATCCTCCTCGAGCGCAGCGGCAGAGGCGAGATATGCCCCGAGGTCGCTCCCGGCAACCCGAAAATCGGCGTCATGCTCCCCTATGCGCCTATACAGTTGCTGCTGTTTTCATACCCGGACGGCAAAGATATGACCGATTGCTTTGTTATGACAAGCGGAAACCCCTCCGGCGCGCCCATCTGCCGCAACGACGAAGAAGCGGTAAAAGAACTTTCCGGCATGTGCGACGTAATCCTTTCAAATGACCGCAAGATTAGGCTGCGCGCCGACGATTCCGTTATGGCGTTTTTTGAAGGGCGCCCCTATATGATTCGGCGCTCAAGGGGCTATGCTCCCCTGCCGGTCGTTCTGCCGCATGTCAACGATGGCAGCGTGCTCGCCGTCGGCGGCGAGTTAAAAAATACCTTCTGCCTTGCCCGCGGCAATCTGCTCTATCTGTCGCCATACATCGCCGACCTTGCTGACCTTCGGAGCGTAAAGGCGCTTGAAGAGGCTACGGCAAGGATGGAACGGCTTTTGGAGATATCCCCGCAGGCTGTCGCCTGCGACCTGCACCCGAAATACAACTCAACGGAGTTTGCCAAAAGCCTCGGGCTGCCCGTTATACAAGTCCAGCACCACTACGCGCATATTGCGTCCTGCATGGCTGAGAACGGGTTTGAGGAGGAGGTTATCGGCGTCGCCTTTGACGGCACCGGCTACGGCACCGATGGCACAATCTGGGGCGGGGAATTTTTAAAAGCCTCTTACTCAGGCTTTGAACGGCTGGGCAGTATCGCCCCGTTCCGTCAGGCCGGAGGAGAACTCGCCGTCAAAGAAGGCTGGAGGGTGGCATTGTCTCTCCTGCTCAATGCTTTCGGCTCGGAAAGCGCCGCGGGAGAAGCCGCCGAAAAGCTGGGGCTTTGTGATAAAACTGCTATAAGGACGCAGTTTGCCATGCTCAAAAACAACATCAACTGCGTAACCTCCACAAGCGCCGGCAGGCTGTTCGACGCGGCAAGCGCGATTCTTGGGATAAAAAGGCGCTCGACCTTTGAGGGAGAGGCTTCATCCGCCCTTGAATACGCTGCGGATAAAAATACCGGCTATAATTTTGAGCCAAACATTTCGACATATATGGACGGAAGGTTTATAATAGAGATTAGCGGCTTTATTAAATACCTTGCTGAAAAAGCGATTGAAGGCACTTCAAAATCATATCTTGCCGGCGCGTTTCACAGCGCTGTGGCGCAGATGGTGAGGGCAGGCTGCATTAAATGCAGGGAGCTTACCGGTATAAATACCGTTGCCCTTTCCGGCGGCGTTTTTCAAAATCTGCTGCTGCTTGAAAAATGCGTCAATTTGCTTAAAAGCGACGGATTTTATGTGCTTACCCACTCGCTTGTGCCGCCCAACGACGGCGGCATAGCGCTCGGTCAGGCCGCGGTTGCTTTAAATAAGCTATGAAATAATTAATAGAATGGAGATTTACTATGTGTGTTGGACTACCCGCAAGAGTTGAGGAGATTAACGACGGCATGGCCGTTATCGACGCTTCGGGCGCAAAACGGAAGGTTTCCGTCGAACTTATAAAAGATCTTAAACCGGGCGATTATGTGATGATCCACGCGGGAATCGCAATCGCCAAAATAACCGCCGAGGAAGCGGAGGAAACTCAAGCCATCTTGGAGGAACTTTATGCTGAAACAAAGTGACCCCGTCAGCATTATTAAAAACTACGGCGGGCCTCCAATAAGGATCATGGAAATCTGCGGCACGCATACCCATGAAATTTTCAGGCTGGGTATAAGAAATATTCTGCCGGAAAATATAAAGCTTATTTCTGGCCCCGGGTGCCCCGTCTGCGTCACGCCCACAGGGTTTATCGACGAGGCCTTGATGTTGGCTCTTGACTACGGCGCGACAATATGCACCTTCGGCGACCTCGTCAGGGTGCCGGGAAGCGAGATGAACCTTGCGGACGCAAGGGCAAAGGGTGCCAGGGTTCAAGTGGTTTATTCGCCCCTTGACGCCGCTGACTATGCTGCCAATCATCCCGGCGAAAAGGTAGTATTTCTTTCCGTCGGTTTTGAAACAACGGTTCCGGCAAGCTGTCTTGCCGTCAAAAAGGCGCAAAAGGACGGGCTTAAAAACTTCTTTTTGCTGACGGCCAACAAGACCATGACAAACGCCTACCGCCTGCTCGGCGGCAGCGCGGACGCTTTTCTCTACCCCGGCCATGTCAGCGCCATTACCGGCACTGAGGTATACGACAAACTGAAAGAGGAAGGTATCTCCGGCGCTGTCTGCGGCTTTACTTCAGGCGAAATTCTGGCAGCCATTGCGGTTATAATCAAAAAGCTCGGCGAAGGCGAACCCTTTGCCGTCAACTGCTATCCGAGGGTCGTCACCCGGGAGGGCAGCCCCGCGGCAAAGAAACTTATATCGGAAACAATGAAGGATTGTGACGCCGTCTGGCGCGGGCTCGGCGTCATCAAAAATTCCGGGCTGACGCTTAACGGCGGCTATGAGGATTTTGACGCGCGGCTCAAATTTTCCCTGCCTAAAGTCAAAGGCAAGGAAAACCCGCTGTGCCGCTGCGGCGATATACTAAGGGGCAGCTGCAGGCCCTATGAGTGCAGTCTGTTCGGGAAAGCCTGCACGCCGGGCCATCCGGTCGGCGCTTGCATGGTTTCAAGCGAGGGCACCTGCTCGGCATACTACAAATACGGAGGCAGCTTATGAATGGTATAATAACGCTTGCCCACGGTGCGGGCGGCAGACAGACTTCGGAGCTTATTGAAAGCGTTTTCAAAGCACATTTCAGCAATCCGTCCTTTACATCCGACGACGCGGCTGTGCTCGATTTTGCCGGCGGCAAACTCGCCTTTACGACAGACAGCTTTATTGTTTCACCCTGGGAGTTTCCGGGCGGGAATATCGGCAAACTGAGTATCTGCGGAACGGTCAACGATTTGTCCTGCATGGGCGCAAAACCGTTATACCTTTCCTGCGCGTTTGTTATAGAAGAGGGATTTTCTATCGCTAACCTTGAAAAAATCGCTGCCGCTATGGAAGAGACCGCAAAGGAAGCGGGCGTCAATATTGTGGCCGGCGACACAAAGGTTGCGGGAAAAGGTCAGTGCGACGGCGTTTTTATCACAACTACCGGCATTGGCAGAGTTATGGACGGGGCGTCGCTCTCCGGGGCGAACGCGCGCCCGGGCGACGCCGTTATCGTGACGGGCGACATCGGCCGCCACGGCTGCACTATCCTGCTCGCGAGGAACGATTTCGGCATAACAGCAGACTGCACCAGCGACTGCGCTCCCCTCTGGGGAACGGTAGAAGACATGTTCGCCGCAACAAAGAATATCCATGCACTACGAGACGCGACCCGCGGCGGCGTCGGCACTGTGCTTTATGAGATAGCGTCACAGAGCGGCGTCGGCATCCGGCTCAATTCAACAGCAATACCTGTTTCCGGCGAGGTAAAGGGCGTCTGCGGCATGCTCGGCCTTGAACCGCTCTATCTTGCCTGCGAGGGCCGGCTCGTAGTATTCGCGTCAAAGGACGACGCTGAAAAGTTAATTGAGGTTTTAAGGCGCGGCAAATATTCACAAAACGCCGCTATAATCGGCGAAGTAACGGAAGATATGCCCGGCCGCGTAGTAGTTGAAACCGAGGTTGGCGGGGAAACGCTCCTGCCGCCGCCGGGAGGAGAACTTCTTCCCCGAATCTGCTGAAAAATATTGATACACAAAACGTTCCGCAGGGCTTTTGCTGCGGAACGTTTTTATTTGCTGCATTGCGGGCGGATAACTTATATCCTGTTATCGCCCAAATTATAAAGCCTGCAGCCGTGTAAATTTGCGGCTGCAGGCCTTTTTTATCGCTAAAATTATTCGCGGATCAAACGTTAAATCTGAACAGCACGACGTCGCCGTCCTGCATTACATAGCTCTTGCCCTCGGAGCGCACAAGGCCTTTTTCTCTCGCCGCCGCCATGCTGCCGCATTTTACAAGGTCATCAAACGAGACAACCTCGGCACGGATAAAGCCGCGTTCGAAATCCGAATGTATCTTTCCCGCTGCCTGCGGCGCCTTAGTGCCTCTCGTTATCGTCCAAGCGCGCACCTCAGGTTCGCCTGCGGTCAGGAATGATATAAGGCCAAGCAGCTTGTAGCTCGCCTTGATGAGCCTGTCGAGGCCCGATTCCTTAAGCCCCAAATCGGCGAGGAAAAGTTCCTTTTCCTCTTTTGACATATCCGACAGCTCTTCCTCTGTCTTTGCGCAGATGGGAAGCACCTCGGCGCCCTCTTTTTCAGCCTCCGCCCGCAGTTTTTGATAATGCGGGTTATTTTCAAAACCGTTCTTGAAATCCTCTTCGCTCATGTTCGCGGCGTAGATTACCGGCTTGTCGGTGAGCAGCGCCATGGGTTTGAGCATAGCGCGGTCATCCTCGCTTTTCTCCATTGCGCGGACGGGGATCCCCTTTTCCAGGGCGTCTTTTATTTTCAAAAGCAGGTCAAGCTCTGCCTGATACTTCTTGTCGCCTTTCAGCGCTTTCTTTGTCTTGTCGATTCTGCGCTCAACAACTTCCAAATCGGCAAAAATAAGCTCAAGATTTATCGTCTCCATATCCCGCAGGGGGTCAACACTGCCCTCGACGTGCATAACGTCTGTGCCCTCAAAGCAGCGGACAACATGTACTATAGCATCGACTTCCCTTATATGTGACAGGAACTTGTTGCCGAGGCCTTCACCCTTTGACGCTCCGCGCACCAGGCCGGCGATATCGACGAATTCTATGACAGCAGGAGTGACCTTCTGCGGATTATACATCTTTGCAAGCACATCAAGCCTCTCGTCAGGCACAGAAACGACACCGACGTTGGGTTCGATTGTGCAGAACGGGTAGTTAGCGGATTCAGCTCCCGCATTTGTTATCGCGTTAAAAAGAGTGCTTTTGCCGACATTCGGCAAACCTACTATACCAAGCTTCATTGTGTCAACTACATTCCTTTCGGTTATATGAATTGCGGCGGCAGCAATTTCTCTATACAAAAAACAAAGTGCCGCCGCGGCACCGCAACATCTCTATTTATTATAATGGATAGTCAACCCATGCGCAACCGTCAGCTTTAAATATAGCCCATGATTCCTCTGACGGAGACCTCCGATGAGGCCAGTTTTATTGTTTTGCCGCCGCTTTCAATATTAAGCGTGCCGTCAGCGTTTACGCCGACCGCCTTGCCGTATATTTCACCCTCCGGCGTTATGGCCTTGACCTGTCTGCCTATGGTTATGCAGGACGCTGTGTATTCATCGAAAAATTCCTTAGGGCTTATGTTTTCGCGGATATCTTCAAGGCTGTTGAGTATGCCGGCGACAACCTTTTCCGGCTCAAGGTCAATCCCCGTCAGCATCTTTATGGAAGCGCCGTGGGGAATCCCCGCGTTCTTGAAAAATTCGGGCTTTTGGGTCAGGTTGACGCCAATGCCGCAGACCGTTATGCAGCCGCCGTCGGTTATTTTTGACTCGCACAATATACCGCAGACCTTTTTGCCGTACAAAATTATATCATTTGGCCATTTTATCTTGAATTCTTTGCTCTTGCAGAGATTATTAAGGGTTCTCGTTACTGCAAGGGCACTTATCAGCGACAGGGGTATACCGCCTGTGTCCTTATCCTTAAACAGTACGGATATGGCGGCCATCTGGCCTTTTGCCCCAGCCCATCCGTGACCGCGCCTGCCCTTTCCGGCAAGCTGGTCCATTGTGACAGCGGCGCTGCCGTTGGGAATATTCTCAGCCGCGTCCTTCAAAAAATCGTTTGTAGAGTTCAGCTTTTCAAAACAAAATAGGCTTCGTCCCGTATATTTGGTTGTCAGCAGCTCTTGTATCTTTTGTTCTGTCAACTTTCTACCTCCACAATATTAAGTACCACGCCGGCGTTTGTTATGTCTATGATACCATAAGTAGGCGAGCCTCCTCGCGGGTGCCCGAGGCTGCCCGGATTCATAATGTAAAGACCTTTTTCATATGTGGCAACCGGGATATGGGTGTGACCAAAGAGCACAATATCCGCCTCCCTGCGCCTTGCTTCGTTTATTACCCCGTCTATGCCGAATTTCACATGATATCTATGGCCATGGGTGTAAAAAATACGCTTGCCGCTTACAACGGTTTCGCCCACGTCGGGTAGCTGCGACCCGAAATCACAGTTGCCTGAAACGCTAAGTATATTTCTGCCCCTTAAGTACAGTCTTATATCATCAACGTCGCTTTCGTGGTCGCCCAAATGTATAAACAGATCCGCTTTCGGCTGCTGGAAAATCGCACGTTCAAAGTTTGATATATTCCCATGGGTATCTGAAATTACTACAATGCGCACTATTCGGTCAGTTCCTTTTCTCTTTTTATCATTCATATTTTGCCGCCGGAAATTGCAAAATGTGGCGGCAGGACTTTATTTATTATAACCCATTTGAAAAGTAATGTCATACACCTTTAATGCATAATATGAAATGTATAGATATAATTTCAGACTCATTGTCTATTCGTTCAGGAGGTTTTTATATGCCGCGGAATAATTCAAACGACCAGCTCGGAGCTATGCTCGAAACAGCCGGAAGGAAACTCGGCATTTCCCCGGACGCGCTGCGTGCCGCTCTCAGCGATCCGAAAAAAGCACAGCAGCTTGTCGGTGAAATCGACAGAAAAAGCGGCGGAAAAATATGCTCAGGCGGTATTGAATCGCTTGAAAAGATGGTTCGAAACAATCCGCAGGCCAGAAAAATATATGACGACATAATAAGGGGCGGAAAAAATGGATGATTTGAGCGGAAAGATAAACGAGATTTTATCAGACCCCGCAAGTATGGAGCGTATAAGAAAACTGGCAGAAATGCTCATGGGAACCGGGGGCGGCAGTCAAAATACCGCCCCTCCCCCAGAAGAAAAAAATGTGCCGGCTCCAAATACGACGAATAGCGACTTCCCCATTGACCCGGCAATGCTTATGAAGCTCAAAAGCGCGTTCGAAATGATAAATAGAGACGACCCCAGAATAACCCTTTTGGCTGCGCTCAAGCCGAACCTCAGCGCGGCAAGGCGCAAAAAAATAGACGACGCCATACATATCCTGCGCCTTTTAAGCCTTATGCCACTCCTGAAAGAACAAGGGCTGTTTAAAGACCTATTCTAACTTTAAACGCTGCTATAAAAGAAATTACCGGTCAGTTGACCGGCAATGAAGGGACTGATTATATGGCAAGGCACAATCCGGAATCGGAAGATGACTTTATAAGAATGCAGCAGGAAGCCATAAGGCGCGTGCGGGAAATGCAGCGACGGGCACGTGCGACCTTGGAGAACGCTGGAATGCATATCGAAAACAAAGACGACCCATTTCCTCCGCCGCAGGCCTACCCAGGATATGCGCGGGAACCTGAAACGCCGCATATGCCGCCTGTTGCTCCCGCTCCGCCGCAAAGCGCTGACAACCCGCCGGCAGCTCTTGCTGAGCAGAAAAAGCCCGAGCCTGTGCAAAAGCCTGCAAGCAGCGTTCCCCGCAAAAGCGGGATAAACTTTTCACTTGACCACGACCAGCTGCTCCTGCTTGCGATTATACTTATGTTAATTCAGGACAGCGGAGACAAATGGCTGCTGCTGTCACTTGCTTATGTACTTATTTAGCTATCATTCGGCCGGTGTGCTTTCTTCCAGATCAATTCTTTTTAGTGCCTCTATAATCTCAAGCGCTTTGTTGGAAACTGAAGAAACTTCTTTGCTCGGGGCTCCTATGAAATTCCCTTGAACCGCGTCAACGCCCATGCGGTACAGTATTTTGAGCTCATCCATATTTTCTACGCCAACAGCTATTATTTTTGCGCCTATCATTCTGGCTATCTGAAGCACGTTATTAAGCTCGCTTATTCTATTTATATTATAATTAACGTTTATCTGATGGACAAAACGCCCAGAAATCTTAACATAGTTTGGACTTAGGCAGGATATAGCATTGATATTTGAAAAGTTACAGGTAATATTGTCAATTGCGACCTGAAAACCGTCGGACTTATATGAATTTATTAGAGACTGAAAACTTTCAAGCGAACAGAGCGCATTTTGTTCGGATATTTCAACAACAACACGGTGGGGCGGAATGCCGAAATCCCTTGACCTGCGGACAACATTGTCTGCCTTATCGTCACTATATATGGCTATAGGGTCAATATTGATAAAAAGCGGTTTCAGAATATTGCGTTTTGAAGCGTTTATAAGGGCCATTTTCCGCAACAAAACATCAAGGTCACTTATGCGGTTGCGCCTTTTCGCCTCGGCAATAAGAGCGGTAGGCATATAAAAGTTTGTGCCTTTCGGTCCCCGGCTCAATGCCTCGTAGCCTATCACGTTACCGTCAGAAAGGCTGACGATAGGTTGAAAATAGGTGTCTACAAAGGCATTTTTCAAGATATCATCGAAATTCGCTCTACCTTTCATACTCTATAACCTGACTTTCTAAAATTTATTTAAATTCAACAAAACAATCAGGATTATAAAACTTTTCACGGAGAATTTCAAAGAAATTTATTCCAGTTGTCATTGAATTCCCTGAGTATATGCGTATTTCGATGCCTATCGTGTAGTGGGTTGCAAAATATTGCAGCAAGCCTATAATTATAAGAGCAATCTGAAACCGGAGGAATTATAAAAACCGTTTATGAAAATTGTTATTGCAGCTGTAAATTCTAAATTTGTTCATATGTCGCTCGCGCCATGGTATCTTAAGGCGGCGTGTGAAGACCTCTGTGAAATAAAAGTCTTGGAACTTACTATAAATCAGGACAAGCCTGAAATACTGCGCTGTATTTACAACGAAAAGCCGGATATCATTGCTTTTTCATGTTATATATTCAACATAAGCCATATCCTGTCTGTCATACAAGACCTAAAAAAGATACTTCCTAAAGCGGTTATAATTCTCGGCGGGCCGGAGGTATCCTATAACGCCGAGGATGTTTTATTGCGCAACAGTGATGTGGATTATGTAGTCTGTTCGGAAGGTGAAGAGCGTTTAAAACAGCTTCTCACTTGTATTATCCGCGGTGAAAGCCCAGACGGGATAGACGGTATTGCCTACCGCGAAAAGGGAGAAGTCAAATACAACCCGCCGATAAATTATATAAAAGACCTTGATACAATCGTTTCGCCTTATACTGATGAGATGTTGAAGGCCGCAAAGAACAAAATCGCCTATTTTGAATCGTCCCGCGGATGCCCTTTTAGCTGTGCCTACTGCTTGTCCGGCAGTTCGGGCGGCGTACGCCGTTTTTCCTTAAACAGGGTCAAAAGCGATCTTGAAAGGCTCATGTTGTCGGACGCACGCCAGATAAAATTTGTCGACCGGACCTTCAACTGCAATCCGTCCCGGGCGCGGGAAATAATTAAATTTATACTCAATATGTCAAAATCATACAAATCAGGCAAGGCGTCACAAAAAAATTATCATTTCGAAGCCGCTGCTGATTTGTTTGACGACGAGACGATAGAGCTTTTATCAACGGCGCCTGCGGGGCTTTTTCAGCTTGAAATAGGGATTCAAAGCTTCAACGAAAAAGCGCTTGCAGCTTCTGCCCGAAAAACCAATCTTGAACGTTGCAAAGACAATATCAAAAAGCTGGTTTCATGCGGCAATATGCACATTCACCTTGACCTTATCGCCGGCCTACCCTACGAGGATTTTAAAAGTTTTAGCCAAAGCTTTGATAAGATCTATGAACTATCACCGCACTGCATACAGCTTGGATTTCTAAAGCTGCTGCACGGTTCAGCTTTGCGCAATGACGCTTCCAAATATGGATATGTATTTTCAGAACAGCCGCCCTATGAGGTGCTCAGCACGCCCTGGCTCAGCTATGACGACATTCTCGTCCTCAAAGGCGTGGAAGCGGCAGTGGACGTTCTTTACAACACCGGTAGATTTTTTCATTCACTTACTTATATTATATCTAAGTTGGAATCCGCTTTCAATTTCTTTTTGAAATTTTCGCAAATTTTGCAGGAATTTTATCCAGAAGGCTATGGGATTCCGTCCCGCGAGCTTTATAAAATGCTGCTGAATTTCGCTAAAGAATTTTTGCCGTCTGACTACAACACTATAAATGAATTGCTGAAATTTGACTTCTTCATCTCTGACAGCTCATGCAACCCGCCAAAAGCACTTGAAAGGCACAGTCTGCCCAACGCCCGAGAGCTTTATGCCGCTGAAAGGAGCAAAGGGCGCGTTCATTTCGAGCGCTTTTCGGTAAATCCGCTCGAGCCTTCTTCAAAGGTGCAGACCGATATTAAATTCGACTATACTACAAAAAATCCCGTCACGGGGCATTATGGGTATACATTTATTTGATTCGATCCTGATATTATGTAAACTTGCCGTTGGTTTATTCTTCGCCTGCCGGTTCATTCCGACAATCTTTGAAGCTTTGCAAAATCGGTAATGACAATCCTGCCGCGCTCAAGCCTCACAGCGCCGTCGTTTTCAAAGTATTTCAGCAGCCTGCTCACAACCTCCCGCGCGGTGCCGAGGTTTTTCGCAATCATTTCGTGGGT
This sequence comes from [Clostridium] cellulosi, assembly GCA_000953215.1. NCBI lineage: Bacteria > Bacillati > Bacillota > Clostridia > Eubacteriales > Oscillospiraceae > Ruminiclostridium > [Clostridium] cellulosi. The sequence continues at coordinate 1,573,467 of LM995447.1, forward strand.
TACGCTGAGGCTCTCAGATTTTGTCAGTTCGGATTGCCTAAGCAGGAAACCAGCTATGCGCTGCCCCACATTTTTTGAAACGAGCTGCTCCACCACCCACATAACTTCAGAGAAGCGCTTTGACATCAGGCTCACTTCAAAGTTCCGCGCCTCGCTGTTGTTTTTTGCAATCTGTTCCCACGCGGCCGCCGGTATGGTCATTACCGTGCTGTCCTTTTCGGCCTCAAGTATTATTTCAAATGTGATATTGTGCAGTATACATGACGCGGTCAGCAGGCAAACGTCCCCGGGCATAAGGCGGAAAAGCGTTATCTCTTTGCCGTCAGCCGTTTCGAAAAAGGCCCGCAGGCAGCCGCTTTTGACAAACGCAAGGCCTTTGCACTCATTCTTTCCGCTCAAGATTATGCTGCCCTTGGGATAATGTTCGTTTGAAGCGCTTTCAATGCGCTCAATTTCAGTGTCTTTTAAAAAAGGCAGATGTTCTCTTAAGTACCTGATATCATTATCGCTTAGCATATGGTTCCTCCTTTGCTTGCCTGCGGTTATGGGAAATCATCTGTTGGCTTTATATTAGCACATAATAGCCCATTTGGGTGTCAATTATCGGTATCGCGGCGAAAATACAAGCTCATTTATAAACAACAGTTGGGTGATGCAGTACCAAACTGCATCACCCTTTTGTTCTGCTGTATGATACATGCCGATAACTGGTTTTGCCGTCAGAATTTTATGCCGCTGTAGGCCTCTTCGAGGATATCGCAGGATTTGTTAAACTGTTCCATTTCCTCATCGGTCAACGATAGCTCAATGATACCTTCAACGCCCTTCCTGCCGACAATGCACGGTACTCCGGCGTAAACGCCGTGTCTTCCGTATTCACCGTCGAGCATTGTGGAAACGGTAAGCACGCTGCTTTCGTCGCCGAAAATCGCCTTTGTTATGCGCACCATAGCCATGCCGATTCCGTAATATGTCGCTTTTTTGGCCTCGATTATCCTCTGCGCCGCGTTTTTGACCTCTTGCGTTATCGCTTTCATATTATCGCTGCAATACCGGCCCTTCGACTCGGCGCAGATTTGCATAACCGGCTTTGTGGCTATATACGCCTGGGACCACGGAATGAACTCGCTGTCACCGTGTTCGCCCATTACAAAGGCATGCACGTTTCTCGGGTCCACCTTGAAGTACTCACCGAGCAGATATCTTAAACGCGCCGAGTCAAGCGTTGTCCCAGTGCCTATGACCTTGCTGCGGTCAAAAGAGGACAGCGTTTTTGTCACGTGAGCCATGATGTCAACCGGATTCGTCGCTATCAGGAAAATGCCGTTGAAGCCCGACTTTACAACAGGGCCGACAATTGTATTAAAAACAGCAGTGTTGCGCTGCAAAAGGTCTATTCTGGATTCGCCCGGCTTTTGCGCGACGCCGGCCGCTATCGCAACAATATCGGCATCGCTGCAGTCGCTGTAATCACCGGCGTAAATCCGCATATGAGAACCCGAAAACGCAAGGCCGTGGTTAAGGTCCATAGCTTCGCCCTCTGCCCGCTTCTTGTCTATATCAATAAGAACGAGTTCATCACAAGCATTCTGGTTCAGAAGGGCATAGGCATAACTCATACCGACAAAACCAGTTCCGACAATAACAACTTTTCTGTTATCTTTCATCTAACCCCGTCCTTTCCTTTTTTTCTATTAATATTATACCATTTTGGTATACTTTTTCAAGTGCTTTAGAACATCTTCCCAAAAAAATTTCCGAAATTTATTTTGTACCGAAAATCCGGCCTTACACGCCAAAAAGCAAAAAGCGCAGCTTTAAAAAACAAAACACCCGGCTTTAAGTTGGCCGGGTCCTTATGCCATATTACATTATTCTTTGGAGCCGTTTCCGAATAGTCCGGTGAGCTGCTGGGTAATCTCGGTTTGAGGGCCCTCCGCTTCAAATACCCTTAATCCTGCTTTTGCTGCCATCCGGACCTCCGGCTCAGTATACATTCCCATTTTTATATAATTCCCGTTTTTATCCTTGATCGCGTATTTTTTCTTCACCCCTTACACCACTCCTTATTATGATGATTAATTTGAATGTTATCAGTTGGGCCGCTTAAATGTTTTCAAAATGTGTTCCGAAATATTGCTCGCTTCGTGAAATATTATGTGCAAATATAATAATTAATAACCGCTTTAGCAAAATATTTCTGTCTATTTATATTAATTATTGCTGATACGCTGTAGGATTTCCGGCCCTTCTTTGTAAATCATATTTACAAAGCCACCAATTATTACAGTTAGTTCTCGGTCGCTGTAACAGTGCCATTATATGCAGCAAAACATAAAATAGTAATACCGTCCGCCGATTTTTAATGCCCGTCCGCTTCTGGCGTTTTTGGGTTTGCTCGGGCATTATCTGTCCGGAAACAATATCAAAAGGGGGAAAATACAATGACTGACAGAAAAACAATGTCGAGAAAAGACATTATGAAAAGTTCCCACACCGCGGTATTTCCCCGCAAATTTTCTTCAAAACTAACCTACAAAGGCGTTCCTGTCATAGAAATATCTGTTTCGTATCCGCATGTGGAGGTATACGGCAACCCGCGGGTTTCGCAGCATTTAAGCTATTTCTACCGCAGCAGCGCCAAGCGCTATTATGACAAAGCGTCCCATGAGCTTTATGATGCGGCTGTCGAGGAATACTTAAGTTCGGCAAAGCAGCACTACCCTTTCAGGCCGTTTAAAGTAATCCAGGATTTTGACGTGCCATATAACAAAAATAACCTGCTCAGTATCTGCTGCGAGCGCTGCGAATATACTTCCGGCGTGCACGTCAGCGCCGAAAAGTCCGCGGATACATATTTGACAACCACCGGCAGGCGCATGAAACTCGAAAACTTCTTTGAAGATTCTTATTACAAAAGCGTTATTTTTGAAAACATAACATCTGAAATTAAGCAGCAGAAAGAAGGTGGCTGTCTCCATTACTTTGACGACTATCTGAAGAATGTTTTCCGCTTTTTTGACGAGAATAATTATTATCTGGCTGATTCCGGTTTTGCAGTGTTTTACCAGCCGCACACGATTGCCGATTATGCGCTGGGTATACCTTCTTTTATTATTCCATATGAAAATTTTGGCGCAAGTCTCAAACAGCATTTGTTCAGATAGCTTAAAATTCTTTGCTCTTTAGATGCAAAAATCCGTTAAAAAACAGAAAAATCGCATTTTTCGTACTTTTTTTCACTTTTAGCTTTACCTGACTTGACAAAAGTGATATAATCTTCCGGAGAAATTTCGGAGGTGTAAAATCTTGGGAAAGGAAATTATTCAAGTTGATCAAAAGGTACCGATTTTAAAAGGTATCCCGCTCAGTATCCAACATATGTTCGCTATGTTCAGCGCTTCTGTTCTCGTTCCTACAATATTCCATATTAATCCCGCAATCGTACTTTTGATGAACGGTATAGGAACATTGCTTTTCATTCTTATTACAAAGGGCAAAGCACCCGCTTATTTAGGTTCAAGCTTTGCATTTATTTCACCGGTTCTTATTATTCTCGCAGATAAAACTAAAGGTTTCTCTCATGCTTTAGGCGGATTTATAGTTGTCGGCGCTTTGATTTGCGTGTTGGCAATTGTAATCCGCTTTTTTGGAACCAAATGGATTGATATAGTGTTGCCGCCCGCTGCAATGGGCGCTGTCGTCGCACTTATCGGACTTGAACTTGCCGGCAGCGCTGCTTCAATGGGCGGACTTATTTTATCAGATACTTATAAAGCCATCGACTGGCGCAATGTGGTCGTTTTTATCGTAACGCTCGCTATAGCTGTATTCGGTTCAGTCCTATTCCGGAAATTTTTCTCCGCGATACCTGTTCTTATCGCCATTATCGGCGGATATCTCATATCATGGCCGCTGGGGCTTGTGGATGTAACGCCAATACAGAAGGCGCCTATATTCTCAATACCGAATTTTTCAACACCTGTGTTTGATATAAACTCGATAATAATAATCGTTCCGGCAACGCTCGTCATTGTTTCCGAACACATAGGCCATCAGCTCGTGACAAGCGAAATCGTCGGGCGCGACCTTATAAAAGACCCCGGACTGCACAGGTCACTTTTGGCAGATGGTATATCCACCATGCTTTCCGGTTTCTGCGGTTCAGTTCCTACAACAACATACGGTGAAAACATCGGCGTTATGGCCATCACAAAGGTTTACAGCGTATATGTCATCGGAGGCGCCGCAGTATTCTCAATGGTCATCTCATTCCTCGGCAAAGTTACAGCCGCAATTCAGACGATACCGTCACCGGTTATGGGCGGCGTCAGCTTCCTGCTCTACGGTATGATCGCAGCATCCGGTCTCAGGATCCTTGTCGACGCAAAGGTCGACTACAGCAATTCGAGAAATATCGCCTTGACCGCAGTTGTTATGGTCACAGGCCTTTCCGGCGCGTTCATCCAGCTCGGCTCAGTACAGCTCAAAGGTATGGCACTCGCCGCTGTCGTCGGTATGGTCATGAGCCTTATATTCTATGTCCTCGACCACTTTCATCTCACAAACGATTACGAAGAATAACTTTTCATTAATAAAAAACGGGGCATATGCCCCGTTTTTTATTTGCTTTTTCAAAATAATAGCCGTAATATTGCGGCGCTTTAAACACAAAATATTTTTGCGGCGATGTGCCGCGGCGTAATTTTAATAAGGTTGGGTGGTTATCATGCCGAAAAGAAAAATTTCGCCGAAAACCCAGCACCTTAAAGATATTATCCGAAAGCCAAAGGGCACTTATAAAAAAGCGCCGCATAGTCCTAAATAAAACAAACCGGGCGGGGAAAACCCTGTCCGGTTTTTAAATTAGAATTCAATTTTGCATTTATTCATCACTGCACGCATGGTTTCGCCAGCTTTTGCCTTGATAAGCAGCTTGGCGCTTCCGTCGTAAGGGGTCGCGTCCCTGTTGATAATAACGATATTCTCGCCGCGGAAATACCTTATAAAGCCTGCTGCGGGATAAACGGCAAGGCTTGTTCCCATAATCAGCAGCATGTCGGCATTTATAATCTCATTTGCCGCCTTTTCCATAACGTCCTCGTCGAGGAGCTCTTCATAGAGCACCACATCCGGGCGCACTATGCCTCCGCACTTCTTGCAGCGCGGGATGTCTTTTGCCGACAGGACAAAGTCCAAATCATATTTTTCGCCGCATTTGATGCAATAGTTCCTGTAAAGGCTGCCGTGAAGCTCGCATACATTTTTGTTGCCCGCCTTTGTGTGAAGCCCGTCGATATTTTGGGTTACCACACAGCTTAGCTTGCCGATCCTTTCAAGGGCGGCAAGGCTTTTGTGCGCGTCGTTCGGCAAAGCGTCGGGAAATACCAAAAAGCGCCGCAGATAATCAAAGAATATCTCGGGGTGCGCCTCGAAATATGAGTGCGAAAGCAACCTTTCGGCAGGCTGTTTATATTCCTTTTGGATAGACTCGTACACGCCCTTTGACGAGCGGAAATCAGGGATATTGCTTTCGGTCGAAACGCCGGCGCCGGTAAAGGCCACTATCCGCTTCGACTCGCTTATCATAGAAGCAAGTCTTTCGATTTTTTCCTCCAATTCGTCCATGTTACCACACCGTCCTTTTTATATAATTATAGATTTAAAGCACAGTTAATAACAACCACTTTTTATTTTTAACCTATACCCTGATTTCCCTTTCAAGCTGGAAGGAATAGATTATCTTTTCTTTGACTGGCACGCCCAATATTTCTTGAACGGCGCGGGCATAGCTGTTAAGCTGGCCCGAATACCTTTCTATAAGCGCCTCAGGGCTGGAAACGCGGTCAGTCTTATAATCGAGAATCACTGCCCCGCCGTCTTCTTCAAAAACTAGGTCGGCCATGCCCTGCAGCAGGATTTTCGCGTCGGTGTCCGCCGCTTCCTCATAGATTTCATTAGCGGGGACCTCTATATTGAACCTGAATTCGCGCCAAAGTTTTTTCGCCGCGCAAATCCTCTTGTAAACAGGCGAGCTGCCAAAGGCCGCCGCCTTTGCCGTATCCACCGCCGCTCCCTGCTCCGGCAGGATAAACTTTTCTTCGACGAGGCGCTCGACCTCCTCCGCCGCTCCGCTCTCGCTCCTTAACGCGTCGAGGCGGCAATACTGCATGAAGGCGTGAAGCGCCGTACCTTTCTCCGCAGGGGAAAGCCCCTCGCCCTCGAGGAAAGAGGGGCGCACATTCTCCGCCGAGAAGTCGGTGCCCTGTTTCTCCGTCAATTCCGAGACCGATACTTTCGTCGGCAGCTTCAACAGATTTTCATAGGGGTATTTGTACTCGATTCTTGCTTTTATCTCATTTTTCAGCCTTTCCGTTTCAGCGGTTTTATATATCTCATTGTCCGCTTTTTCGTTTGCGGAATCAGCGCTGACAAGGCTGCGCGCGTCTATCCACTCAAACTCCCATATGCCGCCGCTGTCTTTTACCGGCGCGTCATACACACCGGCCAAGGACCGGAGTTTGCCGCAAGAAGGATGGACAAGGGCGGCCGCGAGCAGCAGCTCCGCCGGACACTGGGCGGACATAGCCTCGAAATAAGATACCTTTTCGCCGCTTCTCATTATAGAGGCTGCGCGTCTGAGCGCCGTTTCGGCATTTTTAAGCGTCATAACGGCATAGAGCTTTTCCTTTGCCCTGGTCATCGCCACATACAAAACACGCATTTCCTCGGACAGCGAGCTTTTTTGTATCTCAATCCGCGCCGCCTCACGGGGCAGCGTTGTAAACCGGCAGTTAAGCCTGTTGTCCCGAACCATCGAGCCGAGGCCGCAGTAAGGGTGGAACAGCACCGGTTTTTGTATATCTTCGTTGTTGAACCGCTTTGAAAGCCCGCCGAGGAAACAGATTGGGAATTCGAGCCCCTTTGATTTATGTATGCTCATTATGCGGACGACGTCTGCGTTTTCTGAGATACTGCTGGCGGGGGCAATATCGCTGTTCTGGCGGTCAACCCGGTCAATGAAGTTCATGAAACCGGAAAGCCCGCGCCAACCCGCCGACTCATAGGCTCTGGCGTAATCAAGGAGCAGCCGCAGGTTCGCGTGCCGCATCTCGCCGTTGGGCATGGCCTCAAAGATGTTGAGCATGCCTGTTTCGTCGTATATGCGCAGGATAAGCCTGTCGGCCGGCAGGACTGCGGCAAGGGTGCGCAGCCTGTCAAGCAGGCTCAAGAAACCGTCAAAGCGGTTATCCTCTTTTGCAAATTCAAGCAGCGCCAGATACAGGCTCTTGTCTTTGGCCTTGAGGCGGACAAGGGCTATATCGTCGGGGGTAAAACCGAATACCGGGGACAGCAGGACGGATACAAGCGGAACGTCTTGAAGTGGGTTGTCGATTATCCTTAATAGGGACAGCGCAACCATGACCTCATAAGCGCCGAGGTATCCGCTGGCGATATCGGCATAGACGGGAATACCCTCGTTTTCAAGGACGCGGACATACTTCTGGGCGCGCCCTTCCATACTGCGCAGCAAAATGCTGAAATCGCGGTATGTAACCTTTCGCGGCCCTTTTTCGCCCTGAACGGTGAAACCCTCGGCTATCAGCCTCTTTATTTCTCGGGCAATATGCCTTGCCTCAATCTCTGCTCCGTCCTCGTCGCCGTCATATTCCCCGGCGTCGATTAAATGTATGGCAAAATCGGCGCCGCCACGCTCAAAGTATGTAGCGGCGGGCGTCAGTTTTTCGTTTTCCCCGTAATCCACCCCGCCGAGTTCCTTTGACATCAGCTTTTCAAATGTAAAGTTGACAGCGTCGGTAACGCCTTTGCGGCTGCGGAAATTCCGGCCGAGTATTATCCTCGCGGGGAAATTTACCCCGTCAAAGGGCGTACACCGCTCCGACATGCCGGTAAACAGTTCAGGCCGCGCCTGCCGGAAGCTGTAGATACTCTGTTTTACGTCCCCGACCATGAAAAGGTTGGTCTCATTCCTCGACACTGCGCGGAAAATCATATCCTGAGCCGGGTTGGTATCCTGATACTCGTCTACCAGTATCTCATCAAACCGGCTGGCAATCTCCCTCGCCGTATTGGTAAATACGGCCTTTCCGTCTTCCCTTTTTATAAGTAGCTTCAGCGTAAGCTGTTCAAGGTCGCTGAAATCGAGGATTCCGCGGGAGAGTTTTTCCTTAAAAAACTCCCTGTCCAATTTCTTCAAAATATCGCACATACATTCGACCAGCGGGCGGAGACGCCTCATATCGCTTTTAAAATCCGCCGCGCTTGAGCATAAAACGCCGCTGGATAGCTCAGACAGCAGTTTCTTGAGGCTGTCCCGCTGAGCCTTTAATTCTTCTTTGAGCGCCTCATCGCCGAATTTGCGCAAAGCGCCGAGCCGTTCAAAGGAAAAACCGGAAACAGCGCTGCACAATCCGTCCCAGTCGCCGCTCTCCGCTTTTTCTATAAGCCTTTCAATCCCCGCTATATCGCTCTCAAACGCCGGCCCATATGCTTTATCAAGCTGCGGGTCCCCATGTATCTTTAAAAGCGCACGCCGGTGGGCGTTTAAGGCGCTGCCGAGCGCCGCTTTCGTATATTCGATGGCGATTCTGCCCCATACCGAATTTTCTACTGGTTTTGTTTCATCATACATGGCGGCTGCCGACTTCAAAAAGCCGTCCGCATCGTCCAGCGAACGCATGAAGTCATACAGGCGCAGGACCGTATCAGACAGCGCCTTGTCGCCGCGGCCTGTGCTCAGAACCCGTGAGAGCTCAAGAAAGGCCTCGCCGCCCTCTGCGTACATCTTTTCAAGTATATCGGAAAGCACTTCCGAGCGGATAATCTCCGATTCGTTCTGGTCGGCTACCCGGAAGTCCGGCGGTATGTCGAGCTTTTCAAAATGCTCTCTAAGCAGGTCAAGGCAGAACGAATGTATGGTGCTGATATGCCCGTTTTGAAGCAGCATTTGCTGGCGCTGAAGGTTAAAATCCAGCGGATTCTGGGATATCATATCGCTCAGGCGCTGGGAAATGCGCTCGCGCATTTCCGCCGCAGCCGCGTTTGTGAATGTCACAACCAAAAGCCTATCAGCGTCGCAGGGGTGGTTGGGGTCGGTGATGAGCCCGATTACACGCTCGACCAGAACAGCCGTTTTGCCGCTTCCGGCAGCCGCCGAAACAAGCAGTGTCCCGCCCCGGGCGTAAATGGCGTCCCGCTGCTCACTGGTCCACTTGCGTTCCATCGCCCTCACCGCCTTCCATCTTTTCAAATACCTCTTTTTTATCCACTGAGTATATATTTCTCACTTTATTACCGGGTTCAAAACCGCATACGCTCCTGTAGTCGCAGTATTGACAAGGGTCATAGCCAAGCCCATTGACGGGAACAGCCGCCGCGTCGCCTGCATGGAGCGTCATCGCCATTGAGCGGAGGATCCGCTCGGTGTGGCGCTTTAAGATGCCGAACTGCTCAAGTGTTGCGACCGACGAACGCCCCGAAACGGTATAGCGGACCGTGCCGTCCTCCTCCACCGCAGACCTCAATTCGGCGGGGATAAAACGGCTTTTGCCGTCCCGCTCCATTCCCAAGATTATATCCGGGTCGTTCAGGACAATACCGTTCATGCGCAGTTGCTTTTCCGCCTGCTTTTCGATATCCTCCTCGGCCTCTCCCCTGTCGGCCGTTATCTCCGGCCTTTTCGCCGGAACATACAAAACGCCGGCCGGAATTATATCCTCTCCGTATCTTTCGCCCGAATTTTCACAAAGAGTAAATAAATATATGAACATCTGGAGGTTGAGCCCATATAAAAGGTCGCTCAAATTGAAGTTTTTCGTGCCGGTTTTATAATCGACTACACGCAGGTAGGTCTTTGAACCACGTTTCATTATATCTACCCTGTCGACCTTTCCGCCGACGAGCAGCCGCCCGCCGTCGGGCAGTTTTATTTCATACGGCTTTACGTCCCCGTTAGGGGCTATCAGCAGTTCAAAGTCCGTCGGCACAAAACTGCTCTGGGCAAATTCCTCCGCCATATGGGTTACAAGGCAAAGGACGGTGTCCTCAAGGTTCGTGAATAGATAACGGAACCGTTCGGGCTTGTCGTCGAGGCCGCCGAGATAAACCTTAGCAAACTCCAGCAGCAGCTCGTGTGTCATCGTTTTCAGTTCGTCTTCCGGAACCGACGAAAGCCCCCTATCCTTTACCTTTGAAAGGAGGCGCTCAAGCACAAAGTGTATCACTGTGCCTATCTCCGGCGCGTCTAGCTCTGCCCTTTTGCGCGGCATGGCGCGGATACCGTAACGGCAGAAATACAGAAAACGGCACTGATTAAAGGCCTCAATCCGGCTCGGTGAAACACGCATAGTGTCACCATAAAGGGCCCGCGCGGTTTTAGGGTTGGAAAATTCCAATCTGCGGCCGCTCGCCGCCCTTTCCAGCGCTTCATAGCGCTCCTTATAGCCGTCCCTGTCTTTGAAAATCTCCTTGAGCGCAAAGGTAAGCGGCGACTTGGCCGAATAGTTTGCGGCGAGCAGGTCAAAGGCGGTTTGCTCCGTCGCTATCGTGTCGACCGGGTCGGAAAGGGCGTCGTCGATCACGTCGCAGTGGGGGAAAAGCCTCCTGACAGCCGGCACAAAATATGAGGGGCGCAGTGCCCTGCCCGAAGCGTCGCCGCGCGGGTAGGTCAGATATACCCCGTCGGACGCGCTGGTCATGGCCTTGTAGGCAAAAAAGCGCTCCTCTGCCGCCTGTTCTGACACCGGCGGTGAAAGCTCCAGCCCTATTTCAATGAGCCGCCGGCGCTCGCTGTCCGAAAGAATACCGGAAGTGGAGGCCTTCGGCGGGAATATGCCCTCGGCAAGCCCCATTACAAACACATATCTTGCGCCACCGGTCCTTATCCTCTCCGCGTCGCCGACGGTTACGGCGTCAAGGGTCGGCGGTATACTGCCGAGGTCGGTATTCTCAATGACAAGCGACAACATAGAAGCAAACTCCGAAAGTTCCACCGTCTGGTCGCCCGCCGCCAGCGTAATCTGGTCAAGCATTGAGACGAGCTTTTCCCAGATTTGGCCATATTCGTCGGCGAGCCTTGCCTCGCCGTTTTCCATGAGGGTACGGCAGGCCTTGTTTACCTCCTCTCTGACGCCTGTTTCGCACAAAAACTCATAAAGCGCCCGCGCCTTATTGCTGCCCGCCATCTTTTCTTTTAGCGCAGCAATAGGCTCATAGATTCTTTTTCTCAGCATGTTGAGGCGTTCAAGCTCTCCGCTGTCGCCGGTATCGGCCTCAAATCCGGACGGGTTGTACCGCCATTCCTGCCGCCACTTGTCTTCGCCCTTTATGTCCCACATAAGGACATAGTTTTCGAGCGCGGCGACTTCCTCAACTGTGAAACCTGCAAGTCCGGTCTTAAGGTATCTTAAAACGTCCTCCTGCCGGAAGCCCGAAGACATAACCGACAAAAGGGACTGAACCAGCGCCATAAGCGGGTGGGATGCAATGCCGCGCCGCAGGTCATAAAACATGGGTATGCCGTATTTCTCGAAAACCGGGTCGATTATGCCATCATATTGCTCCAGCCCGCGGGAGATAACCGCAATCTCGCCGTACCGGCAGCCTTTGGTTCGGATTAGCCTTGTTATTTCGCAGGCTATGTATTTCGCTTCTTCATAGAAATTGCCGGCTGAAACAATATGTATCTCGGGCGCAGGCCCTTCAAAGGCGGCAGCTCCGGGGCGGAATACGGAGGCTTCGAGATATTTCAGGCTTTCACAGTTGAATCTGTAAATTTCATCGAGTTTCTCCGGGGAAGCAACGGCGCAGCCATATTTATTCGCCAGAGCAACAAGCTGACGCGCCGTTTTTTCAACGGGCGAAAACAGCCCTGCCCCATCCCGGGTTCCCAGCCCTTCTGCGCAGAGAGTGACGTATACATCCTTGGCATTCCTGAATATCTTGCCGATTACCGCTCTCTCCTGCGGGGTAAAACCCTTGAAGCCGTCAAGCACTACCGTTTTATCCTCAAAGAAGGGGCAGTCGTCGAGCTTTTGCGCGAGCCTTGTCAAATCGTCGAGCGGGTCGGAAAATTTGCTTTCGAGCATGGCGCTATATGTCCGCATGATGAGGGCTATGTCCGACAGCTTATGCCTTAACAGCGCGCCTTCCGCTTTTTTCGCCGCGTCGGCTATCATATCCTCGTCAATGCCGCAGACCTTGTACTCTGCGACCGCTTCGACCATCGTTTTGACGAAAGCGGGGCTTTTGGCCTGCCTTGAATAGACCTCGAGCATATCGCCTATCTGGTTCAGCGCAAGCCTCATCAGCACATTTCTGCCGCAGTCATCTATGTACCGGCAGGCAAGCCCGCCGTATTCGCTCATTACCCGGTGCGTAAGCCTTGAAAAGCTCAGCACTTCGATATTAAGGCAGGCTTTGGCGCCGAATCTGCGCACTATCTCGCGCTCTGTCTCGAACGTAAATTGTTCCGGCACTATTATTACCGCGCTCTGGCCGCTGTCCGCCGCCTTTTTGGCGACTTCCAGCGAAAACTGGGACTTGCCGCTGCCCGAACGCCCGAAAACTAAATGAAGCATTCTTTTCTCCCCGTTAACTATCTTCTTCAACCTTTATGTTCGACGTAAGCAGTTTCCTCATCGGACAGTTATAAACCTTGGAAATTATTTGCCTTTTCACCGACTCGTCAATATCGCCCTTTATGTCAATGTTGTACTTTATCGTCGTTTCTTCCTTTGTCGCGCTTTCAACCCAAACCTTGACTATAACCTCGTCGTATTTGAGGGACATGCGGTCAAGCACCATTCTGGTGGTTATGTTCATACAGGCTGACAGCGCCGTTTCCACAAATTCTGTCGGATGGAGATGCTTGGGATCATCTTCAGAATTCGCATATACTTTGCAGAATCCATTGGTAAGTTCAGTAAGATAGTTACCTTCCATGCTTTTTGACGTTATCATAGGGATGCCTCCTAAAACTGTTCGTTTTTTCTTTTTCTGATAGGGTTATATTAAAGAAAAGCAGCATCAGGTAATTTCCCGATACTGCCGCGTTTGTTCTTTATTATACGCTTTTTCAGCCAGAATAGTCACCAAATGCGAAAACTTTCCATTCATCGTATCTGCGGTTTAAAAGCCCCTGTACGACTTTGCCGCCCACGTGGGAACACCTTAACATATCTTCTCTTATGACATCCAACGGGGCTCCTGATTTTATATCGGATACGAGTTTTGGCGTTTTGCTCCAAATATTCGCGCCGAGGTTGTAGGAAAAACTCACAAGCGCGTCAAACTGGCTCTGGGTCAGATTTACGCCCGCAAACTCTTTGTTCACCGAGGCCTCATATTTCTTAAGGTCATTCCTCAACAGCTGCTCGGCTTCGGATTTGGTGAGCGTTTCAAAATGCTCGCCGGCTCTTTCGACATGGCCGTAGCCTATCGTTCTGTTCCAACTGTCTACACCCCTGTATGCCGTTGAGGAAAAGCCCTCGTGCTCCTCAATAAACTTTATCATATTGTCCGAAACAGTCATAGTGCCGGCGTCATGGGTTTCACTGTTATCAACCGGCGCCGTCAGATTTTCGCCGGACAATCCGTTTATCGCAGAATCGAGCATATCGGAAAATGATACGCTGGATGATAAATTAGATTCCATTTTGGTGCTTTTCATCAGGCTTTCAAGCATTTTGCTCTCAAGCTGCATTGTCAGCAGGTTAACAGAATTAAGCAAATGAATGCCCCCTGTTTCGCCAAAAACTCACAATATTATTATCATACATTTGGAGTTGCTTGTCAACCTTATTACAACTTTTATACAAGTATTGCGGCTGACTTGCCATAATTTATATTGACAAATTATAATAATCGATACTATAATCATTTTGAAATCGTTTACATAAAGGAAGACGATTATGAACATTTATGACATTGCAAAAGAAGCGGGCGTTTCTATCGCTACCGTTTCAAGGGTTTTAAACGGAAAAAGCATTGTCAGTTCAAAAACGCGGGAAAAGGTCGAGGCGGTTTTAAAGAAATTTAATTTCACACCCGACCCCAACGCGCGGAGCCTTGTAGTAAAATCTGCAAAATCAGTGGCTGTGCTTGTCGAAGATGTGAGCAATCCATATCTCGGCGGCCTCTGCTTTGAAGTTCAGCGCAGTCTCTACAAGACTGGATATGCTACTCTGCTTTACAACACCGGAGGAACGGCTTTAGGCGTCTCACAGTCCCTCAGGGCGGCTCTTTCCCAAAAGGTCAGCGCCATAATTGTCGCCGGTGTGTCAAATGAAGCAAATGAGTATATCGCCGCAGCCGCAAAATCGGTCCCAATCGTAATCGTCAACCACTTTATAGATGCGCCTGGGATTTATCGCGTTGTGTGCGATGAAAGCTACGGCATGATGCTCGCCGTCAGCCGGCTTGTCCAAGACGGGCGCCATAATATTATCTTTATTCAAGACCAAGGCGAAGAATATTTCAGTTCAAAAGAGATGTTGGAAGGTTTCCGCAGCGGCATGGAGATGAATGAGTTGTCGCCTGAGGGCCGCATATTCAAAACCGAACGGGGTTTTGACGGCGGGTATGCCTGCGCAGAAGCCCTCTGGAAAGACGGCCATCGCGCAGACGGCATTATCTGCGGCGACGATACGACCGCCGCGGGATTTATCAAATACCTGCGCCAAAATTATATAGATGTTCCCGATGACGCTTGTGTCATCGGCTTTCACAACACAAGTGCCGCACTGTGCGCGACCCCGTCCATTACATCAATCGACTGCCGCAGCGATATGGCAGGAGCCACCGCCGCAAAAATTCTTAAAACGCTGTTTGAAACTGGCGAGGCACCTGTAAAGTCAGTTGTCCTGCCGCGCCTTATAAAACGCGAAAGCGCATAAATTTTCAAAATTATACTTGTTTACTTTAACCCGCGCCATGATATAATATAAGGGAACGATGTTCCCTTATATGGAGGCTGTTATGGAGCGGGTTATTCTGCATTGTGACATGAACTCGTTCTATGCGAGTGTGGAATGTCTTTATCACCCGGAACTCAGAGACAAACCCGTCGCCGTCTGCGGTGATGTTGAACAGCGCCACGGCATAATATTGACTAAGAACCAGATAGCGAAAAAATACGGGGTATCGACGGGGGAAGCAATCTGGCAGGCAAAGAAAAAATGCCCCGAACTTGTCACCTTAAACGCGCGGTATGACCTTTATATTCAATTTTCAAAGGCCGCCCGCAAAATCTATGAACGATATACCGACCGCGTCGAAAGCTTCGGCCTTGACGAATGTTGGCTCGACCTTTCCGGTATCGCCGGTTTTGACGGGGACGGCGAAAAAGCGGCTAATGAGCTGCGCAACGTAATAAAGAGCGAGCTTGGCATAACGGCTTCAGTTGGTGTTTCCTGGAACAAGATTTTTGCGAAACTCGGTTCCGACTTAAAAAAGCCCGACGCCGTAACCGTCATCTCAAAGAAAAATTACAAGGATAAGATTTTTGGGCTTCCGGCAAGCGACCTGCTTTACGTCGGGCCTGCGACAACCAGAAAGCTCGCACGCTACGGTATTCACACGATAGGCGACATTGCCGAGTCCGACAGCTCTTTTTTGCGCTCAATACTCGGAAAATGGGGAGAGATGCTGTGGTCGTTTGCAAACGGGCTTGACCTATCGCCTGTCGCGCGCTCGGGTGAGGCCGACAGTATCAAAAGCATAGGAAACAGCATGACGACATACCGCGATATAGAAAACGCCGACGAGGCGTGGAAAGTCTTTACCGCGCTGTCGGAAAGCGTGGCCGAACGCCTTAGGAAACACGGGCTGCGCGCTTCTACCCTGCAGATTAGTGTGCGGGACAATACCCTTTCGTGGTTTGAGCGCCAGACAAAGCTGGAACGCCCCTGCTGTACGGCGTGGGAACTTTCAAAGGCGGCAATGGATTTGTTTTTGAAAAATTACAATTTTCAAAGGCCGCTGCGCTCCCTGGGCGTAAGGGCATGTGACCTTACGGACGCCGCAAACGGCATTCAGCTCAACTTCTTTGAAAACACAGAGCGCATACGGCGGCGTGAACGGCTCGAAGCAAGCGTCGACGCTATAAGGTCACGGTTCGGCCATTCATCTATTGTGCGGGCGTCGCTGCTGGGGGACGACCTGACCTATGAGCACGACCCGCTGACCCATGTGGTTCATCCTGTCTCATTCTTGCGATAATACACAATTTTAAATATATTGGAGATATAAAAATGGAATTTAGAGACTTAAAGGCACAGTATGCCGCGTTAAAATCAGAGATTGACGCGGGCATAGCCGACGTTATCGGCACGGCCTCATTTATTTCGGGAAACAAGGTAAAAGAGTTGGAGGCACAGCTTGCGGAGTTTGTCGGCGTCAAGCACTGCATTACCTGCGCAAGCGGAACGGATGCGCTGCTGCTGCCGCTGATGGCTTGGGGTATCGGAGCCGGTGACGCCGTTTTTGTCCCCGACTTCACCTTTTTCGCAACGGCAGAGGTCGTGGCAAAGCTCGGCGCAGAGCCTGTTTTTGTGGATATCGATAAAGATACCTTCAATATGGACCCGGAATCATTAAAAGCCGCGATAGAAAAGGTAGAATCCGAAGGCCGGCTGAGGCCCCGGGCTGTTATACCGGTGGATTTGTTCGGGCAGCCAGCAGATTATCCGCGGATTGAAAAAATTGCGGAGAAACACGGGCTTTTGCTGCTTGAGGACGCGGCGCAGGGGTTTGGCGGCGCGATAGGCAGCAAAAGGGCCGGCAGTTTTGGGAACGCGGCGGGCACGTCGTTTTTCCCGGCGAAACCGCTCGGCTGCTACGGCGACGGCGGCGCAGTCTTTACAAACGACGACAGCCTCGCTGATATGGTCCGTTCCCTCGCCATCCACGGCAAAGGCAGCACCAAATACGACAACGTCAGGATAGGTATGAATTCGCGGCTCGACACCCTGCAGGCGGCAATTCTGATTCCTAAGTTCAAAGCGCTCAGGGACTATGAGCTCAATAGGGTAAACGAAGCAGCGGCGCTTTACACCAGACTGCTTGACGGCGTTGTCAAAGTGCCGCGGGTAAAGGACGGCTTCTATTCCTCATGGGCCCAGTATACGATAATGCTCAAAGACAGCGGCGAGCGGGACAAAGTCCGCGCTGCCCTGAAAACCGAGGGGATTCCGACAAACATATATTATCCAAAACCGCTGCATTTGCAGACCGCTTTCTCTTATCTCGACGTCTCCGGATACGAATGTCCGGCGGCAGTAGACGCGTGCAGCAGGGTTCTCGCGCTGCCTATGCACCCGTATCTTGAAAGCGGCACAATAGAATTTATCTGCGAGGTGCTCAAAAAGGCGGTTAAAAACTGAATTCGGCATTATAAAATCCCGTTATGCCTTATACATAACGGGATTTTTCTTATTGTATTTATTCTGCCCTGCTTATCACTAAACTTTTGGGATACGGCAAAAGGATATCAGCAGGGTCAGTCTGGGGGTCGAGCCATTTCTGCTGACCCTCGGCATCAAGGATTGCGGGCATGCGGCTGTGAATCTTCGCCATTTCGTCATTGGGCGGCGTTGTTATGATTGTATAGCAGAAAACCTTTTCACCGTTGCTGTCATAGAATTTCTTGAAAAGTGCGGCGAAATACATCACTTCATCATCAGTTTCAATTTCATACTTCTGCTTTTTGCCGCCGGCCTCTCCCCATTCAAAAAAGCCTGTCGCCGGCACAATGCACCTGTTTTGGATACAGCTTTTGAACATCGGCTTCTGGGTTAAACTTTCCGCCCTTGCATTAAAGACAATTCTGCTCTTGCCTGAAACCGGGAATCCCCACTTAAGAAGGGCGATTTTTCTGCTGGGCCCGAGCACTGGTGCTGTGCTTTTGGGGAAAAGCTGGGCGTCAAGGTAATCCATTGCGATTTCCTCGCCGTAACGCTCTTTTATTTTTCTTATTATCTCGCCATCGGGTTTCAGCTTGAGCTTGTAAACCGCACACATAAGTTAAATCCGCCCTTAACCTCATTATTTGTTATAATTATATTGCAGCTCACCGATGATTGCAACAAATGGTCTTGCGGTAGCGCGGTTAAACATACAAAAAAGCTGCGGCAAAGCGTTTGCCCTGCCGCAGCCTTATATTTTACGCGTTGCGCTAAATTACTTAAGCTCAACCTTTGCGCCAGCTTCTTCGAGCTTCTTCTTGATTTCCTCAGCTTCAGCCTTAGAAACCTTCTCTTTGACAGGCTTCGGAGCACCGTCAACGAGGTCCTTAGCGTCTTTCAGGCCAAGGCCAGTGATCTCACGGACAACCTTGATGACGTTGATCTTTGAGGCACCAACATCAGAAAGAATAACATCAAACTCTGTTTTCTCCTCAGCAGCCGGAGCAGCACCAGCAGCCGGAGCAGCAGCAGCTACTGCAACAGGAGCAGCAGCGGAAACACCGTATTTCTCTTCGAGAGCCTTGACAGCCTCGGCGAGCTCAAGAACAGTAAGGGAATCTATTTCCTCAAGAAGCTTTGTAACTTTTTCTGAAGCCATTGTATTTACCTCCATTAATTACATTAATTACGGATTTAATCCGTTTGATTTAAATTTAAGTTTAAATTATAATTAAGCACTCTTCTTCTTTTCAGCGATCGCGTTAAGAGCAACGACAAGACCACGCAGGTTGCCGTTAAGCACATTGACGAATCCGCTGATAGGAGCATTCAAGCCGCCCAAGAATTTCGCAACAAGCACTTCCTTCGAAGGCAGTTTTGAGAGTTCCTTGACCTTTCCGGCATCTACTGTTTCGCCCTCAATGAAGCCTGCTTTTATCTTGAAATTATCTTTTTCGTCAGCAAACTTCGCGAGAATCTTTGCAGGAGCTATCATGTCCTCTTCAGCAAGGGCGATAGCTGTTGAACCCTTCAGATACTCATCGAAACCCTCGAGACCGGCCTTTTTCGCAGCAAGACTGATTATGCTGTTTTTCTTAACCGTATAATATACGCCCGCTTTGCGCAGCTCAGCGCGCAGCTTTGTGTCGTCCGCAACAGATATGCCTGTGTAATCAACAAGAACACCTGAAACGGCCTTCTTCATCTTTTCAGCGAGCTCATCGACCATCTGCTGCTTTTGCTCAAGAATCTTTTTGCTTGGCATCATTTCACCTCCTTGTAATTTGACAGAGGTGCTTTGAACGTTGGGGTCCCCAACAAAAAAGCCTTCGGCTTTCGCCGAAGGCTCAGCATACATTATAATTCGGTAATAAGTACCGAACAATGCAAGCGTTACACCTCGGCAGGCCAATTTGAGCCTATAAAGGCACCTGCTGTCTTAGGATAAACGGTTATAAAACTAATCAACTGTTTTATAATAGCATAAGATATTCCGTTTGTCAACCGGAAAAATCAAACGCCAACCTTTGCCGGGTTGAGACGGATACCAGGTCCCATTGTCGTTGCAATGACACAGGACTTGATATACTGACCTTTTGATGCCGCCGGTTTCGCCTTGACAATTGCTGAAAGCAATGTGTCAAAGTTCTCGGCGAGTTTCTCGGGGCCAAAAGATACTTTTCCGATCGGGCAGTGGATTATATTTGTCTTATCAAGACGGTATTCAATCTTACCGGCCTTAGCTTCCTTGACAGCCTTTGCAACGTCAGGTGTAACTGTGCCAGCCTTCGGGTTGGGCATAAGGCCACGAGGACCAAGTATCTTACCGAGACGTCCGACAATGCCCATCATATCGGGCGATGCAATTACTACATCAAAATCAAACCAGTTATTCTGAATCTTGGCGACATATTCTTCAGCGCCTACATAATCAGCGCCGGCCTCTTCGGCTGCCTTTGCGGCATCACCTTTAGCGAATACGAGTGTGCGCACATTGCGGCCTGTTCCGTGCGGCAGAACAACCGCACCGCGAACCTGCTGCTCAGCGTGACGTGAATCAACGCCTAACCTTACATGAACTTCGACAGTTTCGTCGAACTTCGCTTTTGCGGTCTTGCAGCACAGCTCAAGCGCTTCACTAGCATCATATAATTTATTTTTGTCAATCAGTTTTGCACTATCGACATACTTTTTACCGTGTTTCACTTGAACTTACCTCCCTCTTGAGTGGTTAATAGCGGAATTTTCCTCCCACCCGGGAGCATTAGTCAACTACTTCGACACCCATGCTGCGAGCTGTACCCGCAATCATGCTCATAGCAGCTTCCAACGTGGCAGCTGTAAGATCCGGCATTTTCTGCTCGGCTATCTTCCTGACTTGCTCCTTGGTGATCTTCGCGACTTTCGTCTTATTTGGCACACCTGAACCCTTTTCAATGCCGCAGGCCTTCTTTATAAGAACGGTCGCGGGCGGTGTCTTAGTAACAAATGAGAACGAACGGTCGGCGTAAATGGTCACAACTACCGGAATAATCAGGCCGGCGTCTTTCTTTGTGCGTTCATTGAATTCCTTCGTAAACGCCATAATGTTAACACCGTGAGGGCCGAGAGCTGTACCTACAGGTGGTGCCGGTGTAGCCTTTCCGGCGGGAATTTGCAATTTGACGTAGCCCACTACTTTTTGAGCCATAGTTTGCACCTCCTAAATCGTGGTAAATGGCGGACAAATGTATTGTCCTCCCACAAACGCGCCCAATAAGACGCGTGTAACAAGCGGCATAACGCCGCGAGTTGCTTAATGAATAGTCTTCAGCCGATTACTTCAATCTGATGGAGCTCAAGCTCCACGGGTGTTTCATGGCCGAACATGGAAACAATAACCCTGACAACATTCTTATCAGAGTTGACTTCCTCCACCCTGCCAATAAAACCGTCAAGCGGCCCGTCGATTATGCGAACGCTATCGCCCACCGAGTAATTGACCTGAACCTCGCGCTTGTCGACGCCCAGGGCGCTTACCTCTTTATCAGTGAGCGGTTCAGGATGGGAACCCGAACCGACAAAGCCAGTTACACCGCGCGTATTCCGCACAATATGCCAGGTTTCGTCGTTTAGTTCCATCTTGACAAGCACATAACCGGGAAAAATTTTGCGTTCGACTTCACGCTTGACGTTATCCTTGATTTCAGTTACCTTTTCGGTGGGAATCTTAATATCTTGAATTACATCTTGAAGGCCGCGATTATCGACAATTGTCTGAAGGTTAGAGGCAACCTTGTTCTCGTATCCGGAATAAGTGTGTACCACATACCACTTAGCTGTTTCAGACATTTGTGCCTCCATTCCGCCGCTTAGCAGCTAAAAATTACATAGTTACCGTACTTTTTAGGTTACGGTATCAGTATTTCTGAAGAAGATTATAAAATACACTCATTGCAAGACTATCGAGAGCCCAGATAAATACGCCGAAAATTAATATCGCAAGAAACACTATAGCTGTCTGTTTAAATGTTTCTTTCGGTGTCGGCCATATTATCTTCTTGAACTCCGCTTTCGTCTCGGTAAAATAGCGTTTGAGGCCTTCTGTACGCTTCTTACCGGCCTTGTTCTTCGCGACACTTTTTCCCTTCACTTTTGCTTCGATATCCGGCATGGCTTAACCCTCCTTAACTTTAAGCCTTATCACTTGGTTTCCTTGTGGAGAGTATGCTTACGGCAGAACCGACAGTACTTTTTCATTTCGAGCCTGTCCGGATCGTTTTTCTTATTCTTCATCGTGTTGTAGTTGCGCTGTTTGCACTCTGTGCAAGCCAATGTCACCTTTACTCTCATAACGGCACCTCCCGAAAATCGGAAAATTTTGGCCTCCCTCACATGCGGGTCAAAATGAGCATAAAAAAAGACCCTTTTGAGGTATTCTTACTATACCATACTTAAAACATCAATGTCAAGCTTTTTTTAATTACAAGTGTATATTTTTTGAAAAACCGCAGCGGGGGGCTTCCCCCGCCGCTGGTTTTTTCATTTATTATATAGCTCACTTAGAGAGTTTCCTTATGCTGTCCTCAAGCATTGCTATCTTTTCTTTGAGCTTCGCTACCTTTTCGCGTTCCGCCGCCACAACAGCTTCCGGAGCTTTGGCGATAAAGCCCTGATTGTTGAGTTTAGCCTCTGCCGCGCTCAACATCTTTTCGTCCTTCTGCTTCTCTTTGTTAAGGCGGGCAAGCTCCTTTTCCTTGTCGACAAGTTCGCCCATCGGGATATAGATGCGGGCTGACGATGTGACTATCTGAACCGCGTCTTCTATATTGAAGCCCTCGCCGACCTTGACCGAGTTGGCATAAGCAAGGCGCTCAATAAACATCCTGCTCGCCTCAAAATCACCGGCAAAGTCGGTTTCGATATAAACGCTGGACTTCTTTGACGGTGGAACATTCATCTCGGCGCGGCGGTTGCGGATTGCCCTGACGGCGTCCATAACGCGCTCGATTGCCGCTTCCTCTTCGGGATAGTTAAGCTCTGATTTATATTCAGGCCACTTCTGAACCATTATAGATTCGCCTTCATGGGGCAGGGTCTGCCATACTTCCTCTGTTATAAAGGGCATGAAGGGATGGAGCAGTTTTAAGGTATTGGACATTACCCATACGAGCACCTGGCGTGAAGAGGCCGCGTCCTCGTCACCAGAGTTAATTCTGGTCTTAGCAAGCTCAATGTACCAGTCGCAGAAAACATCCCATATGAAATCGTAAAGTTTCGCAACAGCTACACCGAGCTCAAACTTTTCGAGGTTCTCGGTAACGTCCTTGCAAAGGGTATTGAAGCGGCTGAGAATCCACTTGTCTTCAATATTCAGCTTTTCAGGCAGCCCATAGGTCACGTTATTACCTTCGCAGTTCATCAGGATAAAGCGCGCGGCATTCCAAATCTTATTTGCAAAGTTGCGGCTTGCCTCGACCTTTTCCTTGGAGAAGCGCATGTCGTTTCCTGGGCTGTTGCCGGTCGCAAGAGTAAATCTCAGCGCGTCGGCGCCGTAGTCCTCGATTACTTTGAGCGGGTCGATGCCGTTGCCGAGGGATTTGGACATCTTGCGGCCCTTTTCATCGCGTACAAGGCCGTGGATAAGGACGGTCTTGAACGGTACTTTGCCCGTATGCTCAATTGCGGAGAAAATCATTCTGGCAACCCAGAAGAAGATGATATCATAACCCGTGACGAGCGTATCGGTCGGGTAGAAGTATTTGAGTTCCGGCGTATCATCCGGCCAGCCGAGTGTAGAGAACGGCCACAGAGCCGACGAGAACCAGGTATCGAGGGTGTCCTCGTCCTGATTGAGATGTGTGCTGCCGCATTTCGGGCAGGTCTTCGGGTCTTCCCTTGCAACGATTGTTTCTCCGCAGTCGGCGCAGTACCATGCGGGAATCCTGTGGCCCCACCAGAGCTGGCGCGAAATGCACCAGTCCTTGATATTCTCCATCCAGTGGAAATATATCTTTTCAAAGCGTTCCGGTATAAACCTTACTTCGCCGTTTTTGACAGCCTCTATTGCCGGTTTTGCCAACGGCTGCATCTTGACAAACCACTGCTTTGATACCCGCGGCTCAACGATGGAATGGCAGCGGTAGCAGGAGCCTACATTATGCTTTATCGGCTCGGTCTTTACGAGGTAACCGCCTTTTTCAAGCTCTTCGACAATTAAACGGCGTGCCTCATAACGGTCGAGGCCCTGGAAACGTCCGCCGTTTTCATTAATTGTAGCGTCCTCGTTCATAATGTTGATTACAGGGAGAGAATGGCGCAGGCCTACTTCAAAGTCGTTCGGGTCGTGAGCCGGTGTAATCTTAACGACACCTGTTCCGAAATCGCGCTCGACGTACTCGTCTGCGATAATCGGAATCTTCCTGCCGACTATCGGCAGAATAACCTCTTTGCCTATGAGCGCCTTATAGCGTTCATCTTCCGGGTGAACCGCTACCGCAGTATCGCCCAGCATTGTCTCCGGCCTTGTCGTTGCAAGCTGTATATAGCCGCTGCCGTCAGCAAGAGGATAGCGCAGGTGCCAGAAGAAGCCTTCCTTCTCCTCATACTCGACCTCTGCGTCTGAAATAGATGTTTTGCAGTGGGGGCACCAGTTGATTATGCGCTCGCCGCGGTAGATAAGCCCCTTTTCATAAAGGCGCACGAATACCTCTCTGACAGCCTTTGAACAGCCCTCGTCCATTGTAAAGCGCTCGCGCTCCCAGTCACAGGAAGAACCGAGCTTCTTTAACTGTTCGACTATGCGTCCGCCGTATTTCTCTTTCCACGCCCATGCGCGCTCAAGGAATTTCTCACGGCCGAGATCTTCCTTCTTCAGGCCCTCTTTCGCCATTGCCTCAACGATCTTCGCTTCCGTAGCAATAGCAGCGTGGTCTGTTCCCGGCAGCCACAGCGCTTCATAGCCCTGCATGCGCCTGAAACGGATTAGTATATCCTGAAGCGTCTCGTCAAGGGCATGTCCCATATGAAGCTGACCTGTAACATTTGGGGGCGGAATTACGATTGTATAAGGTGTCTTTTTCGAGCCGCTCTCGTCTTTAGCGTCAGGAGTTGCGTGAAAATAGCCGCCGTTGAGCCAGAACTTATATATTCTGTCCTCAACTTCCTGCGGTTCGTATGTCTTTGCGAGTTCTGCCATTGTATTTCCTCCCGTTTAATTCAAACCGGCAGAATACCGCCGCACCGTACCTTTCGGGCGTGCGTAAAAATAGGAATTCCCGAGGGCATCTTGCTGCCGGATCTATTTGCATTGGTAAGTTTAAGATGATTTTCTACAATAATTAAATGGAACAGCTTTCGCTGTTCCAATGTCAAAACAATCAATTGTAATTATATGACTTTAACTTAGCTGTGTCAAGAAAAATTGCGGTGACAGAGGGATTTCAGCCTCATAAAAGCAACGGACACTTAAACCACAGGAATAAGTGTCCGCTGAAACTGCATTTTGTCCGGGTTATGCTATGTCACGTTTCATAAATATGACATAACCCGCAGCAAGGAATGCGACGCAGTAAGCCGCGCAGATGATAAGCGCCGATGCAAGCGTTATTCCGTAAAAAGGTGCGCCTTTGGTGATAAAATACGAAAAATTGGTGTCGGCAAAGAAAATATACTTTCCCCAACTGAAATTCATTGCTAATTCTGTTGTAAATGAGCCGCCGAGCATCAGGAATATGGAAAGTCCTGTAGCCAGTGCACGCGAACGGGACATGGCGCAGATTGCAAAAGTGAAAATCACATAGACCAATGCAGTCAAGAAATTTAGTCCGAAATCGGCAAGCGAACCCACTAATCCCGGAACGCAAAAAATCTTGCCGCCTATCCAAAGGAATACGTTATCGCCGATTCCGTGGCTACCAAAGAATATTAAAGATACTATTAAAGCAGAGATAAATGCAACAACTGTCAAGACAAGGGTATATAGCACTACGACAATTAATTTCGCGGTCAGAATCTGCCAGCGCGTAAATGGCCTTAGTATCATTGTTTTCATGGTGCCCTCGGAAAACTCGCCCGCCACGAGCGCTGTACAAGCGATAACGGCAAGGAGGGCGATAAAGCTCCACACACTTAAGGATGTTACAACTTCCCAGAAATCTGGGTTTCCATCTTTGGATGGTTCCATATCATGATTAATTCGATATTCATTTTCGGCTATTTTCCTTTTATCTGAATCAATACCTTGCTTGGCTTGTAACCACTCGCTTTTTTCAGCCTCATCAATAGCCTTTTGAAGCATGGTATTCTCAGCTTTAAGCTTATCTTTCCAGTTGCCGACGGATTGACTTTGTGATGTCGTCTGATTGCCCGCTTTATTCATTACCATATTAGTAATCAGCTTTTCAAGGCCGCCCCAAGCAAAGACTAAGGCTATCAATATAGGGATCATTATTACTGTTGAAATTCTCTTCCAGAGTTTTTTATTTTCAACAGCTATAAGCGACAGAAAATTTCCCATAATCATCAGTCCCTTTCTGTAAGATAAATCAAAGGAGACCTTTTGCAGGCAGTACCTTTGACCCTTTTAATTTCACGCGATATCCCTCTTGGCAAAGGCAAAGTAACCCGCAAACATGAAAACAATACAATAAATTGCGCAGATGACCAGTGCAAAAGGAAGTGTCAATCCGTAAGATATTGAACCGAAGGTTGTAAACGATGAAAAATTCGTATCCGCAAAGAAGATATATTTGCCCCAGTCGAAATTCTGAGCAATCAGTTGAGTTAAACTTCCGCCAAACATGAGGAAGATGGCAAGTCCGGTTGCAAGTGCCCTTGAACGTGCAACAGCGCATAATGCAAATGTAAATATTACATAAACCAGAACAGAAAGAAACTCGAGTCCGGTTAAGATAAACGCTGCGGCAACGCTTGATACTTCGACAATATTGCCGCCTAACCAAAGCAGCACAGGGTCTTTAAACTGACTTGTCCCGAAGAAAATGGCCGCTGCACCGAGTGACACAAGATATCCGATGACTGTCATAACCACCGTGTAGATTAGAACTGCTATAAATTTTGCAGTCAGTATCTGCCATCTGGCATACGGTCTCGGTATCATCGTTTTCATGGTGCTCTCCGAAAACTCTCCGGCCACGAGCGCAGTTGTCGCTATAATAACGAATAACGCAACTATCTGCCATATGCCCATTGTAGATAAGTCAAACCAAATATCATAATTTCGATTTTCAATAGGTTTTAAATTATGCTCAATGCGGTATTTATTTTCGGCAAGCTGCCTTTTATTCTGGTCAAGTGTGCTCTTATCCCTGAATCTATCGCTTTTCTCGGCTGAATCTATAATAGCCTGAATAGACTCGTTATCTTTTTTGAGTCGCTCTTTCCAGTCGAGCTTCTCGCTTTGCGAGGCCTGTTTAGAGTCTATGAACTGCTGGTTTAAATCCGCGGCCATTTTCACTAGTCCCCAAATTCCGACAATTGCGACCGCCATTATAAGAACCATAAGCTTTGTGGATAAGCGCTTCCACAATTTTATGTTTTCGACACTGACAAGACTGATAAAATTCCCCATCATTTTGCCTCCTCAGTGAGCTTCATAAATACATCTTCGAGCGACTGGGTTTCCAGTGTGTCCATGCCGAAAACAGGAATACCGGCGGTGGCAAGCGCCGTAACGATTTCCGGTACTTTATCCTTGGCCGTTTCAATATGGATTCCATCGGCTTCAGCTACAAACGGTACCCCGTTTTGAGAAAGAATCTCCTGAGCCTTTGCGTTGTCGCCAGTGCGGAGCAGCAGCTTTGCTTTATTATCGCTGGACATATTTATCAGCTCTTCGACTGTCTTGACACAGATCATATGCCCGTGATTGATAATGCCGACCCTGTCGCACATCTGCTGCATTTCCGCCAGAATATGGCTCGACACGAAAACCGTCATGCCTTCTTCTTTGCAAAGGCGGCGCAGAAGTTCGCGGAGCGCCCTGATACCTGCGGGGTCAAGGCCGTTTGTCGGCTCGTCGAGTATCAGCAGCTTCGGGCGGTGCAACAGTGCCTGCGCTATGCCGAGTCGCTGTTTCATACCCAATGAATAGGTCTTTACTTTATTTTTAATTGCGTCTTCAAGCTCAACGAGTTTTACAACCTCGTTTATGCGATCCATATCGACGCCTTTATAAAGCTTTGCGAATATCTTAAGATTGTCGAGGCCTGACATGTATTTATACATTTCAGGGTTTTCAACTATACAGCCGATGTCGCGCATAGCCTCACGGAATTCGGTTCTCACGGAATGGCCGTTGATATAGATGTTACCTTCCGTTATCTTTGACAGCCCAACGATCATACGGATTGTCGTCGTCTTGCCCGCACCGTTAGGGCCTAAAAAGCCAAAGATTTCCCCTGGTTCGAGTTCGAGCGAGATGCCCTCAACAATAGTGCGTTTCCCGATGCACTTTTTAAGATTCGTTGTTTTTAAAACCGGTGTAACCATCGAATAATCACTCTCTCTTCTTAAAATCGTCTATATATTGGTATAATGTAAACCGCTCCCGCGGCAAATTACCGTATTTGCCTTTGCCTGATTATTTAAAGCTCGTCCTTTTCTCTATGAGCACGGTTGTGGCGATAAACATGCCGACACTCAAAACAAGTGAAATCAAAATAGGTATTAGTTGTACTCTCCAAATAAATCCCCCTGTAACTGCCCGTAATGCAGCTAAGCCCTCAACTTTGAATTTGCCAACATGAACTGGGGATAAGCACATTTCTAAAATTGAATCAATATAATCCACTGCCAAATATGTGAGTATTCCTACTAATACGCCGAACTTGCGCCAAATCGGCAGTTTTGATATCGTTATTGAAAAATAAACCTGAATGATGAATTGAACAGTTGTGACAATTATCAAAGTGATAATCAAAAGCAATGTCGATATGTTCCAAACATCAAGTAAATCAAGAAAGTTTATACCTTTCCTTATTTCGTCAAAAGACAGAGACACATAAACTATCGTGCATATAGATGCAAAACCGAGTACGCACCCTAATATTGTCCACATGAATGCGGTTATAAACTTTGATATCAGCAAATACCGCCCTTTCACAGGAAGGGTAAACATAAGAGAGCCCTCATTGCCATAAAGGCCAGAGTTGTACCTTTGAAATATAAAGATAAAAGTTACAATACTCAACGCAATCGCGCCTACCGGTACAGTAAATATCAAGTAGGTCATTGCTGCATCCTCTTGAAACAGCTTTATGATCGGAGGTATCACTATACAGATAAAAGCAAATACCGCAAATGCTGTCAGCATTTTTGCAGCCGTTGACTTTATGTCATACTTTAAAAGCTTTAATAGCATCTAAATACCTCCCTGAAAAGTTCGTCGACGGATTGCTTATACTTTTCACGCAATGTATCCACATCTTCGTTGAGAACTATCTGACCTTCCTTTAAAAAGATTACACTGTCAAAGATTCTTTCAACATCGGATATAAGCTGTGTTGAAAGCAAAACTGTGCTGTTTTCACTGTAGTTTTTCAGTATTGTATCTAAGATTACATCGCGGGCCGCAGGATCTACGCCTCCGATCGGTTCATCAAGTACATAAAGCTTTGCCGCCCTCGACATGACCAGCACAAGCTGTACTTTCTCATATGTGCCTTTTGACAATTTTGTAACCTTGAGTTTTGGGTCAATACCAAGCCGCTTCATCATTTCTGCAGCTTTTACTCTGTCAAAATCGGCATAGAAGTCATTGAACAGGTCAATAGTATCCGAAACCCTCATCCAGTTGCTGAGATATGTTTTATCAGGAAGATATGAGACAATGGATTTTGTATAAACTCCCGGTTTATGCCCATCAATAAGTACCTGCCCGCTGTATCCGCTGAGCACGCCAGTAATAATCTTTATCAGCGTCGTCTTGCCGGCCCCGTTTGGCCCAAGCAATCCAACAATGCGCCCGGACGGAATGGAAAGGTTGACATTCGAAAGTGCTATTCTGCCCTCGTAGGTTTTGGTCAGTCCGTGGATTTCTATTATATTGCCGGCGGTATCCGGCTGCATTATCTGATCAGCCATTGTTTCTGCCCTCCTCAAGATATTTGCTAACGAGCCTTAGGATATCTTCATTATTAAAGCCTGATCTCTTCATCAAGTTGACAAATTCCGCTATTGTCGAAACAATTGATTCTTCTTTGACCTTTTTTATTAAATCAACATCAGTTGTAATATATCTGCCTGAAGTCCTTTCTGAATACATAAGCCCCTCCCGCTCCAATTCAGCAAATGCTTTCTGCACTGTATTGGGATTGACCCCCATTTCCTGTGCCATCTCGCGAACGGTTTCCACCCTGCTGCCGGGCTGTCTTACACCTGAGACTATCTCACGCTTTATTTCTTCAATTATTTGTATATATATCGGCGACGCCGAACTAAATGTTATCATAGTCCACCCCCGTATTTCTGTTTCTAATCTATCGTAATTGTACTATTGTATTATTGTATTAATCATCTAATACAATAATACACACTAATCTAACTTTTGTCAACACCTTTTGTTAGTGAAAATAAAATTTTAGGGACATAATATTTCTGGAGGCGGACATTTTTCAGAATTTTAAAACTAACATGGAGTGATTTTATGGCAAGAAACCGCAGTTCAAGGGTACTTGTACCGAAAAACTATGAGGCTATAAATAGATTTAAAATGGAGTGTGCCAAAGATATAGGGCGTTTGCAGTTCACTAAAGAATATAACGACCACGACAAGGGTGACGTCACTGCATACCAGAACGGAAGCGAAGGCGGCCCTATCGGCGGTGAAATGGTCAAGCGCATGATTAAGTCATTTGAAAGCAATATGATGAAGTAAATCAAACTAAGCAACCGTTTGTTTTATGCAAGGCATGTACTAAAAAGCCTTGCATTACATATTCCAACAGAGAATTTCTCTCGAATTAAGCCTATATATAGCTGAATGTATTAAACGGATACACAACATGATTTGTATTATATCACATAATTAATGTAATTTTAACCAGTAGAAGGACTTAGTTTATTAACTTTCATTTAACAATTGTTCATAAATAGTTCATTGAATTTCATAAAATGCTGGGTTATAATACTTATGGAAAATGTAAAATATTTATAATCGGAGATTAAACAATGAACATTGCATTTTTTCTTACACCAAAAAAAGATGTGGTGTATCAAAAGGAATCTTCGACCATGAGGCAGGCACTCGAACGCATGGAGTACCACCGCTATTCGGCAATTCCTATTATTAATGATGAGGGGGAATATGTGGGGACATTAACTGAAGGAGACCTTTTATGGAAAATGAAAAACACGCCGGGACTTGATTTCAGTAACACCAGCAAAATACGAATCAAGGACATCCCGAGAAAATTCGTCAATAAGCCGGTTCGTATAAACTGCGATATTGAAAGCCTGCTTATAACGGCGGCGCACCAGAATTTTGTCCCGGTCGTCGATGACAACAACAAGTTCATCGGCATTATAAAACGCAGCGATATTATCAATTACTGCTATGAGAAATTGTTTAATGTAAAAGAAAAACTTAAAGCATGATCCTGTCTAAACGACATAACAATATATAAAAATCGGGCTGTTTTTCAGCCCGATTTTTTTGTCTGAACAATATTTTATTTTCAGTCGTCAAACAGTTTTTCCATATCCAATGTGCTGTCAGCAAGAGCGCAGAAATCCTTGCTGTGGGAAACGAATATCACCGAGCCCTCGAAGTTTGTAACTGCTTCCTTGAGAGCGTCTATTGCAGCAGCGTCAAGGTGGCACGAGAGGACAGAATAAATGTCATTTGAGATATGTCCGTTCTCGGAAACATATCTATCGCAAATTTTGCACTTACGGTAGACGGGAACGCGTCGACTTAGCAAAATCAAATTAAGAAAATCTCATTTACGCTCTTTCACTTATAATTTTCCAAATAACAAAAATCAATATGACAGTTATTGCTGCTAACCATAAAGAAATATTCACTGCAATGGTTCTAAAGTATACATTACTCAATATCATAGCTGCCAAAACAGCTGCAGCAATAAACCACGCTTTTAAAAAAGAAACTACTTTTTTTTCTTTCTTTGCACCAAATGCTGTTTTAGTAATATACAATACAATCACATTTGCTATAAGGATAATTGCAAGTCCATTTATAATATCCCCAACGGTTAAGATAAACTCAAACCCAGCTTTATTTGAAATTAAGCTAATTATAAAGTTTTTAGCTAAAGAAATAACACCTAAAACCCATAGTGCATGAAGAGACATATCTAAAAAATCCATCACCTTATCTTTTTTTGTCTTCTTAGGCATAGCTTCGATAATCTGATCACAGATTTCCTTATATCTGCCTCCCATGACTTTTTTAATATTATCGCCTCGTTGCTGACCATCAATAATTAGTTCAATAATATCTCCTCTTACAACTTCTTGATTGTACTCTGATAAATCAGAACCCCGTAAGTAGACAATCATATTTGTATAAATTTCTTTGTTTTCATCAAATATCGCTTTTTCCCTATTATTATTTTTCTTTAATAATTCCTTTGCTAATTTATTCATGTTCTTTTCCTCCCATAAATAATTGATTAACCGCATGATCTAGTTCTTGCCAGTTAACTTTAAATTCACTTAGACTAATAACCCCCTTCTCAGTTAAATGATAATATTTGCGCTTCGGTCCGCTATTAGAGTCTTGTAAAGTAGCTTTCACAAGTTCACTTTTCTGTAGGCGCAAAATAATAGGATATATTGTTCCTTCAGATATCTCTCCAAATCCATATCGCTCTAACTGTTTCGAGATTTCATATGCATAAGTCTCTTGTTTTCGGATTATCTCTAAAATGCATCCTTCTAACACACCTTTTAACATTTGTGAAGGAATCATAATAAAACCTCCCATTTAGTATCTTGCAATGCAATATACAGGTATATTGTATTGCAAGATACTAACTTTGTCAAGTTTCTTTTTGCTCACTCTAAATGATAACATCATTCTCAATAAATTGATTTTTTATGAGCTA
This sequence comes from [Clostridium] cellulosi, assembly GCA_000953215.1. Taxonomy (NCBI): domain Bacteria; kingdom Bacillati; phylum Bacillota; class Clostridia; order Eubacteriales; family Oscillospiraceae; genus Ruminiclostridium; species [Clostridium] cellulosi. The sequence goes on from LM995447.1 coordinate 1,605,958, forward strand.
TTAATAAAACGAAACCGCCAATCAAGAGAATTCATCTCCTGATCAGCGGTCAGCTCAATATATTAAATTCAATATCACCAATTTTTACATCTATCCTATCTCCACAACTCTATGACGTTATCTATTCTATCAACTCGACCCTACTTCATTTTTCGGTTCTTTTTCTATCCATCGATATGTTCCCGCGGACGCATTTAAAACTATACGTCGAGTAGACAAGATAAGTATAATCCTGCAAACCCAGTAAGTTCAAGGCTTACACCCTTGACATCAATGTTACGCACTCCACATGGCTTGATTTGATTGAATTGATGTCTATGGGCCATTTTGACAACCATTTGTTCATGAGAACATGTCAATAGGTTTTGGGCCAATTTTCGAAAAACCGCCGTACGAGGAAACATGTCAATTAACAATAACGCCAACCACTGAATGTGCAATTGGCGTTAATTAATTTTATATCAGTTTCTTCTTCAATTCAATTATTCGGGCTTCAATAATTGAAATAACTTTTTTAAATTCTTCATCACTCTTACCAGTAGGATCATCCAATCCCCAATCCTCTCTATGCTTGCAGGGAAGGTAAGGGCATTCCACATTGCATCCCATTGTAATTACAATATCTACCGGTGGGATATCATCAAGCAACTTTGGATATTGGTTTTTCTCCATATCTATATCATAAAGCTCTTTCATTAGACGCACAGCATCCTGATTAATTTGGGGTTTTGTTTCTGTGCCAGCAGAATAGCTTTCAAATACATCTCCTGCTAAATGTTTGCCCAATGCCTCAGCTATTTGGCTTCGACATGAATTATGAACACAAATAAATGCAACCTTTATCATTTACTCTCCTTACAGCGCCAATAAGCGTTCACCCTTGATATCTTCAGGACTCCATGAAATCAGTGCGAACTTCCCATTTGCATGTTCATTGATGCGGTTGAGCCATTCTATTTCACCAGCTGCCTTAGCCTTCAGTATGTGATTTGTCGTATCCGTGCCATAAAGTGACTGATTGACCACCCACCACTTAGCGGCGATGCCCGCACGCTTTAAATCATCTTCAAGACGAAGAGCCTCATAAACGGGAGTCGCTTCCGGTAGGGTCACAATAATGACCTCGGTTTCGTCTGATTTCAACCGCGGCAACAGTCGTGCCACCGATTCAGGTATTTCACCCTTAGTACGTTGTATTTCGTGATTATAACTCTGTGTGGACTCCAACAGGAGCAGGGTGTGACCTGTAGGAGCAGTGTCTATAACTACCACCTGATCGTCTGCCATGTCAACTAATTCCGCAAATGCACGGAAAACAGCGATCTCCTGTGTGCAGGGTGAGCGAAGATCTTCTTCGATATAGGCAATATCCTCGTCACTCATACCGGATGCGCGTGCCTTGGAGAGCACCTCTTGCTGATACTTTTTAAGCTCCTTAGCTTCATCAATATGGCTCATGGATATACCGCTTGTTTCGTCTATCACAAATTTTAAATGTGCAGCCGGGTCAGTAGTGGTAAGGTGGACTTTCTTTCCTCGCTTTGCAAGTCCTAACGCAACAGCAGCCGCAACGGTGGTCTTGCCTACACCGCCTTTTCCCATCGTAAATATTACACGCTTGCCTTCTGCTGCTAATTCATCTATCACATCGCTGAGCGAAGGAATATGGTCAGTATTCAACTTTCGCGGCTCAGTAGGGACATAGTCGGTGGTAAGCAAAGCACGCACATTTTCCAAACCAGTGACATTATACGAGCGTAAAGGTACTATATAGATTGGAAACGCCTTTAAGGCTTTCGGCATATTAGATATAGCTGCCTGCTGTTTTTCGTAAAGGCTGTTTGATAGAGCGTCTGTATGCTCCATCAATAATCCATTGATAACCAGCATCTGATTGTTAACACCTAACGCAAACAATTCATTGGAAGCACGTTCAGCTTCTTTAAATGGTGCAGTTTCCGGTCTGGTAACAAGTATTAATGTAGTCTGACTGCCATCCGACAATGTTTCCACAGCTTGCTGGTAAATCGATTTTTTGCTCTCTAAACCTGATAGTTGACCGAGGCAGGATGCGCCATGCGTGCTTTCACTTATGAACCTGCTCCAAGCAGAAGGAAGCTGAAGCATTCGTAGGGTATGGCCAGTAGGAGCAGTATCAAAAATAATATGATCGTATTCCTGCTGAACCTTTTCGTCTGTTATGAAATTAGAGAACTCGTTGAATGCTGCTATTTCTATTGTGCAGGAGCCAGAAAGCTGCTCCTCCATATTTGCGATAACAGAAGCGGGCAACTTACCCCGATAAGGCGCGATTACGCTCTCCCGATACTCAGCTGCGGCCTGTATAGGGTCGAGGTTAGCCACATATAGATTAGGCACACCGGGGATAGGCGTACCTTTGTTGCTCAATTCAATCGAGAACACGTCTTGGAGGTTGGAAGCCGGGTCGGTACTGATGAGCAGCACACGTTTGCCTTTGTCTGCGAGAGAAACGGCGGTGGCACAGGCGACGCTGGTTTTACCAACGCCACCCTTGCCGGTATAGAAAAGATATTTCGTTAAATGGATGTTTTGCGGATCGAATTTATTCACTTAACAGCAACCTCCCTTACAATTACATCCCCCAGAATTTTTCTTAGAAACCTTCACCTTGACGGACGTGCTCTTCACTCCCAACACATCTCCGGGAAGATCAAGCAGCTTGGTGAACTCTTCATTGGTAGGGTAGCGGCCAGTAATAACAATCTCATCATCAACCATAACTACCGGTAATCCCTCTGTTCCTTTTTCATTGATATAGGCATTGATGGTCTTATTTTTGATAAATTCAGCAGGTGCACTGTTAAGGTTGAAGCGATCAACAATTACACCATGTTTTTTTAACGTATCAAGCACTGTAGAGATACGCAAAAGTTCAGGGTCTACTCCCACGCCACAGAGTCCGGTTGGGCAGCACATCGCAGGTTCAAATATTTTCATTTTTTTCATGAAGAACAACTCCTTTTATATAGATGATTTTTCAGCTGAAGCAATAAAGATGTTAATTGCGGCACTACTGCAGGATTCACAGGAATCGCAGCAGCATTGTTCATTTAAGTCTTCAATTTTTATATTGGACAAGTTCGCTTCGGTAAACCATTTTCTGATATCCGAGCGTTCAAAGCCAAGCCAGACATCAAACTGTTCTTTGCGTAAAAACTCATAATCATGCCGGTCCAGATCAGCAATCACTAATTTACCACCGGGCTTCAGTATGCGTGTCATCTCTGAAATCGCCTGACCCGGATTTTCAACATGATGCAAGAACATATTTGCCATCACATAATCGACGCTGTCACTTTCCAGAGGAAGCGAATATGCATCCGCCTGTAAGCAGACGATCTCACCGACAGAACTGTATTTCTGCTTTAATACATCAAGCATTTCCTGCGACTGGTCGATTGCTACTACGCGAAGCTTTCTGTTAAGCAGTTCCTGCGTTACAAAGCCGGTACCTGCGCCGACATCAACAGCAGTCAAACCTTCTTTTACCTGTGCAGCCTCGCACGTTTTCTCCCGGATACTGTCGGAGAAAAAAGATTGTCTTATTTCATCCCACTCGTTTGATATTCGGTCAAAATATTCTTTACTCTTCATATTAAACACTCCTTTCCGCAGGGAACCAGTGCCTTGTATTATTCGCTATCTTCACTAATATCAACATAACAGGTACTTCCGTCAGAACCCCTACAATGGTGGCAAGTGCAGCCGGACTTTGTGTTCCAAATAATGAAATCGCGACGGCAACTGCCAGTTCAAAAAAGTTTGAGGCACCAATCATACCGGCAGGCGCTGCTATCTCATGGGGCAGTTTTATAGCCTTGCTTGCCAGGTATGCAATGAAAAAGACTAGGAAAGTCTGAAGAATCAACGGTATGGCAATCAAAACAATATGCAGTGGATTATTCAGAATTACATCGCCCTGGAATGAAAAGATTATTATTAATGTCAGCAATAGACCTATGGTCGTGATATTTCCGAACTTCGGTATGAAACTCTTTTCAAAATACTCGGGACCACGCTTTTTTGTGATGGTATTACGGGTGATTATTCCGCCAGCCAGCGGGATAACAACAAACAATACTACGGACAAAATAAGAGTGTCCCAAGGTATGGTGACACCGCCAACACCCAGAAGAAACGCAACTATGGGTGTGAAAGCGAAGAGGATGATAATATCATTTGTTGCCACCTGCACAACGGTATAAGCCGCGTTGCCACGGGTCAAATAACTCCATACAAATACCATCGCTGTACACGGTGCCGCTCCAAGAAGTATTGCTCCCGCAAGATAGTCTTGTGCCAATTCTGCCGGAATTAGAGGTTTAAAAATTACGAAGAAAAACAGCCACGCGATGCCGAACATGGTAAAAGGCTTTATCAGCCAGTTGGTTATCCATGTAACAAAAAGCCCCTTAGGATTTTTCCCAACATTTTTAATGCTTTGAAAATCCACCTTCAGCATCATCGGATATATCATAAGCCAGATTAGAATCGCCATAGGTATTGATACGTTCGCGTATTCAAAACGTCCCAAAAATGCCGGGATTCCGGGCAAAAACTTTCCAATCAGGATACCCACTGCCATACAAAGAAGCACCCAAACCGTTAAGTATTTTTCAAAGAAACCGATTCCTTGTGTTTTTTCTCTGCTCATATCGTATTACCGCCTTTCTCACACCGTTCAGCTTTATCCTTGTATGCCTTGGCTATAAAATATTTCTTTAGATTTTCAGGAAGCTGATAGGCTTTGCGCTCAGGCTCACGTTGCCCGGTGTTATATACCTCGCGCAGGATGGCGTCCACAATCAATTCCTTTGGAGGGGACGTGTATTCGACTCCATTATATACCCATACACGGCAGTCAACATTATCTCCGCAAAGCGTTCCACAATCCTCGCAAAGTGATTCTCTGAGCTCTACTGCGATGTCATTTCCATTCACGCGGATGGTCGGCGAACTGATAAATTGATATTTAATTGCCAACTCCTTCGTTGTAATATTTACTTTGTTTACCTTGACTTCATAACCTGCCGCATTAAGTACCACGGCTACGCTGGAAACTGCTTCATCCAGTGCCTTTTCAGTATCCTGGCATCTACCGCAAACGGTCGTGTCCAGATACAGAAAATCTATGTTGATCGGTTTTTTCGGCTGCGGCTGGCAACAATTCTCGGAAGAACAACAACATTTACTCATTTTCATTACACCCCTTACAACAAATTGAGTTATCTTTGCAAATACAATTTTCCTTATTGGAAGTGATAGCACAGAAAAACTGTTTTGTTTTGCTGATAGTATCATCATCCAGAGAGTAATACGTCCATTTACCTTCTTCCCGCGCTTTAACAATCCCACATTCACACAGGATTTTCATGTGATGAGACAGTGTGGATTGGGACATTTCAAACTTCTCCAGAATATTGCAGGCACAAAGTTCCCCGCAGGAAAGCATATCTACAATCATCGCTCTTTTGGGATCTCCCAACGCTTTAAACACTTTCGTGTTCTCCAAGTAGTAGTCCATAACATCACCTCAAATCTAAAAACTTCGATATGATATATTATATGCGTCAAATCGAAAAATGTCAATTTGATATATGAATTTAAAATAAAATATTTCATTAACATTTTTATCGGAGCTGTTTCTTCATTTAAATAGAGAAGCATCCGCTAATTACGGATGCTTAATAACCATGTATATAAGCCTTTTTAATCCTCATTTAGATCCACTAAATTATCCTCAAAAACGAACAAGTTTTGAATTGGAATTTGTTCGCGCAAATAATATGTCAGATCAGTATCGCCAACCGTCACTCCACCACAAAGTGCTCCCTTAAAATTATGAGATTTACCGTCCGTATCTGTAATTTTCATTTCCCAAGTTCCCTATATCAGTAGCATAGTAAGTCAATTGGTCACTTTCTATATACTGTGAGAAAAGCTCCAATATTTCCTTTACTGCGGATTTTCCTATATTAAACTGTTGCTTTCTAGAAATCTCGAACCGACCAAAACCATTTCCATACTTATACCCTGTAAACCATATTTCGCCATTAGCAGAAATGGTCAAATGCTGTTCCACTTCGTCATCAGGAAGTGGTTCTGGACCGAAGCATATATTATTTGAAACAATTCTTACTTTTTGTATCTGCAATTGGAACACCTCCTGTGCTACGCCCTTTTTAATACTGGCAAAACAGTCTCTAAATATTGCTGCCAATATCCTTCGTCATCACCTTCCACATAATGAAGCCAATAATACATAAACAGAATTTCAAATTCCTGCTTTCTGCCTTTTATAAAAGGCTTTTTCGGCATTCTTCTGTATAGTGAATCAATATTAAAGAGATTACTTTTCTGCTTATAATCGTAGTCATACTTTCTCCAAGTATATTGACTCTTCTTTCTATGTGTTGAAGGCCAAATTTCCTCATTATCATAAAAATTATTTATCCAATCATATGCAAAAGCAAGAAGATTAACCTGATATTTTGTCCATGTATTATTGATCCAATCACTAATTTCTTCAGTAATTGTCGGTACTCCAAACTCAAAATGCTTTTGGCTTTGAACCCGATGATAATCTTTGATAAAAAGGAAAAGCATTTCAGTCTGATCTTTAAGAAATGGCAGTTTTTTAATAAGTTTAGTATAGCAATCATATGAAATATTTCTAAACTCGCTGTCCGTATTATATAGGAAAAACAGTTCATACTCTCTCAGTATATTACCGATATACCTGTGGATCTGTTTTCCATGTTCATCGTAAATACCCACCACCCATTCTCTAATTTCAGGCTCATAATCTTGAAGCTGCTTACGATACTTGTCTAATTTTTCACTATGAAGTACTGTTTTTTCTTCGGCTTCAGTAGTATTCAAATAGTTGTTAAAGTACTCAAATACGTAATCCACACAAATTTTTAAATTTTGAGAACGTGCTTCAATATCAAATTCATTGAGTCTATCCTCTTTTTTTCTACGAGCAATATACTCTTCAATACTCAGCATTTGCTCACCTCCTAAAATAGCACTGACTTTATCTAATAAGGAATTAAATTCCCGACTTATGGCTGCTTGATGAATAGCTCTTTTATTAATCAGTCACTTTACTCAATGCTATTCATTATCTCTTTCATGCTGTCAATTAAATAGTCCTTTTCAGAATCTGACACCTCGCTGTTCTCTTGCAGGCTGGCAATATAGGATTTAATAATATCTTTGGATTTTACAAAGTTAATGTTTCCAGGTAAATTGCTTAGTATCAATTGAGCGTCTATAAATGCGCCCATACTATTAATAACTTGATTCAATAATTTTTCTGCTTGTTCGATGTTCCCGTTTTTCATCGCTTCTTTTGCAGCAATACTAAGGCTACGGATGTCTTCTCCCCATATTGCATATCTTGATGGAGTTGCCTTGCAGTCTTCATCACATGAGATAAGAATCGCTCTTTCTAGTCTGTCCATGCACATTCTTTCACTGTCGTGTTCTTTTACTCTCGTGATTACTACGGGAGCATTTCTGTTATTAAAATTATAAAAGTTTATTACAGCCCGCATCAATGATTGTATTTGAGCCAATATTTATCATTCCTTTCATCTTAACAATCGATTATAATCAGTTTTCACTGAAAAATATGTTTCAGAAAAAGCCTGTTGGTAAGGATAAAAGACATCACTATAAATCACGCTTAGTAAACTGGCAATCGCTTCAATATCCACATTACGGCTGTTTTTCATGTATACTGCATTTAAATTCATCGCAATATCCTAAACCATCATCAAATTCCTCAATCTTTCCCTTTGTACAACACGTGGGTACACCATGTTCGTCATGTTCACAAAACCAGCAAAAATCGCAAACTGGGTCACAAACGGAGTCATTACAGATATACATTCTAATCCTCCTTCAACTTAATGTAGTTGCCTGGCAGTGCTTCAAACATATCCGGGTAATGCCCGCACCTCGCCCTTATCTGTGTATACTCCGCCTTGCTACCATCCTTTTTTAAATACAGCCTACGCTTATATATCTCATCGGCAAGTTCAGCAGCATGCATCGTTTTGTTTTTCGCCTCTGATAAGACAATTCTCATAGCTTCATGAAGCGTATAGTTAGGCTTTTCGCTCATGCCAATTCCTGCGTCAGTTAAATTATTTTCATCGTATTTTAAGACTATATAAACCGGCTTATTATCTTTAAGCAGAACAACTTTTCCGTTCTTCTCAACAACAGAGAATACATGATCTATATTGGTTTTCAATGAATCAAAGGGAATTAAGCTGTCTATTCTAATATCCATAATTCACCACCTCATTACAATTATACATGAAAAATATTTATTTGTCTATATATTTGTTTATACATTTGTATAAAAATAAAAACGCCGCCAATTAAGAAGGTTTCCTCCTCAACTGGCGGCAATCTTATTTTAATCCTATAGATTCACTTCTATTTCTAATCCCGACTTAAACTCTACCATTAACCTGTCATCATATACCGTTGCTTTTTCAACTAGTTTTCTGACCAGTTTATCATCAAACTCCGTAATATCACCGGTTTGCGTGTTAAGAAAGTCCGTCATCTCAGCAATCCGATCCCTCTTATCTTGACGGAGAGCGTTTCTTGAAAGTGTTTCTTGCCTTAAGTCCCGTAAGCGGTAAATCTCGTTGACAATATTATCGTATGCTTCCTTTGAATTTGCCTTTTGGATCAACTCGGTTTGGAGTTCTTCCAGCCTTTTATCAATATCTGCTGTACTCTCATCCAAATCCTCGCTTAATACGGTTTCAATATTCTTTTTCAGTATAGCCAGAAAAGAGTTTTTTCCGCTGACCGCTACATTGATGGCCTCTACAATTTTCTCTTTAAGCGTATCTTCAAGTATAGTGGAAGCGGTACAAAACAAACCGGTGTTTTCCAATCTGCTGACGCATCTCCATACGATTGATTTCTTTCCTCGGTTATTCCAATGAACCCTGCGGAATATTTCATGACACCGTTTGAAACTGCGATTTTTCGCGCGTGACCCCCGCCCGTTTCCGGGGTGAAAAGCGGTAGAGATTTAGACCCCCCTACCCTATAAACTGCAGAAAATCTCAAAAGTTAAGCAGTTCTTTGAATTTCGTGAGATTTTTTGCATCTATTTTAAGCCGTTTTTCGGCATTGTTTTCAAACGAGGTATTTGCCCCTATTAAAAAAGAAGTGAGTGTTTTTATTTACTTGTCAGTCAAACGAACAATTTGACAATTGACCGTCATTCTGTCCAATAAAGTCTGGCAAAGATGCTTATCCTCAGCTGCATCTATCCATGCTGACAGTTCACGATTGGTTATAAAAATAATGCTTCTGGTTTCATTAAGAAAGGTAACTGCCCGGTAGAAAACCTGCAGTTCTGCCCTGGTTGGTTCCACATAAAAGACATCATCAATAATAATTAAGTCACATTCCTGCATATAAGAAAAGATCGCTTCTGCTTTTGGATTTGTGGCTTTCTTTTCTGCCACTGCGATAAAATTATCAAAAGGCGCATAATAGGTTTTATGTCCATTGCTGATTGCAGTTTCTCCAAGTTGCGCTGCAAGACCGGTCTTACCCGTCCCGCATTTTCCCAGCAGGATTAAGTTTTGCTCTTCCTTAAGCCATGTCAGGTTGGATAACTGTTTAATCTGCCATTTTAAGCCCTTGTTTGAGTCCGATGCGTCAAATGCTTTGTTTGGAAGCTTACTTGCCTTCCTCAGCTTGGTGTGTTTTTGTCTGGCCCTAATCTCCAATTCTTTTTCTAACACCATCTTAAGATAGTCAAGGTTTGATAGTTTCTCATCATTCAAATCAATATATCCCCTTGCGATATTCCAAAGGTTGAGCTTTTGGGCCAATTCACGGATTTCTGTTATATCAGCCATCGATTTCCCTCCTTATTTCTTTACTCCTCGCCATATGGTTAAAATACTGCTGATTCGGCAAAAACTTCTTAGCTATATGCTCTCCGTACTGATACATGAGATAAGCCAAAAGCTCATAGGCACTGCAGCGTTCAGTATCAATGCAGTATTCTATTCCATCAAGCAATTGTCCAATTGTATAAAACTTTGTCATCCGGTTTATTCGAATACAATGGGAATTAAAATATTTTGGTTGCTGTAACTCCATAAGCCGGATGAATTCCTGAGCTATTTCGTATTCTGCAAAATATTGTTTTATGATGGTTAAAGAAACCCTGTCTCTGCTGTAATTTTCTTCTGGTTTGAACAACTGCCCGGTATCTTTTGTGACTGGATATTTAGCCAATAAATCATTTGTTTCAGCATCATAGAACAAAAGCATTTCACCATCATCTTCAATGCGAATGCGTTTATGAGCATCCATCATACCTGTATTAATCAGATAACGGTTGCCTTTATAACTTACCACTCCATCCTTATCAAAGGAGGCCACAGTGCTTGATACTTCGGAATAAGGTTTGACATGGAGCAGGTATTTTTGCTCTTCCATGAACATTTCACGCGGCACTTTTCTGGTCACAGTATGTATTCGCCCGTTGCCTTCCCTATCCAACCATGCAAGGGCAGCACTGTTAAGGCAATCAATTCCGGTGTATATCCTGCCCTCAAGAAAACTTTGCTTTATGTATCCAATCACCTCTTCAACCTTGCCTTTACTTTGAGGATCTCTTGGTCTACATAGCGAAACATTGTAACCTATACGCTTAACATATTCTTCAAAGGCGGGTACGAATATGATATTCCCCAGATTTTCACTGACTACATAGACACGGTCAAGGTCATAAAGAATAGTCTGTGGTTCTTCCTCCAAAATATCGGAATGCATAGTTATGAGCTTTAATGGCTGTTTTGGTTGTAAAGGGATCCGGTGAAAAATAAACAAATTTCATTCTGCTATAACTCAGAACCATGGAAAAGAAATATATTCGTACAATTCGCCCGTACATATCCTTAAGTTTGTATTGACCAAAATCCGTCTGCGCTTCATATCCCGGTGGAGAAATTTCACGGGGTGAGGTTTTACGTTTACTGGCATGCGGATACCCGTGCTGTTCCCTTAAGGCTTTCATATAGCGGTAAAATGTAGCTCGTTTAACTTGTAGATCAGGGAAGGCCTCCACCAATTTGAGATAGATGTTTGTATCCCTCATTTGTGGACAAATTTTCAAATGTTCCAGTATGTACTGACGGTAGTTATCCATGTGGTACCTTTCCTTTTCAGCTTCCCTTACATAATCTTCTTCGCTCATAATCCAGTATTTACTGACAGAAGAATAGGTTATCCCCAGTGCTTTTGCGGTTTTTGTCTGAGCAAGTCCAAGTTCTTTGTACTCCTGGATTTTTCGGTATTGTTCAATGCCGATCATTTTGATTTCCTCCTTTGGTTGTTATTAAAGCCAGAATATCTTTATCAGTACAAGCATAGGCATCACCTCCTTGTCTGGATTGATAAATCAAATTTCACATATATAAAAAACACCCGTTGGGGGTGTTTTGGGATAATAGTAGGTTATTATTGTTTTTAATCCTGCGATTATGCTATTCATAGCAATGTTAATTATTTAATAAATTTATTAATTTCCCGTTAACTGTCTTGACTACTTGCCTGTAATGCAAGAGCTTTTCTATATACTTCTATTAAATTCCATGAGGAAATGTCGATCAAAGGTTCATACATGAAAGAATTAAGATGAATGCTCTCAGGTGTTATCAAGTTAATTTCTTCAATGATCTCTTTTTCGTCATCTGTCAAATACTGCTTCGACTTATTAAACCATTCTCTTGTCTGATTATCTTTTGCATCAGGACAAGTCCCTTCGTGCTCAATGATTTTGGCTTTCATAAATTTCTCAATCTCAATTCTTGCTGCTATTGAAAGGACAAGTTTGTTCTCCAAAGAAACTTCATCGTTGTCTTTAAGTATATTTATTGCAAGATTTTGAAGTAATTGTAGATAAGGCTCATCGTCAGACTTAAGGGTCTCGTTTTCGAGAAATTGACTTATAACTCCCCATATATCCGACACCATCAATCGTGAAGTATCAAGGGGTGCCGTTTTATAATGGAGACAGCATGTCAGTTTTTCATAATCGTCAGTACTTCCGCTATATTCAGCTAAATTACGATAAAATGGAATGCTAGCAATCAGACATTTTTTCTTAAAGTCACTGTCTAAATTACCATTTTGAATAGACGAACGAATAACATTTTTAAAGAAATCCTTTTGATACTTAAATTCTGCTATACTAATAATACCATCGTCATTTCTTTGAGCTATGTAACAGTTTTCCCGGCTAACACCACACCTGTACTTAACGGTTCTAAAGAAATCAAAGTTATGTGTAAGCATAAGTAAATCGATTCCCTTTGTTTCAGCAAGATCACATAAGTACTCGATAATTGCATATTTGTTTTTATAATCGAAGGAATCGGAAATATCATCCGCAATAATAAGGTATTGTCCACCACCTTCCCTAGCTTGTTTTCTAATTCTCTCTAAATCAAACAATATATAAAGTAGATACAGTGCTCTACGCTCACCCATACTTAAAGAAACCATCAAGTCTTCTTTATGTAAAACTGTAGACTCTTTGCTGTCACCAGTACCGCGAGTGTATTCAAACTCAATATTTGGAGCCTCATCTTTTAAAACAAAATTTGACTTATTTGTGATTTTTACAGTAAATGGTACGCGGAATCTTCGGTTAAATTCACTCACTACCTCTACCCAACGTTCAGATTGTGCTGATGCCTTTTCATATAGATTATGAATTTCTTCTTTAAAATCAGCGATTATCTTATAATATTCCATAAATGGTCTTTCAAGGCGTTCAAAACAGTTACACCATGTTTGTTTCTTTAATGTTGCTATATCTCTGAGTAAAGGAATAATTTCCCTATGCGCAACGATAATTTCACGAACTTTTGCAGATTCCGCATTTTTGGAGAATAATTTTTTCAATTTTTCAAACGTTTTTGCTAGTGTAGGCGTTTGGTATAATTGGTCAAGCTCTTGTTGTACAAGTTCCTTCCACTCGGCAAGATTATTAACTTGCCTCCCATTTCTAAGAAGAATCTTATGTTGAGCCTCAAACAGATTGTGATTTGTAAAACTTTTACTTAATTCTTCTGCACTTCGTTCTGTAAAATGCGTATTTAATAATGAGCTATTTCGAAGTAGGTTTTCAAGATTATCAATATATTCTGTAATATGGCGTTTAAAATCAGGGTTTTCATAAACAGCCATAGTTTTGTCATTAAATAGTTCTGAATAGAGAATTTCATCCAGGAATTCATAATTCTTATTCTCTATCTGCCTAATTGCTTCCATAATATCTGGCCAATCGGCTGTGGCTTGTAAACCAAGATCTTCAATCAGTTTTATTTTAATTTGAGGTTTAGTTAGACCAGTTATTTCTCTTAGCTTATTTAAAATCTCAGTAATAATGTCATTCAACTTTCCCATAAGAACATTATATTGATTTCTAGTTCCTTCATCGGCAAGAAGTGTGCCGACTGTCTCTTTACTAAATTCAAACTTATCTGCGAATGAATTTATCACATAGATGTTATCCGACTGTGGAATAGCGTTACCGCCTGATGACGAATATTCATAGTGCGAAGCATAATATGTAATAGAATAACGGCTCACAGCATCCTTAAAAATACGATCGGATGTTGCTGTTCCTTTAGAAATATCTTCAAAAACTTTTGCCAAAGAAGTCTTCATTACACCATTAGGCGCATAAATTATTGCTTTATTGCATTTTTTAAAATTTATATTAGGTAAAGTGAACTGTTTTATCCCGTAACAGTTCTCAAAATAACCACTCAACATCTTGTCTCAACACCTTTCTAACACTCAAACTCTAATTACTCATTTCTTCCGCGACTTTTGGAAGATTTGATAAAGGCCTCGTATCATACATCACTCCTTGTGAAGCCCATACATCCGCTAAGTTTTCTGCCTGTTTCATGACCGTTTCCACGGCGCGCTGCTGTTTGTCAGGCGGATAACCGTATTTATTTAATGTCCGGCGAACCAATACCATCAGTTTTGCGCGGACACTTTCTTTTAATGTCCAGTCAATTGTGGCATTTTTACGCACTTTATCTGCAAGTTCGCGGGCAATTGTTCTCAAGGTTTCATCACCCAAGACTTTAACCGCACTATCATTGGTTTCAAGCGCATCATAAAAAGCAAGCTCGTCCTCGGACAAGCCGAGTTCCTCGCCCCTCCTGTCGGCGTTTTTAATTTCCTTAGCAATGCGGATAAGCTCTTCTATGATTTCAGCGGTTGTAAGCAGGTTGTTCTGATACCGTTTAAGGGCTGAACTGAGCATTTCCATAAGTGATTTTGATTTTGTCAGGTTATATTTTGAACGTACTTTTATTTCATCGGACAAAATCTTTTTTAGTAGCTCAATAGCCAGATTCTTATGTTTCATCCCTTTAATTTCCATAAGGAATTCATCTGAGAGAATGGACAATTCCGGCTTTTCAATACCAGCAGCATCAAAAATATCTACAACTTCATCTGATACAATAGCCGAATCAACAATATTTTTTATAACAGAATCGTAATTTATGCCACTTTCGCCGCTTGTTTCAAATTTAGTGAGTCTTGCCTTAACTGCTTGGAAAAACGCTATTTCCTCTGCATGTTTAACCGTCGCCTTATCAGGTTTGGCAAGTGCATAGGCTTGGCTTAGAAGGGTTACTTCTTTAATAAAACGTGCTTTTTTGTTTTCTGCAGATAAGATAAAATCTTCAGCTTGAAGAATAATAGAGAGCTTATCTTTTACCTCCACGCTGAAAAAACTTGAATAGTCAAATCCATGCAAAATTTGCCGGACAACTTCCAGCTTTTCAAGCATAATTTCAACAGCTCTTGTCTGAGTTTCAGCAGGTACTCCCTTGCCACCGCTCTCTGCATAGAAACTTAAAGCTTTTTTTAGGTTTGGGGCAATCCCGATATAATCGACAATCAGCCCGCCCGGCTTATCCTTGAAAACACGGTTTACGCGCGCTATTGCCTGCATAAGGTTGTGGTCCTTCATCGGCTTATCGATATACATGGTGTTGAGGCATGGAACGTCAAAGCCAGTCAGCCACATATCGCGCACGATGACAATTTTCAGCGAATCATTTTCATCTTTCATACGCTGTGCAAGCATTTTTCGCTGCTCTTTAGTAGTATGGTGTTTCTGCATTTCCGGACCATCAGAACTGGAGGATGTCATAACAACTTTGATAACACCTTTATCCAAATCGTCACTATGCCACTCGGGACGAAGCTTTATGATTTCATTATACAAATCAACGGCGATTCTACGGCTCATGGCAACAATCATCGCTTTACCCTCAAATACTTTCTGCCGGTCTTCAAAATGCGTAACAATGTCTTTTGCGAGAGTGGCAAGTCGTTCTTTATTGCCGACAATAGCCTCCAGCTTTGCCCATTTCATTTTTGCGGCTTTTGCTTCGTCTTTTTCATCTACTTCTTCAAGTTCCCTGTCGAACTCCTCAATCAGCTTTTTGCCTTCCTCGGTGAGGTTGACTTTAGCCAGACGGCTTTCATAATATATTTTAACTGTCACCTTATCTTCAACCGCTTGGGCAATATCGTAAATATCAATGTAATTGCCAAATACCGCCGGCGTGTTGGCATCCTGCTTCTCTACCGGTGTACCGGTAAAACCTATGAAAGTAGCGTTTGGCAAGGCATCGCGCATATATTTGGCAAAACCATAAGCTATACGTTGCCCCACAACCTGATTGTTTTCGTCCTTTATATCTCTGAGTTTCGCGTTAAAGCCGTACTGCGTGCGGTGCGCTTCATCGGCTATAACAACTATGTTGTCTCTTTCCGACAAAAGCTCATAAACCGAGCTGTCATTATCAGGTATGAATTTTTGAATAGTGGTAAAAACTATGCCTCCGGATGCTACCTTTAATAATTCTTTTAAATGCTCGCAGCTTTCCGCCTGCTTCGGCGGCTGGCGCAGAAGGTCGCTGTTTCCAGCAAAAGTATCAAAGAGTTGATCGTCCAAATCATTCCTGTCCGTAATAACAACTATAGTTGGATTGTTAAGGTTTTGTACCAGTTTTCCAGCATAAAAAACCATAGAAAGGGATTTTCCGGATCCTTGAGTATGCCATATAACACCGGCTTTTTTGCTACCACCAGCTTTCGCCGCTTCAATAGTGCTTTTTACAGCCTTATTAACCGCATAATACTGGTGATAAGCAGCGATTTTCTTGACTGTTTCAACTTTTATTATCTTTGTCTCTTTGTCCTCGGTTCTGCTCTTTTCAAAGGTTACAAAATTTCGTATATAGTCGAGTAGGGTTTTCTTGTTGCACAGCCCGTGAATAAGCGTGGTAAGCTGATCTTCAAACCGTGAGGCTTCATTCAGCCCGTCTTTTGTTTTCCATGTGGAAAAACGAGAGAATGGAGCGGTTAACGAACCTGCTTTTGCCTCCAGCCCGTCGGAAATAACGCATATTTCGTTGTATGTAAAAAGACTTGGTATGGCGGCTTTGTATGTTCCGATTTGCTCGTAAGCTTTGCGAATAGTGGCGTTTTCATCAGCCGGATTTTTAAGTTCAAACAGCACCATAGGAATACCGTTGATAAAAAGAAGAATATCCGGCCGCTTATTGTTATTGTTTTCAATAACGGTAAACTGGTTGACTACAAGAAATTCGTTGTTGTCAACTCCATCTTCCAAGAAATCCACAAGCTTTACATAATCGCCAACAATATCTCCGTTTTTGCGGTATTCGACAGGCACACCATCAACCAGCATTTTATGAAATGCTTCGTTGTCTACTACCAGATTTGAAGAACTTATGCGTGCAACTTTATTTACTGCCTCCAAAACCACATCATAGGAAAGATTGGGATTAAGACGCACTACCGCATCGGTCAGTCTTTTTCTTAGCAGAACTTCACTGTAACTGTTGCGCTCGGCAAAAAGTGCATCCGGTGCTATATCCGGCCCGGAAAGATATGTATAACCCAATTCAACCAGTTCTTCTATCGCCATTTTTTCAATTTCAGATTCGCAAAGCTTAGGCATATTTTCACACCTCACCTCAAATTTTAACGCGGATCTCGCCGCTAATTAACTTGGGTAGCAAAGTATCACGAAGTTTTGATAAAGTACGAATTTGAACGGTGTTTTCATATATTTTTAAATCAAAATATTTCGCGAAATTATCAAAATAGCACACCAATTTCTCTGGAGGAATAACATTATCAATCGAAAGAAATTTTTCTCTGCTAATAGATCCAAAAACCGTTCCATCATCATCAAATGTATTGAATAATTCTTGTAATGATTTCATTTTATAGAATGTATAATGCTTGTATCCCTTTTTATGTATTGGAATAGCCAAACCACGCCCTATACAACATTTATACAGGGCCATATTCAGTGCTCCTACCGGAGCACGGACACTTAGTAAAGTGTCGAACTTATCAGCTATTTTAATGGGTTTACTGCAATAATGTTTTTCTAATGGAAATCTAAAGCCAAATTCTGCCTTCCCTTGGAAAAATGGCAATCCAATCTTTAAATCGTTATATGTTTCTCCTTTAGGAGATTGTCCCATTGTAATATTGAATTCATCCCCTAATTTTCCAACTTCCCATTCATCACTCGCATCCTCAATAAACCATTTTCTAAAATAAGCCTGTGCCAAATCCTCCAATGTTTTATTCTGCCTTGTCAGAAGGTCGATTTTATCGTCAAGGGAGGATAAAACCTCAGCAATTGCTTTTTGTTCCGGTAACGGGAGAAGGGGTATATTTATATTATTTATATTATAAATAGGTAATTTGGGTTGGGTAGAACCTACTATACCTTTATCGATCTCTGCTTGACCAATATCTGATATCAAATAATAATATAAAAAGGTATTATCACATTCTTGGTGCCTACATATTAGTTTAACGCAATTTTCAGAAAGATTAGCATTGTTTAAACTCGAATCAACAATACCTACTAAACCGATTGTTCCAACTATAGATAATACAATATCATGTGTATGAACTGTATAATTCTTAATATATGGAAAAACTTCATCTGGGACATATTTGTATTCAGAATCAATTTTTATCCATTTTCTTCCCATATCTTTAACTCTAATATATGGATGCGAATTAGGTTCTTTTTTTAGTAGTGAACCTTTAGGTAATCGTTTTCCTCCTTTTATACTACAAACATCCCCTAATTTACATTCTCTCCACTCCGTCATAGCTCAATCCCCACTTTTGCAAGGTTTTCCTTAATTCTCTCATCCAACTTTACGCTTTCTTCCATCTGAGCTTTTAGTTCGGCGGTCAGTTTTTTTACACGTTCCTCAAGATCAAAGTCATCCTCTTCCTCGGGCAGTCCGACATACCTGCCAGGGGTCAGCACATAATCGAGTTCCCGCACCTCATCAAGCGTTGCGGACTTGCAAAAGCCGGAGACATCCTCATAGGAGCCGTCGTCTTTCTTCCAATTGCGATATGTATCAGCTATTTTACGGATGTCATCATCGGTGAGCTCGCGGGTTCTGCGGTTTATCAAAGTTCCCATATTCCGTGCATCAATGAACAAAATCTTGTTCCGGCGCGGGTGGTTCGGATTTGTTTCCTTTTCCCTTGACAAGAACCATAAGCATGCGGGAATTTGGGTGTTCAAAAATAGCTTTGCCGGCAGGTTTACAATACAATCTACAAGACCGGCTTCAATAATGTTTTTGCGGATTTCTCCCTCGCCGTTTGTTTTTGACGAAAGGGAGCCTTTAGCCATAACGAAGCCGGCGGTTCCTTTGGGCGAAAGGTGATACAAAAAGTGCTGGATCCACGCATAATTTGCATTTGATACCGGCGGCACACCATACTTCCAGCGTCCGTCGGTCCGCAGCAGTTCTCCGCTCCAATCGCTGTCATTAAAAGGTGGATTGGCAATCACAAAATCAGCCTTAAGGTCGGGGTGAGCATCGTTTAAAAATGAACCTTCGCTGTTCCACAAAACATTGGTGCTGTCAATACCTCGTATGGCAAGGTTCATTTTGCAAAGCCGCCATGTTGTTTGGTTGCTTTCCTGACCATAGATAGAAACAACACGCTCGAAAAGCTTGTCAATCTCTCTTGATTTTCCGTTATAGTGGTCTCTGTGAGCTTCAACGAATTTCTCGCTTTGAACGAACATACCGCCACTGCCGCAGCATGGGTCAAAAACTCTGCCCTCGTAAGGTTCGAGCATTTCAACAAGCAACTGTACTACGGAACGCGGCGTATAGAACTGTCCGCCCTTTTTACCTTCTGCAAGGGCAAACTGTCCAAGAAAATACTCATATACCTGCCCCAGTATATCACTTGATTTAGAAACGCTGTCACCAAGCGCAATCGTACCAATCAAATCAATCAGACCACCGAGAGACTGCTTGTCCAGCTTTTCTTTTGCGTATTCTTTCGGCAAAACGCCTTTGAGGGATGGGTTATCCTTTTCTACGGCCTCCATAGCTTCGTCTATATCTTTGCCGATCGTCGGCAGCTTGGCTCGACTTTGAAGATAATCCCAGCGTGCCTGCGGTGGCACATAGAATACATTTTCCGCACGATACTCATAGGGATCGTCAGGGTCCGCTCCTTCGTACTCGCCCTTGCCTTCTTTAAGTTTATAATATAAATCATAAAAACTGTCTGATATGTATTTTAAAAAAATAAGCCCGAGAACAACGTGCTTATATTCCGCAGCATCCATGTTTTTTCGGAGCTTGTCCGCAGCTGCCCAAAGCACTTGTTCAATAGGCTGCTCTTTTACTTCATTTTTTGATTTTTTAACTTTTGCCATTCTACTCTACTCCTCTATTTTTATCTTCTTCATCCGCAAATCCGCAGGTTTTTCAGCATCCTTAGGTATCGCCCATGCCCATCCCAGGCGTACAGCGCCCTTAATGCGCCCTTGTTCGCATAAAACTTGAACTCTGCGCAGGGATATATTCCATTTTTCAGCTGCTTGTTTTGTCGTTAAGTAGTTCATTATGAATACCCCGCAGAACATAAATTTCCAATTTTTATTATATGCGAAGAAACGAACAATTTCAACATATTACAACTATATACATAATAAATAAAGTCTTTTCAGAAAATGAGTATACCTGCATTAAATGTACATCCATCCTGTCTCCTCAACCCCTATAAAAAAAGGCCGTTATCTATTCTGTCAACTCAACCCTGCTAATTTTTGAGCTCAAATTTTACCTCTAAAATAATCGTCGATTTGTTTCCATGTACGTATTTCGCCTCTTTAGATTGAGTAGACAACTTGGATGTACTCCCGAAAACCCAGTAAAATCAAGGCTTACAGCCGCGACATCAACGCTACCGTCTCAACGTGGTTCGTCGGCTCGTCAAGGATGAGCAGATTGCAGGGCTTCAGCATAATCTTGCACAGCTTAACCTTAGCCTGTTCACCGCCCGAAAGTGTCTTTAGCTTCTGCATGACCTGTTCAGGCCTTAATCCGCAGCGGGCAAGGCTCGCCCTGACCTCCCTGTCGCGCATCGTCGGGTATTCTTCCTTTATTTCTGAAAACGCGGTTTTTTCCGGGTCCTCCCATACGTTTTCCTGCTCGTAATAACCTATCACAACATCCGGCTCATACCGAAAGCTGCCGGAAAGGGCCGGGATTATCCCGCATATTGTTTTCAAAAACGTTGATTTGCCTATGCCGTTAAAGCCGGTAACGGCCAGCTTCTGCCCTGCGCGGAGGGTCAAAGTGATTTTAGGAAGAAGGGGCTCGGTATAGCCGACTTCAAGGCTCCTGACTTTCAACAACGGCTTCCTTGAAATTGTTTTGTACTGGAACGTAAAAGAGGGCTTGACAGCAGTAACTGGTTTTTCAAGCTTTTCCATCTTCTCAAGCTTCTTCCGCCTGCTCTGGGCCATTGCGGTGGTCGAAGCCCTTGCGATATTCCGGTTTATATAATCCTGAAGCTTCGCAATTTCCTTTTGCTGATAATTATAATTGCGCAGGTAGTTTTCCGCTTTTTGCTCCTTCTGGCGCATAAAGTTTTCGTATGTGCCATTGTAGCGGCTTATTGTGTAGAATTCGATGTCAGAAATACAGTTGACAACGCGGCTCAAAAAGCCCGAGTCATGGGATACGATAATAAAGGAGCCTTTAAAGGATATAAGGAACTTGGCAAGCCATTCGATATGCTCCCTGTCAAGGAAGTTTGTCGGTTCGTCGAGCAGCAAAACATCCGGGTTTTGGAGCAATAGCTTTGCAAGCATTACCTTTGCGCGCTGTCCGCCGCTGAGCCTGCCGACAGGGGTGTCGAGCCCGAATGCTGTTATGCCCAATCCCGCCGCAACCTTTTCAATCTCACTATTGACGGCGTAAAAGTTGTTGGCTTCCAGCATATTCTGGCACTCGCCCGAAATCTCAAGCAGCTTTTTAAGCTCATTTTTATCTTTGCATTTGGCTATCCGGTTGTTTACATCGTTCAGCCTTTCCTCTGTCTTGAACAGGTAGTCGAAAGCGCCTTTTAAGTATTCCTTTACCGTTATGTCTGAATCTATCTTTGCCTGCTGGTCAAGATAACCGTAAGTCACTTTCGGGTTCCATTTTATGTAACCCTCGTCTGGTATCACGATGCCTGTCAATATATTGATAAGAGTGCTTTTACCGACTCCATTTCTGCCGGTAAGTCCCATCTTATCTCCCCTGAAAAGCTTTATTTCCGTATTATTGAATATTTTTTTATCTCCGAATGAATGTGTGAGTCCTGTGACCTCAACCAAACTCATTAAGCTATTACCACCACTTATGCTTTCTCGCTATTATTATCAGACAAAAATCTCTTTTTCGACACGAATATCACAATCAAATAGACGACGGCCATTATCACAGCCACCGCTGCGGCAGCTATCGCCGCAATCATGTGCGCATAGCTTTCATCCGCTGCCAGATTGGCAAGCAGCAAAAAGAGCAAATATAACAAATACAGAAAAACGGTACAATATGCGGTCGAAATAAAGAGCATCGCGCGCTTTACAGGGTCGCTGCCGTTTATCAGCACCGCCAGAACGCACAGCAATACTATAACAAGGCAAAGAGCCACCGTATATAAAAACACGTTCGAGTAAAATGTCTGGTGCGAATCAAGCATACCCGGCAGTATATGAATCGTGAACCCCGCCGCGCCCGACAAATATGTGCACAGCACAAAAATTCCGGCAAAAACGGCCGTCAGCCCCGCCGACATTATTATGTACGCATTAAAATATTCTCTTTTGCCTACTCCGAGTTTCTTTACAGTTTCGGACACGTCGTCCCTGTTTTCGGCGCCTTTATATGTAAGATACCTGACGGCACATATCTCCACGATGACAGCATAAAAAGCCGCGGCGATAAGAGAACCGCCGCCGGCAAAAACAGAAGCTGCCGCTGCAATCGCAGAGACAGCAAGTAACCATTTATTTCTGCCCATCCAGTATTTTATACAGATGCCCATTTTTTATCCCCGTTAATGAACAAAATCCTATGAAGCTATCAAAAACGCATACTATATCGCCTGCTATATCGGGCCCAGCGATTCCCCATTCGCTGTTTTCCCGGCTGATGAATTTAATTATCTCTCGGTGCCGAGGAAAAAGACCGCCAAAGTGCCGGGTCCGGAATGTGCGCCTATTACCGCGTCAATATAGCCGATTTTTAAACCTTTCACCTTATATTCATTTTTCACAAGGCTTGCGAGGTATTTTGCGTCGTTTTCGCAGTCGCTGTGCGCAATAAATATCATCTGGTCCTCTGTGTCCAAACATCTCTCTTTCATGCGTTTAAACACTTCTTCAATGGAATTGCGGCGGCCCCTGACCTTGCCGACACTGACAATCCTTCCCTTGTCGTCAACGTGCAGAATCGGCTTTATGCCCATCAGCGTACCGACCAATGCTGTGGTAGAAGAGATGCGCCCGCCGCGCTTCAGATATTTTAAATCGTCTACTGTAAACCAGTGGCACAGCTTCGGTATTTTTTCCTCAACAGAAGCTTTCACCTCATCAATGTCTTTGCCCTCTTGTCTTGCAACGGCGGCGTAGTAGACCAAAAGGCCCTGGCCCATTGATGCTGAAAGCGAATCAATAACGTAAAACTTTCTCTCCGGATATTCCTTCCGCAGTTCATCAGCAACAAGCGATGCGGTGTTCATCATGCCGCTGAGCGCAGAGGAAAATCCGATATATATAAAATCACGCCCCTCTTCGAGAGATGACTCGAAAGCATTGCGGCAAGACTCTCGGGACATCTGGGCGGTGGTCGCAACCTCACCCTTGCGCATTGCGTCATAAAACTCTTTCAAATGGGGCTTCTTTCCCTTTTCGTAACCCTGATACTCTTTGCCTCCTATAAAGTAAGGCACAGAAATGACTTTAATATCAAATTCATCAATTATCTCCTCAGGGAGATTGGCTGTTGAATCAGTAATTATATCAAACATTTTATCTACCTCTGATTTCTTCCAAGATTATTAATTATCAGCTGCACATATAAATTATACACTTTATGAGCAAAAAAATCTTTACTTTATTAAAAAAGTTACCGATTTTCTTTCAAAAATATATAACTGTTTCTATTTGTTTCTGTTGGAAATGGCAAAAAAGAAGGGGCTGCTACTAAACAGCCCCATAGTTTCTAAAAACATTTACGCAGGTTCCGTAGTGGATAACTTCTTCTATTAACAGAGCGAAACTGACGGCTGCATATGGCGAATGAGCACCAAATATTATTCATCCATAGCCTTCCTGACATTGCCGACAAATTCCGAAACTGATTCAACTGCGCTGTCGGCGTTTGCAGCCTCACCGACAAGTTTCATTATCGCGCTGCCTATGATAATGCCATCGGTGTATTTTTGCAGAGCCTTTGCCGCTTCTGGTTTGGAAATGCCAAAGCCAAGGGCAGTAGGCACCTTTGCATATCTGTTTATCGTTTCAAAATAGGAGTCAAAATCGGTGCTGAAACTTTCGCGGATACCCGTAACCCCTTCTGATGACACGCAGTACAAAAAACCTTCTGCGTCCTTTGCTATCATCTCGATCCTTTCCCGAGAGGTAGGGGCGACAAGCGATATCACCTTAATGCCGAATTTTGCGGCTTCACCATGCACCTCGCCTTTTTCCTCATAGGGTAGGTCGGGAATAATGACGCCGTCTACGCCGCTTTCGCTGCACCGTTTGAAAAAACGCTCCTTGCCGTAAACAAAAATGCAGTTTACATATACCATAAATACAAGCGGTATCTGGGTCTTTTCCCTGATTTTAGCCACTGCATCAAAAACATCGTCTGTGCAAACGCCGTTTTTAAGCGCACGCAGGTCGGCTTGCTGTATCACAGGTCCTTCCGCCACAGGGTCAGAAAACGGGATTCCGAGTTCAATAAGATTTGCTCCGGACTTTTCCATTGCGAGCACAAGACGCTCGGTAGTCTCAAGGTCAGGATCGCCCGCCGTTATAAAGGTAATGAGGGCTTTTTTGCCCTGCTTTTTCTGCCGTTCAAAGGCTTCGGCTATACGGTCAGTCATGTATATCCACCCCCAGATAACGGGCTATTGCTGCAACATCTTTATCGCCCCGGCCTGAAAGGTTGACAACGATAACCTTGTCTTTCGGAAGCGTTGGGGCAAGCTTCATCGCATGGGCAACCGCGTGGGCGCTCTCTATCGCCGGAATTATGCCCTCGACGCGTGAAAGGTAGCAGAAAGCGTCGACCGCTTCCTTGTCAGTCGCGCTGACATACTCGGCGCGCCCTATGTCGTGCAGGTATGCATGCTCCGGCCCTACCCCGGGGTAATCCAGCCCGGCTGAAATCGAATAAACCGGCGCTATCTGCCCATCGGAATCCTGGAGAAAATACGATTTCATGCCGTGGAATACCCCGACAGTGCCGTTTGTAATCGTCGCGGCGTTTTGCGGCGTATCTGTTCCCTTGCCGCCCGCTTCCACGCCTATGAGCCGAACTGATTTTTCCGGTATAAAGTCATAGAACAGCCCCATGGCGTTGCTTCCGCCGCCGACACAGGCAATCAGCACGTCCGGCAGCCTGCCGAGGGTGTCTTTCATCTGCCGTTTTACCTCTTTGCCGATAACGCTTTGAAAATCGCGCACAATCTCGGGGTATGGGTGCGGGCCCATTACTGAACCTATGAGATAAAAGGTGTCGTCGGCGTGGGCGGCCCAATCGCGCAGAGCTTCGTTTATCGCGTCTTTGAGCGTTTTCGTGCCTGTGTCAATCGGGTGGACTTTGGCGCCCAAAAGCTCCATACGGAAAACATTCAGCGCTTGGCGCTCAGTGTCCTCGCGCCCCATGTAAATCTCACAATCAAGCCCCATCAGTGCCGCGGCCGTTGCGGTTGCAACCCCGTGCTGACCCGCTCCCGTTTCGGCTATTACGCGCTTTTTGCCCATCTTTTTGGCCAATAGCATCTGACCCAATACATTGTTGATTTTATGTGAGCCTGTATGGTTGAGGTCCTCGCGTTTGAGGTAAATCTGGGCGCCGCCGAGGTCTTTTGACATCTTTTTGGCGTAATAAAGGAGCGACGGCCTGCCGGCATATTCCTTGAGAAGAGCGTCAAGCTCCGCGTTGAATTCAGGGTCCTTTTTATAAAACTCGTAGGCCTTTTCAAGTTCAATAAGCGCGTTCATCAGCGTTTCCGGAATATACTGGCCGCCATATTCGCCGTATCTGCCTTTATTCCCCATGTTGATTCCTCCCTTGCTTAATTATTGAACCCGCGTACCGCGGCAATTATCTTCTTCATCTTTTGAAAATCCTTTTGGCCGGCGGTTTCAACCCCGCTGCTGACATCTATGCCGAACGCCGAGTCGTTTCCCTTTGCGGCTGAAAGCGCCGCGCCGATATTTTCAGTATTAATCCCCCCGGCAACAAAAAACGGCAGGCCAATCCTCGTGTTTTTCAACACAGACCAGTCAAAGCACTTTCCTGTCCCGCCGCGGGCGTCTGGGCTGTAGGCGTCCAAAACCAGCCTGTCAACATATTTAAGCGGCGCCGCCGCAATATCCTCCGGTTTTCTTACACTCGCCGCTTTCCAGATTTCGCATTCCCTTGGGAGCTTCCTGCGGAGCGATTTTATATACTCCGCGTCCTCAAAGCCGTGAAGCTGCACTGCCTTAAGGCCGCATTTAGCCGCCACATCTGACACAGTTTCAGGCTCTTCATCGACAAAGACTCCAACGGCTCCAACCCTTTTATCAAGCAATGCGCTCAATATCTTTGCCTCATCCGGCGTCACCCTGCGCCTGCTGTTTGCAAATACAAAGCCTATATAGTCGGGCAGAAGGGTATTGGCATATTCTATATCTTCGCGTCGCCTGAGCCCGCAAATCTTAACCTTCGCCATCATTCCACCCTCAACTCGCAAAGCGCAGCTTTTATATCTTTCGCGGTCATCAGCGCCTCGCCTACCAAAATAGCGTCCGCCCCCGCTCTTCTCATTTTTAAAGCGTCCCCGCGGCTTTTTATCCCGCTCTCCGCAACAAACACCGCGTCTTTCGGCAGCAGCGCTGAAAGCCTTACGGCGCAGTCTGTGTCAACGGAAAAGTCATAAAGGTTGCGGTTGTTGACCCCGATTACCTTTGCGCCGGCGTTTGCCGCCGCCTCTATTTCACGTTCGCAGTGCGCTTCAACAAGAGCCTCAAGCCCCAATCCGTGCGTATAGGAAAGCAGCGACTTGAGCCGTTCTTCACTTAGCATAGCAGCGATAAGCAGTATTGCATCCGCTCCGATAAGCCTTGACTCACAAATCTGCCACTCGTCGAAAATAAAATCTTTTCGCAGAATCGGGAGCGAGATTTCTTTTCTTATCGCTTCAAGATAGGCGGAACTGCCCTGAAAATAGGTTTCTTCCGTCAAAACCGAGACTGCGGCGGCACCGCCGCTTTCATACTCCCGGGCAATTCTTACAGGGTCAAAATCCGCGCAGATGAGCCCCTTTGACGGCGACGCCTTTTTTACCTCCGCTATTACCGACAGCGGGCCATTTTTTAGCGCGGCGGCAAAATCAATTGTTTTATGATTGTCAGCATATCTCTCCGCACGTTTTTCAATCTCAGACATGGGTAGCGTATCTTTTAACCCTTGAAGCTGTTTTGCTCGGTTTTCAAAAATGCTGTCAAGAATCACGATGCCGCCCTCCTAACATCAAAATTTAATATGCCTGTGTTGCCGCAACAAACTCGTCGAGTTTTCTCATGGCCTTTCCCGAATCAATAGTCTCGGCAGCAAGATTAACACATTCTTTGAGCGAGCTGCCCTTTGACGCCAAATAAAGCGCCGCAGCCGCGTTTGCGAGCACCGTATCGCGCTTCGGGCCCCTTTCGCCGGAAAGAATATTGCGCGCGATTTTTGCATTTTCTTCTGAATCGCCGCCCTCTATACTTGCGAGAGTGCAGGCAGGCAGCCCGAAATCCTCGTGGCTTAAGATATACTTACAAATCTTGCCGTTATCCAGTTCGCAGACAACTGTTTCCCCGCACAGCGATATCTCGTCAATGCTCTTGCCGTCTGTTCCGCCGCAGACAACCATTGCGCGCTTTACCCCAAGATTATTTAGAACGCATGCCAGCGGTTCGGCGAGTTTTTCATCATAGACGCCCAAAATCTGATAGCTTGCGCCAGCGGGGTTTGAAAGGGGCCCTAAGATATTGAACACTGTGCGTATGCCAAGCTCTTTTCTCGGCCCCGCCGCGTATTTCATCGACTTATGGTGGATTTGGGCAAACATAAAGCAAATGCCTGTTCTTTTGAGCACCTCACCGGTCTGCTCTGGGGTAAGATCAATTTTCACGCCGAGGGCGGCAAGCACGTCGGCCGCGCCGCATTTGCTCGAAACCGAGCGGTTGCCGTGTTTTGCTATCCTGACCCCGGCTGCTGCCGCGACAATGGAGCTTACGGTAGAAACATTAAATGTAAAAGCACAGTCGCCGCCGGTACCGACGATGTCCATAGCGTCCCTGCCCTCCGGCACAGGAAGCGCCTTGCTGCGCATTACACGGGCACTTGCCGTAATTTCGTCAACTGTTTCGCCCTTGGCCCTCAACGCGGTAAGATATCCGGAAATCTGAGCAGGCGTTGCCGTTCCGCTCATTATCTCATCCATTGCGGCACATGCCTCCTGCTCTGTCAAATCAATGCCGTCGACCAGCTTCGCAATTGCCTCTTTAATCATAATAACTGCCTCCTTTGTAAATAAAATTTGCTCAAAGTTTAAACCGTAAATCCACAGCCCTCGCGAGCTACTGCGTTATATCAATAAAGTTTTTAAGGATATCAAGCCCATGTTCGGTCATAAACGACTCAGGGTGGAATTGAATGCCATAAACCGGGTATTCCCTATGGCGCAGCCCCATGATGGTGCCCTCATCGTCAGTCGCTGTTACCTCAAGGCACTTCGGCAGCCCATCATTTCCGACAACAAGTGAATGGTACCTTGCAGCTTCGAATGTTTTCGGCAGCCCTTTAAAAATCGGGCACCCGGTGTCTACCGTAATCTTGCTCGTCCTGCCGTGCATAAGCCTCGGCGCGTGAACTACCTCTGCGCCGAACGCCTGGCCTATTGTCTGATGGCCGAGGCATACCCCGAGAATTGGTATAACCCCCGCGAACCTTTTCACCGCTTCAAGGCAGATACCGGCGTCATTAGGAAAACCCGGGCCGGGTGAAAGGACCAGATGTGTCGGTTTTAATGCCGCTATTTCACCGACGCTTATGCGGTCGTTGCGCACTGCCCGCACATCTGTGCCCAACATGCCGAAATACTGGTAAAGGTTATAGGAAAAGCTGTCATAATTATCAATTAGCAGAATCATTTCTTCCTCCCCCCTCTTTTTGCGGCTTCACTGCAGTTTTTATTAAACGTAAATCAGCAGATTTCCACTGCTTTTTGCGCGGCGAGCAGGACGGCCTTTGCCTTGTTGCAGCTCTCATAATATTCGTTTTCCGGGACCGAATCGGCTACAATGCCCGCGCCCGCTTGGATATAAGCCTTATTGCCCTTTTTCACGATCGTGCGTATTGTTATACATACATCCATGCCGCCGTCAAAGCCGATATATCCAACTGCCCCGCCGTACGGCCCACGGCGTCGGTTCTCGTATTTGTCGATAAGTTTCATCGCCATCACCTTCGGCGCACCGGACAGGGTGCCCGCCGGAAGAATGTTTCCCAAAGCGTCAATAGCGTCGAACTCTTCCGATATTTCCGACGTAACAAGCGATGTCAGGTGCATAATCTGGGAATAACGGACAACATTCTTGTATTTTTTTAAGCGAACGGTCCCAAATTTACTCACCTTTCCGAGGTCGTTGCGGGCAAGGTCAACGAGCATATTGTGTTCTGAAAGCTCTTTTTCATCATTTAGCAATTCTTTCTCAAGTTCCGCATCTTTTTCCGGCGTTTCGCCCCGCGGCCGGGAACCCGCTATAGGGCAGGTTTCAAGTATCCCGTTTTCGAGCCTAAGCAGTGTTTCCGGCGACGCCCCGGCTATCTCGATATCGCCAAACCTCAGATAATACATATATGGCGACGGGTTGGAGGTTCTAAGCACCCGGTAGGTGTCTATAAGGTTTCCTTCAATTTCAGCTTCAAATCGCTGGGAAAGCACAACCTGAAAGATATCCCCGTTTACGATATTTCTTTTTGCCAATTTAACCATCCGCTCAAATTCCTGCTTTGTCATATTGCTCTTCCACTCAGATATCTTGAATGGCTTACTGTTTCCGCGCAGCGGGGCCCCACCCTCCTGCCTCACAATCCGGCTCATCTCGGTCAGTGTTTCACAGGCTTTTCTGTAGTTTTCATCTATGTTGCCTTCTGTTTTTACGTTGGCTATAAGGATAAGGCTTTGCCTTATGTTGTCGTAAACAAAAATCCTGTCGGCGAGCATTACACAAAAGTCCGGGAACCCGGCGTCGTCTGGATTCTCGTCCGGAATATCTTCAAAGTATCTCACGCAGTCGTAACCGAAATATCCAACTGCCCCGCCTGTAAAACGCGGAAGATAATCAAGCTTCGGCGCTTTGCCTGAAACCATTTTGCGCAAGACTTCAATCGGGTTGTCTGAAATTTTAACTGTCCCGTCAACGCTCTTTATGACAACTTTGCCGTTTTTCGCAGTTAGCGTATCAAACGGGCCTATGCCAAGGAAAGAATAGCGAGCCCACTTTTCGCCGCCCTCAACACTTTCAAGCAGAAAGCAACAGTCGGCGCGTTTCTCAAGCCTTGAAAGCAATCCTATCGTCGTATCGGTATCTGCAAAGATTTCAAGCGAAACAGGAACGCGCTCAAATTCTTCGGCATAACCCTTCACCTCTTCAAGTGTCGGTCTGAACATCGCTTTCATCCCTTTCTCACTAAACTGGCAGATTAAATTTTTAATAATTTTTCTGTAATTTATATAAAATAAAATTATTTTATAGTTGAGAATAAATGGATTCCGCAAATACATTCATTCAGCGCAAATAAGGTTATGTAATGCAAAAAGCCCGCCCTTGTGCAAATGCACAAGGGCGGGCTTTTATTTCCCGTGGTACCACCTTGATTCGCGAAGCATTAAAAGCTGCGCGCACTCTTGCAGGGTGCCAACACACCCCTCACCCAAGTAACGCCGGAGTCGCGTCGGAAGCTACTCGGCAACAACGCCTTTCGCCCCGCCCTCAGGGGCCCATTGTTCCGCCTCGTATCATACCGGGCTCACACCATACCCCGGCTCGCTTAATGCCGTTTTGCGGTTTTACTTCCCCTTCAGTGGTTTAGATATTAATTTTAATATAACATCGGTTTTAGCGTATGTCAATATCTTTTGCTAATTTTAATTAGTTCTGTCTGTCACCATCAACTGCAACAGCATATCATTAAGAATTTTTCTGAACACTTTTCTCTTTTCAGTTAAAGCAATTATTTCCCGTATGTTTACACCTTTATTTTCTGATGCGCCGCTTTGATTACGCAGCAGCGTATTTCTTATTTAAATTATATGTTGTAATATGCGATTTTGTGTATGTTTGCATTGTATTAGTATCATTTTTTTGTGAATATCATATAATTTTTATTTATTAAATTCGTATGTTAACAGCTATCATTTATATATTTAATCCACTGGAAAAATGTCGGTTTTCATACTATAATAGGTATACATTCATTTTTCTGGCGCATTTCATCGCTTGAAACTGTGTATTTTACCCTGCATCACAGTATTGCGCCAACAATACATTTACGATTGGAGTTGATGAGGATGGGTAAGAACAAAAACATGAACAGGGTGCGTTTCGGCACGGTTGGCCGCAGATTAACTCTGGCATTTTTTGCAATTGCGGTCGTTAACCTTATACTTGGTGTCATTGCTTCCAGTTTAGGGGACATGACCATAAAATATTCTATCATTGCCGCTACTGTCATTTTCCCAATCATACTGAGTTTTATGCTCTCAAGACATATAACAAAACCTCTTAAAAAAATGTACATCACCCTCAATGAACTGACAATGTGGCATCTTGACGCCCGCAGCAACATCAGAACATCCGACGATTTCGGCCTTATGTCCACAATGCTTGATTCTCTTGCCGCAGATATTAAGAATAATGTTCTCGGTGTTATCAGCAACATCTCCGAAGGCAATATTTCAATGAATGTCCATTCAAAGGACAGCGGCGATATGATGACTCCGGTACTTCAAAAAATCATTTCCACCATGCGTTCACTTTCGCATGACACCGAACGCCTTATAAATGCCGCAGCAAGCGGAAAACTTGACGAACGCTGTTCTACCAGCTCTTATCAGGGAAGCTGGAAATTCCTTATTGAAGGCATGAACACACTGCTTGATAAGATTTCCTCACCGTTAAACGATGTCATGGATGTAACCCGCAGCCTCGCAGTAAACGACTACACAAAATCTGTTGACAGCGAATATGAAGGCGCCTTCGGCGAGCTTGCGTCTGATATAAATTCCGTCCGCGACAGCCTTGTCGCCTTGGAGGACGCCATTGTCAGCGTCTCAAAAGGCGATACCAGCATGCTGGAAGAGTTTAGAAGCATAGGCAAAAAGTCTGAAAACGATTACATGATACCCTCTATTATAAAGATGATGGAGACTATTCAGAACCTGATAGAAGAAACCAATCTCATCACTTCTGAAAGCTCAAAAGGCAACATCAAAGGCACACGCGGAGATGAATCAAAGTTTGAGGGCGGTTACAGAGAGATCGTCTCCGGCATTAACAATACCCTCGACACAATCGAAAAACCGATTGATGAGACCACAAACGTCCTCAATGCGCTTGCAGTAAACGACCTTACCGTAATTCCTGATTCCAGCGTTATGGTTGGCGACTTCCAGAAGCTCGGCGAATCCATAGCCCAGGTTCAGGAGAACCTCGCAACAATTCAGACATTTTCTGTTCAGGTTTCAAACGGCGACATAAGCGGCCTCGAAACGCTTGAAAATACTGGCAAACGCAGTGAAAATGACAAGCTGACCCCGGCATTTACAAAGATGATGCAGGCCATCAGCGACCTGATTTCTGAAACAACCTCGCTTGCAAACGCCGCGTTGGACGGCAGGCTTGAATACCGCAGTGATACAAGCAAATTCGAGGGCGAGTTTGCAAATATCCTTAAGTCCTTCAACAGCGCGTATGATAACATGGCAAAGCCGGTAAATGAAATTTCAAATGTCATGGAACAGATATCCTCCGGCAACCTGCAGGCCAGGGTAAGCGGCAGTTACAACGGCGCATTCGGCAGGCTGTCTGAGTCAGTCAACAATACAGCCAGCACAATAAGCACAATCGCCAGCGAAATTTCATTCGTGCTTTCAAACATTGCCAACGGCAATTTGGACCTTGAAAGGGTCAAAAATTATAGAGGCGATTTTGAAGACATCTCTAACAGCCTTAACAATATTATCGATTCACTCAACGAGCTTATGAGCAGTATCCGGATCGCGGCCGATCAGGTTGCCGCCGGCGCTAAACAGGTTTCAAGCGGTAGCCAGAACCTCTCCCGCGGCGCAGCCGAACAGGCAAGCTCGGTCGAGCAGCTTACCTCCTCTATTGCAGAGATCTCCACTCAGACTAAAAACAACGCTAAAAACGCCAATGAAGCCAATGAGCTTGCAAAGACCACAAAAGAAAACGCTATGCTTGGCAATAACCATATGAATGAAATGCTTAATGCGATGAACGATATCAATGAATCGTCCGCCAACATCTCAAAGATAATTAAAGTAATTGATGATATCGCGTTCCAGACAAATCTGCTCTCACTCAATGCAGCCGTTGAAGCGGCGCGCGCAGGACAGTACGGTAAAGGATTCGCCGTTGTCGCTGAAGAGGTACGGAACCTGGCTGCAAGAAGTGCTAATGCCGCGAAAGACACCACTGCTCTTATCGAAGGCTCTGTTAAGAAAATCGAGGCCGGTACGCAGATTGCCAATGAAACCGCGGCCGCGCTCTCTAAGATTGTCAGCAATATCGACAGGGTCTCCAACCTTATTTCTGATATTGCCGCCGCCTCTAACGAGCAGGCAACCAGCATTTCTCAGATTGACAGGGGCGTAGAAGTCGTCTCCAATGTTGTTCAGACGAACTCTGCTACGGCTGAGGAGAGCGCCGCGGCAAGTGAAGAGTTGTCAAGTCAGGCAGAGCATCTCGATGAACTGCTTTCTAAGTTTACATTAAGGCAGGATGCCTGATTTGTGATTTAGCCAGATAGGCATTTCACAGTCTTTCCAGCTCGGTTATAATAAAATCAATCGGGGTTATAAGTTCATTTATATCTTTTAGACGTTCCGCCGCCCCGGCCGGCGTATTGTAAAAATAGGGCGTCATTGTGAACAAGTCATATATATGCTCACCTTTTACCGTTATTTCCTTTTTGATGCGCTGGGAATTTATAAACCTAAAGCCCTGCGGGCAGTATTTATCCTCGTCGTTTAAGTATGGGTTGTCATACAGGACACGTTTAAGGCCCAACAGGTGATCTCTTCCCGGCGCAACAACAATAAGCGTTCCCGACGGCTTCAGAATACGCCTGAACTCGCTGTCGCACAAAGGTGCAAAGATACTGACAATGACGTCGGCGGAATTGTCGGCATAGGGCATATTAAAAATGCCCGCTACTGCAAACTGCACGTTTTTATACCGTTTGGACGCTCTGGCGATGCCGCGCTTTGACAAATCTATGCCCGAAACCGACGCAGCAATACCGTGCGCTGCTAAGCAGTCCGCAATACCGGCGGTATAGTACCCTTCGCCGCAGCCTGCGTCGACAACCAGCGGCTGTTTACCGGATTTCCCCACTGCCTTAAGGACGCACATTGCAACAGCGTCTTTAAGGCAGGCGTAATATCCGCTATTTAAAAACCTGCTGCGAGCCGCAATCATTTGGGCATTATCTCCGGCGTTCGCCCTGCTTTTATCCGACGGAAGCAGATTGACATATCCTTGTGCAGCAATATCAAAACTATGCCCGTTTCTGCATCTATAAACCGCTGAAAGCCTTTCAAGGCCGCTTTTGCAGACAGGGCAACTGAAAACAGGCATTCAACATTCTCCCCGAAAATTAATTTATAAAAATAAGGCACACAGTTAATCTCTTGAAGCGCAGTACAGGATTTCGGCTGCAATGCGCGAGATTAAATCTGTGTGCCCTTAATTTTACCATAATTCAGGCAGCCAATCAAAACCTGATTAAAGCTTTATTATAGGCAGCAAACGCGGATCGATTTTATCGACAAGGTTAGGCAGCCTAAAGTAATCCGATGAAGCGGACAAAGAAACATTTATTGAAAGCATTCTGACCGGATATATCTTGAAATACTGTATGGCTTCGTTCCCGTCTGAATCCTTTGTGTACCATGTATAGGTACCGCTCGGCATATCACTTCCGTCTTGAAAAAAGATGAGTTTGCTTACATTGTTGCCTATGTCTGCTCCGCCGGTTGCAAAATATGAGACATTCTGTACTCCCTGTGCCAATTTTACTGTGGTAATTGTCACGTCCTCGTCAATACGGCCGAATACGCCGATTTTCGTGGTATCGGCATAGGGCACGCTTAAAAGGTTCAATATATACGCTGTATTTAACGAAGGCACATGGACATATTGGATAGCTTCGACCCCGTCGCTGTCCTTGCAGTACAGGGTATAGTCGCCTTCTTCCGTAACGGTGAATTCTTCGCCTGTGTAAACAGTGCCACCGGTTTCAAAGTATGAGGTTTCGACAATTCCCTTGCAGTATTTTTGAAGTACTATATTTTCTGCGCGGTCGAACTGCGCCGTATAATATATCGGAGAAATATGGAAGCAATTCGGGGTTCCCATACCATGTATGAATCCGATGGCATTAAAAAGCTCGGGATAATCCGAAACCTTCAGCAGCCTTCCGTCAGCAAACTGCCATCCTTCCGGCAAATCTTCCGACGCAATAAACATAACCGACCCGGTCTTTGCAACCGCGCCGTCAAGCCCTAATGTCACGCTGTGTTCATCAGAGGTAATAGTAATACCATTACCCTTAAGGCTTTTTACAGTGGTTCCCGAAAGCAAATCCTCTCCGCCGTTTCCGCCGGGGGTCAACAGCGGCTGTTTTGAATTCAGCGCCGACTCAAGATTCGAGCCCGGCGCAGCGTCAGCGGCAGTCGCGGCTGTATCGGCGCTTTGCGCGTGAAGAGCAGTTTCTACTGTGCCGGCCGTATCCGCAAACAGCGCGTGGTCCGTTGTATTGGTATTTGACTTTCCGATGCCCGCTGCATAGTTTGAAGCGAGCATATCGCCGCCGGTTCCTGAGACGTTGATATCATAGGTAGTCTCGCCTGTTTTTGTTACCTTTGCGCCGCCCGAACCCGTTATCTTGTGCACGACGTTGTGCTCAACTATATTGCACAGATTTTCAAACGCGGTTGGATATACTTCGGCAGCCGGATCTACAGGGCAGTGCATCTCAGTTATATAAAGGGTATTGCATTCGGCCGTCCTACGGATACCCTCCTCGGATATGCCGATGAGGGCTACGGCAAGTCTGCCCGGAACGGTGACATTTTTTCTCAAGGGCATATCTATTACACCGTCGACAGCCAGCCCGCTCAAATCACATTCGCCGGATGACGCCGTTACCTGTAATCTAACGCGCAGGCCGCTCCAGTCGTCAGGCACCTCCGCGTGAAGCCAGACGGCACCGTCCTCGCCCTGAAAACCGGCGTCTGTCTCTATTTCACCCGTCTCGGGGTTAGTGGCAATAAGCTGAGCTTCGGAATCCACTTTAAGATTTATAACCTTTCTTCTTACCGACATTGTCTGACCTCCCTAAAGTTATTACTTGGCCGCGATACCGTCTGCAAGCTATTACCGGCACTGGGCACCCGATACTGCATCTATCAAAAATCCAAAAAGCTGAAAAGCGGTTTTCTCTTTGGCTCTGCGTATGCCGAATGATATGTTCTGCGACCATGCGGACGGAGGATTTATCGTTATCGTCTTGTAAAACTCGTTGTCTGTCACCGGCACATACCAATGTGTTTCACCTGCGCTGTCACGATAAAAGACCTCCAAATTCAAAGGCTTGTCACTGCCCACGCCGATAGTTATGCGGCATGGCTTTTTTAGCGTTCCGATTTTATTGAAATCAAAGCTCTTTGAGTACCACCATGCGTCATACCATTCGCCGCAGTCGTCGGTAGCGTTTTCATCGAAAATGTAAAGCGTGCCGTCTTGTGCCGCGGCGGCGAAATATTTTCCGTACATCATAACCGAGGTGAATTTTTGGGGCAGGTGCCAAATAAACCACGGGGCGTCCTGTGGTTTTTTATCTGTGCTGAAATGCAGCGTGTCGCAGTTCAGAATAAACGCTTCATCTCCCACAAGCAGAAAATAGGAGCTTCCGTCGCAGGCGGCCGTCGCGTTCACCAAGTCTTCAACGGGCAGTGAAAGCAGCCTTGAATTGATATTCTGCGACAAAAGGCGGACCGTCCTTTCGTCCTTAACCGTTGTGGACAAAAGCGCAAATACGCCGCCTGACGAGTTCGCCCAAACAAGCATATTCGACACAAGCAGCAGTGTACCGGGCATATCGCAGCCGGCTCCCGCGTTTACGATTTTTACTGTAAAGGCCGGCGTTCCGGCTTCATCAGCATACTTCAGGGAATATACCGAATGCTCTTTAAATATCACAAGGATGTCGAATTGTATGCCAAACGTCTTTACCGGGTCGGCGGAAGCGCCGATATCTATGTACGCGTTCTCGGCAAAATATGTAGGGTCGTTGGGGGAACTATAATAAATCCGGTTTGGAGCCTCGGAATCTCCTGAAAGGAACAGTCTGCCGCACCCGGAACCCGTCTGCGTCCCGCCGTCATACCATATCCCGAGAGTACAGTTTTTCACCGGCACCGCGTCATAGGTCTTGCTGTATGTGACGACAAGGTTGTTCACTAATCCAACCGAAGCAGCGTCGATAAGCGCGTGGGAAAATGTTATTGTGCCTTTCGTCCTGCTCAGCTCAGCCACTATGCCGTTTTGTTTGCTGATACTGTAGCCCTTTGGAAAATTGAAGGTATAAATTGAGCCTTGGTCAGCGTAATAAATCGCGGTCACTGTATCTTTGTCGAGATCTCTCTCGCACAATCTGTAAACCGTCGAAGTATTATTGGTCGTAAACTTTTGAATCCGTCTTTTTGAAAGCAGATTCCGCTCCTCTACCCTTTTTCCTGACCCTTCGGGAGTGCAGTTTTCAAACAGCACTGGCACATAGGGGGTTATTTCCTGAACAGTACATCCGAATGTTATGTGCGGCACTCCGGTAGGTTTTTCGTAACAGATAATTTTAGGCATTGCGACAAGGTAATACCCGCTCCCGATTATGTAGACGGCCTCACCCTCGGATGTCCAGATATCGCCGCCGGACGTTAATGTGCTCATGTTCTCACTGCCGGAGGAGATCATCACACACTTTTTAAATTCCCGCTGTGTGTACTTCTTCACCCAGTCATCTTCAAAGATGTATTCATCGGCTATTTTCTCTATGCTGCTTCCGTCGTAACTCAACACAGCCCTCTCGGTGATGATATAAATACCGTATTTTTCACTTAATACACTTCCGTTTTTCGTCACGCGGGAAAGCAGTATTTTGCGCCTGTCCTTAGGGTATACCTCGACAATGCTGCCGTAGTCCTGCTCTACAAGTTTCCGCAGCCCCGGCCGCAGGCGAAGAACGCCGCCCTGCTTCCAGAAATTGAGCATATCCGGGCTTTCATTGTCGGCCACAAGCTGTGGTGATACCGACAGATTAATGCCCCCGTCGAACGCCGATGAAATCTGAAGTTTCTTTGAGGGCGTCATTTTAGGCATTTTGCTTAAAGCCATACGCTTCACCTCATCATCGGGTCATTCGGGGACAGATAACACTCGCGGATATTAACTTCACCCGTCTTGACTGTCGGCAAAAGCTTTTCATAATAAAGCGAGGAAAAATGGTTATACATCTCCGCGTCCCTGTCAATCAGCGCAAAATACATAGCAAGGCCCGCCGGCATTACCTTGAGCGCGGTTTTGTCACTTAAGTCTATCTCCTGCTCAAGATTCGCAATCGGCAGAGGCTGAGGCGCGTTCTCATACTCCGCAATCTCATACTGCAAAACCGTCAGGTATGAGGGGGCAAGGCCCAGATAGCGGCTTTCCCTGTTTTTATCCACTGTGCCGAAATTGCCGACGTGACAAAGAAGTTTCAAAGCCGCGTCGGCGATTTCTCTTGCCTTAACAGCCATAGTTTTCACTCCTTAAAGTTAAGGGCGGGCGGGTATATCCCGGCCCGCCTTACAATGTTACGGGAAATCGCTCTTTTACTCGACTGAAAGCACCGCAAAAGAAACATTGCCTACAGTGCCGCCAGTTTCGACTGCGGTGGATACTATAATCTTGCCTTTGTCCTCTCCACTCAAAACCTTGACCCTTGCGGATTCGAGTCGGGTCAGCGGAACAAAGCACTGGGCGCCGCCGGCTACGGTGACATCGATGTCGCCGAGGGATGAAAGCGCGCCGTCTCCGGCTTTAAACGTGATGGTCGCACTCTGCGTGTTATCGTTTTTTATCAGAATAGAAACCCTCGAGTCGGCGTTCTGCGGTTCAAAATAATCCGTCCCCGTAGCGGCGGTAAATGTAATCGCCGCTGACTTTGCGCCAAACGGGATTGATGTTTTTATTATCTCAGCCATTTCTCATTTCCTCCTCAATCATTCATCGGCAATGACAGCCTTGAGGCATACAAGCTCCTGGGGCTTTACTACCTTTGCGCCATAGAGCGTAAAGCCTTTTACGCCCTCGCCGAAGCCCTTTTCGACCTCATATGCCTTAAAGTCGATTGATTTTTGCTCGGCGAACGCGATGGCCTCACCTGTGCGGATAATATTGTGATAGATAGCGCCTTTTGTTCCGGCGGGAACCGGATTGCCTTCGGCGTCCGTTACCGGTATGCAGTTGCTCTCAAAGACGCTGCAGCCGAAAAGCGGGCCGCGGTAGCCGTTTTTGCCAACTGTGTTATTACCCTGACCTATCATGGTGAAGGCCAGTTGAAGCTTTGAGAATACATAGGGATGGACTTCAAAGAAGATATCGCTGTTGTCATAAACGCTCGATGAGCGGATAAAGGCGAGCGCATCGCTCAAATAGGAAAGTATGTTTTTCGAGCTAAGCTCGTTTCCGGAGGACGCGGCGTCAATAACCTTACCCGCCGAATCCTTTGCTATGCCGTAGATGTACTTATCCTGCATAACCGCAAGGTTGTTCGAGGTCTTGCCGATTATCGCCTTTATCATATCTGCGTTTGACTGGATACGGTCGATGTCGTCGACCTTGAAGTTTATGTACTTCTTCTGGTCAATAACCAGTTCGAGGCTTTCGTCCTCAATGCCCTCAGGGTCGTCGATAATGCCGTTCGACGGCAGATCCTTGATCGTCGCGCCGCAAAGTCCCTGAATGCGGACCCTGTCGCCTGTGCGGTTAATGCTGCCTTCAAACAGCCTCCAGCAGTTCTGAACGCCTACTACCCGCTGGTCGCGGTCCATAAGCAGCTGAGTTGACCATACTTCAGGTTTGAAATTTGCAAAACTCATTACTTACCACTCCATTTTTTCATAAATTCATAGATTTTGCCGTTTTTAATTAATTTTTCTTTTTCCCGACGAGGCAGCCTGTCCCACTCCTGTGGGGTAAAGAAGTCTTTCTCCGGAGCGGCGCTGCCTGAAAGGCTGCCGATTGAAGCCGCTTTGTTCTCGCTGTTGGCAAGTATGGCATCAAGCCTTGCAGCGAGCTTCGCGCAAAGCTCTTTCGTGCGCTTTAAATCGGCTGCGCGGCAGGCTTCAATGGGGCTTACCCCGCTTTTCACCAGTGCGGCCGCGTCTTCCGGCAACTCCAGCACCCCGTTTTTTATATATTCGGGATATTCTCTCGCTATCGCCTCCATTTCGCTTGGATTCGGTGCGCCGTCCCGCTCTGGCTGCGGGCCTTGTGCGGCATTGGCTGCGCCGCTGACCCTCTGCTTCATTTTGGCGATGAAGCGCGGGATGTCGCTTTCCCCCTCCATTGCAGCAAGTTCCTTTACAAAATCATGAGAGGGGCGGATACGGTCGTAATCCAGTCCCTTCTCGGCGTTTTCAATCAGTTCCTGAAGCGTAAGCTCGACGTTTTCTTTGTTGTGGCGGACAAGGTACTTCTTCTCGCCCTCGCCGTCATCGATTTGAGGCTTAAGTTCCTCAGCCGTTCTCTCATTTTCCATTTGATATACCTCCCGCTGTTTTATTTTCTGCGGCGATAAGTTCCGCAAGCAGCTTTTCACGCATTGGCAGATATCCGTCGGGCAGGCGCTCGATATACTGTTTCGCGTCGATCG
The DNA here is from genome assembly GCA_000953215.1 of [Clostridium] cellulosi. Lineage (NCBI taxonomy): Bacteria > Bacillati > Bacillota > Clostridia > Eubacteriales > Oscillospiraceae > Ruminiclostridium > [Clostridium] cellulosi. The sequence continues at coordinate 1,646,970 of LM995447.1, forward strand.
CCCCTGCCTCAAACAACTTGTTCAGCGTATCAACCGAGTTGATTTCACTCCACGCGTTGGCCGCGCCGACGTCAATCTTCACCGACCAGAGCTTGTTCCGCAAGGTAGAGGCGTCAAAAATTACATTGCGTTCTCCGTCCTTGCCTTTTATCTTCATCCAGCGCGGAACAGTGAAGTATGCTATGACCATATCGAGCCAGTTCCGGGCAAAATCCTCGATCATCGAGTAAAACCGCTTTTTGATTGACTGAACCGGCATTGATGAAGCTTCCTTCGCCATCACAATAGCGCTCGTATTAGTAGGATTGATATTGCCAAGCTCGATATCAGTAACTCCGAGGAGCCTAAGGGTAGTGTCCATCAGCTGTTCGGGAAGCTTATAGACGTCATTGGGAAGCTGTGGCGGGTCAAGGTATTTAAGAGCCTGTTCGATATCGCCGTTTACTGGTATCGCAGTGCCTACCGCGTTGCTCCACGCCTTTACCATACTTTGATTGAACACCGCTTTTGGGCATGCGGACTGCATTGTGAACAGCATCGTCATGGCATACATCTGATTTATGTACCGCTGCACCGGGATAAGGCCCGTAACCTCCGCCCTGCCGAAAAAGCAGTTCTTTCTGACTTCCCAGTTCATTACGGCTAAGGGGTAACGCGTCAGGCGCGTGTCCCACAGCGGGCGGACGACAGCGTTGCGCGTTGTCTTCTGTGCCATAACATGGCCGTTGTCCGCCTTGAAAAGATACAGCAGCGTCAGGCACTTGGCGTCTTCATCGCTGCGCAGCTCCCGCTTGCCGATATCCCCTCCCATAAGTTCGGTGTCGTCGTCCGGCGTGATAAGCGAAATCTCCTCTTTTGAGCATCCTGCCGCCGCAGCCTGTCTTTTTACATCTTCCACCAGCTCGCGCCGGGCAATTATAAAATCCGGCTGGGCCTGAACATCTCTTTCATTCGGATTGCCTGGATAAACATTGACGTTGTCGAGCAATTGCACGCCGATACGGCCGCTGGCAACCTGCCCGGTCTCAGCCGCTGGGTCCCAGTAATTGTAGAGGATATAATCCCCAGTCACCGCCGCGTTAAGCAGCCCGTCGAGGTTCACAGCGTCCATCTTCAGGCGGTTCCAGTCCGCGTCAAACAGCGCGTTTAGGGTTTCCCTGTCGGTGCCTGACATGGGCTGTGACATGGGCTCCGGCAAAGCAACGTCGTTGGGAAACTCAATCTCGTCAAACTCGACTGCCACCGGGTTGGAGTTTACCTCAGCAACCCTTTGCTGGCACGCGCGCTTTATGAAATTGATTACGGGCTTCGGAAGGTCCGGCGCGTTGACGCCCGCCCACTGGTCTCCTGCGAAAAAACGCTCGTTTTTGTCCACAGTATCATAAAGCCCTATGCTATTCTTAAATTCAACGCCGGTTTTGTAATGCCGCCATATGTACTGCGGACTTATACTTTTTTGCATCTTAATCCCTGCCTTTTACGGAAATTCAGTCGGCGTTTGCAAACATCGCGCCTATCTGTTCGGAGATATCCGGCGTTCCTTTGCCCGCCTTTCTTTTGCTGGTTTTAAATTCAGGCACGCCGCCCATTCTGCAGATTACCGCGCTTGACTGGCCTTTTAAAAAAGCCCAGATGCCGAATACGCCTACAAAAGCTCCGCACAACACCCCGGTCCAAACGCATATTAAGGCATACATAACTTCACCTCCCTGCATATTTGCGCCTCAATCCGGCAATTACAGCTTAAGGTTCTAAAATAGTCAAATTTAATTCCACAGGCCGCTGAGGTAATCACTTGTAATCTCGTTGCCCTGTGGAAGCGAATAATTGCTGCTTTCGCTTTCAACTGTTCTCCATGCTGCAAAATACCTGAGGGCGTCCGGCGCATGGGTCAGCTCATGGGGCTCTTTCGCCGCGTCGTCGGGTACCTTTCTGTCATACTGCAGAAGCGGAAGTGTGCGTATGAGATTATGGCAGTTTTCAAAGATCGCAAGTTTCGCCTGCACCGTCCCGTCCGCCTGCTTTTCCGGCTTGAGCCATTCCCTCAGCGCCATCCAGCCCTGCCGCCTGTCGCTGTCGGCCTTGCAGAAATAGAGGCCGTTCTCGGCAAAGATTTCAATGACGCTTTTGCCGCTGTCCTTGGAACGTCCCCACAGGTCGGGCGGCGCGAGCCTTACGAATATCTCTTCATCGTCGGATTCAAGGGCTTTTATCTGCTTTGCCGCCTCACTGACAATGAGGTTTGGTTTATAGATTTCCCTGTAAACAAAGGCCCTGCCTTGCGGCGACACCGCAATCCACAGCCCCGCCAGCATGTCCAGGCCGTAATCGTTGACATAGTACCTTGTGTAATTCTGCGGTATTTTAAAGGGTTTCACGACATGAACCTGCCTGCTGAACTCGGGGAAGAACTGGCCTGCGAAGGCGTCCCATTCGCCGTAAAGCCACGCCCGCCTCAAATCATCCGGCAAGCTCTCAAGTTGGTGAAGATAACCGGGATTTGTTTTCATCAAAAAGTCGTTGTCATACACTTTTGCCGGTATGAATGTGTATTCGTCGGGGTTTTCGCCGTTTCTATAATTTCTGTCGATAAACAGCCTTTTTACCCAAGCATGCCCCACCCCGCCGGGGTTGCACGTCAGGTAAAACCGCTTTGGATGCTTCGGGTTGCCGCCTCTTAAGCAGGCGTTCAGGCATGTGAACTGGAAAAAGGTAAACTGCGTTGCTTCGTCCATGCAGATAATGTCATACTCCTGGCCTTGATACTGGTTCACATCGCCGTCGTCAGCCAGATATCCGAGCTTGAGGCGGCTTGAGTTGGGAAAATAGAAGGCTTTCTCCTCCGAGCTGTAAGTGGCAAGCCCCTCCAGCTCACGCTTTAAGGGCAAGGTGTGGTTTTCCCTGAGTTCCTGAAGCGTCCGCCTGACTATGAGAATCCTGATTCCCGGGTATTTTGCCGCCAGCAGTATGCACTTGCGCCGCAGCGCCCATGACTTTCCTCCGCCCCGGGCCCCGCCGTATGCCACATATTTAGTTGTCGCTTTTAAAAATTCCATCTGCCGTTTTGACGGCTTGCCGGAAAGTTTAATCATGTGCTTTAAACTGTTTTTGCTTTTCAAGTCAACCACCCGCAAAATTATTACACTGCGTCGCCAAGAAGCTCCTCCGCAACCTCGATTTTTACCGGCCCTTGCGGCGGCAGCTCCCCTTTGTCGCGGTAACCGAAGGATGACCGCAGGATAAACGACGCCATTGAGGCATTGTACTTCCCGCGCAGCCCGTTCTCCACGATATCCTTTTCTATGCACGTCCTCGCATATGCAATAATCTCGCTGTACCCGTCCTTGCTGTCGGACTGAAGCTGGTTGAGCTCCGCGCTGTCAATGCCCAGATACAACGCCAAGCCCGCAAGGCTCTTGACGCCGTCAGTCTCTACATACGCGTCAATCAGTCTTTTTAAGCGTTTCTTTGAATATTTCTTTTTCACTTTCTCTACCTGCCTTCGCTTACATTAATACAATCTTTAGCGGCACAAAGGGCACCGTTTCATACAGCTTGTTTTTTTGTTTAATCCTTGAATTTTGTATGCTGTTTAGTGTTACATTGTCATTTACCGTTATAAGAACTTTTATTTATCTTTGTCAGTTTGCTTTTTTGAATTAGTTTAAATCTGGTCGTTTAGAGGCAGCCTCCGGCGCGCCGTTTTGCCGCCTTAACCGCGCTCTGCACAGTTGCCCGCGGCATTCCGAGCATAATGGCGATTTTCCGGTAAGATAGCCCGTTAGCGTAAAGCTTCGCGATTTTCATATTTCTGCTGTCCAGTTCGGCACGGGTCTTCCTGTGAATCTTAATTTCAACCGGCTTCTCATTGTCCTTCCTGCCGAGCTTTTCACACCCCATGCACGGATAGCGGCGCCTGTATTCCTCTGGTCCGCTGCAAAGCCTGCATGGCGGCGTTTCAACCCATTTAATTGTTTCCATCCAAAACTCCTCCTTTTGCCGGTTTTTCAGTCCGCTCCGCTTTTTGGTCTTTTAAGAATTCAATAAACGCTTCCTTTGCCTTCTTTCTCGCCTTTTTGACAGCGGAAGCGCTGAGTCCGAGAATCGCGGCTGTCTGTCCGCAGGTTTTGCCCTCAACCGAGAGTTTCAAAACCTTTGCCTCGCTGTCCGAAAGCAACTGCTTTGACTTTTCGCAAAACTGGCGAAAGGCGATTTCTGTTTCTATTTCATCGAATCCCTTTTCCGCCCCGGCTGTCCGGACGTTCTCATCTACACAACTGAGCTTTGCGGCCCTTGAATATGAAACCATCTCGTTGATTATCTCGTGCCGGATTAAGTGGTAGGCAAATGTCGAAAAACTCAAACGCCCCTTCTTCCACCTTATCCCCGCCTTGCAAAGCCCGACGCAGCCTGCCCCGAATAGGTCGTCATAGTCCGGGTTTTGTCTTGTAATGCCCATTGAATTGAGCACATAATAAACAAGATTTAAATTGTCATTGACAAGCTTGCGCCTTTCATCACTCAAACTCTCCCTCATCTTCCTCTATGCCCTCCTTCCACGCCGCCTTTTCCGCCGCGTTCCGCGTATTGCCATTTTCTTCGGCGGGCGGCTCAAGCATTTTCGATTCCGCTATGCGCAAAAGGAACCAGCGCTGCAAACCTTTGTCCAGATTAATCACCCTCCTTTATTTGTTGCGTAATATGCAACATAATAGGTAAAAAATATACCTCATCGCCATTTTGGGCGATTCGGTCGGTTATCTTGTTGCATAACTTGCAACATAATAATAACATCATAACTGTATGAAGTCAACAATAATTTCTAATATTTTAAAATTGTTATTGATTTTTTATTTTTAGATGCTAAACTTTAGTTGTAAGCTAAAATTTAGCGTCGCCTCAAACGTTTATTCTGGTATTTTGAACAGAGGGTAATTATATGGATATCGGTGCAAGAATAAAGTCGAGAAGGCTCGAACTTGGCATGTCGCTTGATGATTTGGGCAAACGCATTGGGGTAAACAGGTCCACCATCAAGCGCTATGAAGATGGGCTTATCAAGAACATACCTCAAAAAACGGTAGAAATGCTCGCCGTTGCTCTCAAAACCACGCCTTCATACCTCATGGGATGGGACAGCGAAAAGAAACAGGATGACCTTCAGCTTGACGGTGAAATACTGCTTTTGGCAAGAGAAATGCAAAAACTTCCGGCAGATAAGCGCAATCTTTTGAAAAATATAATTAAAACCATGTCGGATATCGCTTCAGGGGAATCGGAGAAATGATTTCTTGCGACCGCTTTGATTTCGTCTGCCGAAAATCATACGAATTTCTTCTAAGTATCGGCGCTTCTTCTCTGCCAATCAATCCCTTTGAAGCCATCAGAAAAAAACACTGGGGACTTACAACTTATACTGAGCTTTGCGCCATGGTTCCCGGGAATGTCACCGTCAACGATATCGCAGAGGCCTGCAAAAGCCGCGACGGGTTCACTGTTTACAGCGGCGGGAATTACTGCATTGCCTATAACGACACCGTTCGGGTCCGAAACCGCATTAGGTTTACTCTCATGCATGAAGCCGGACATATAATCTGCGGTCACTTTAACGGCGGCATTACCGACATCAATCAATACCGCGAGTTGGAATCAGAGGCTAACCTGTTTGCCTCAAATGTGCTCGCCCCAGCCGCCGTGATAAAGGCCTGCGGGCTCTGCACGCCAGAACAGCTTATGGCAGCGTGCGGGCTTTCCTACAATGCCGCAAAGGTTAGGCTTGAACAGATAATGAGCATTAAGCAGCACCCGCTGGATAGCAAAATTTTGAAAGCGTTTGAGTCTTATATCAATATCTGCAACAGGCGCATCGACATCGGCTCGGCAGATATCTGCCTTGACAGCTCAGCGGTGTGAAATTGCCCTCGTGAAAGGCAGAATATATTATTTTATTGATAATGACGGCACGCAGTGGCTAAAATCAACACGCGGCTTAAGTTCCTGCCCGATAAACAATCGAGTTTTACGGCAATTTTTATACAGTCAACAAGTATATGTCCGGACTGAGTCCGGCCGTAATTACTTGCTATAAAATTTGCAAGAGGCAGGCAAACTGAAATAAACAATAAAGGGGCTGATATATCAGCCCCTTTTATAATCTATTATTTATAGTTTATAAGAAATGCGTCTGGGACAAACCTTTCGCCGGAATGGCTTGAAGGATTGCTGACCACTTTTCCTCTAAAAACAAAGATACTCGATGCCCCGCCGTCAAGATTCGCTGCGTTATAGGCATTGTATTTTATAAAAATCTGCTGAAGCTCTTTAACCGACGCACCGATAACTGGCGGCCTTCTTCCGTCAATCTGAACGAAGATTACAATGCCATCTTTCGTCTGGCCTATGGCGGTCCGCGGCTGTATGCCGTAGCCTCCGTTGCCTGTCATTTTTGTCGGGGTACCGTTGACTATGAGAAACGGCTTGAATTCAACTGCGTCCCTAAAAACTTTTGTAAGGCCGCTTATTTCACTGCTCTGACATCTGGTGAGCAAAAGCCTTCCCTTTTTGTCAAACCCAACAATGCTGTGCGTTTCCTTGGCATTGCACGTTGCTATCAACCTGCCCTTAGATATTAAAACCTTGTCAGCCATTCCGCCGTTACCCTGGCCATTGACATCAATAAAGCCGCCGGCGTTTATTCCAACAAAGGCTCCGAGCCTTTGTGTCATGTGAGACACCTTTTCACCTGAGTACCCATATCCCTGTGATACCGCCATATAGATACGCGACGGGTCAAAAACGCGGATAACCCAGCCTTCATATGTAGCTGTCTTAAGCCGCGTAAAACCTATGCCGTTGATTATATGCTCTCCGTCAGACGGACTTTTCGGAAGCTCGGTTGCGTTATCCGGAGGAGCTTTGGCAGTTACCGAAACATCATTTTCATTTGTCACGTTTTCAGTTTCAATAGTCCTATTGTTCGCCAGTATCTCGTCAATAGTTTTCTGGTCAAAGAACATGGTAGCGAGCCACTGGTGATGGAGCGTACTCATAGCCGTTGTGACCCATAAGTCGCGGAAATAAGGAAACGGCCCATACATCAAAAACAGGCCTGCCGAAAATGTCAGAAGCAGCATAATCGAAAAAGACAGAAATAACAGCTTTAAACTCTCGAGCATTTTCGCCTTTTTCTTTCTGCTTGCTGCTTTTTTCTGCGGCTGAACCTTTTTCGGCATCCGGCTGTTTACTTTTATATGAGCCGGATTATCTTCTGGAATTTCCCACGTTATTTCGCGCCCGCTGTATATATTTTTCGAACCACCTGAATTGTAAAGTTTCATTCTTCACCTCAATCTCGGGCTGTAAAATATTTATTTTTAAATACTCAAACTGACTTTTTACTATTAAACACCATTATATATAAAAAACACTTCCGTTTCAATAAAACACTGCAACAGCCTGATTTAGCCTCCGCTTGTATTGAATAGCTCAAACTGATATAATAAGTTTGTTAATTTGCGGTGTCCTTCGCGTGCGGCAGTAAGCACCGCATATTAGCATATTAGTGATACTGCTTTTAAATGCTATGGCTTTGTCCAAAAAGGAGAAATACTATGGACCTTAAACTTATCAAGAGCTTTCAGGTCGACCATGATAAACTAAAACCCGGCATGTATATATCCCGCATTGACGGGGATATCGTAACCTATGACCTCAGACTCAAGGTTCCAAATGCCGGAGATTATCTGCAAACCGCAGCGCTCCACACTATCGAGCACCTCTTTGCGACATATGTGCGCAGCAGCACCTATGCCGATAAAATAATATACTTCGGGCCTATGGGCTGCCGGACTGGATTCTATTTCATCACCCGCGCCCTCGAGCACGAAAAAGTGATTGAGCTCACGAAGCAGGCTTTCAATTTCATCAAGAATTTTGAAGGCGATATACCTGGCGCCAAACGTAAAGAATGCGGCAACTATCTTGACCATGACCCAATCGGCGCCAAAAGAGAAGCCGCGGAATATTTAAAAGTTCTCGAAAACGTAACAGTTGATAGCCTTAATTATTGATTGCAGGTTCGTCTCCGGCGACTGTTTTCTGCCGGAGACTATATTTTTTATATATACGGATTATGTTTTCTAAATTATTCCTAAATAGTTACTAATGTTTTTAAATTGTAAACAATAAATAATGGTAAATGTGGTTTTTTATTTTCCAGTGTGGTATAATAAGTGTTGGTGTTTTTAGCAAGTTTAATTTCCTAAAATTACTAACTTTTTTCGCTATAGGATAAAAATGTAATCAACGATTTTACATATTTATATACTTCCAGCATATTTTTAACTTTTTCTTGTTAATAACTTGCATACAGCTCTTCTTTAATGTCAAAAATGCCTTATAAATTAACAATTACACCTATGTTATTCATATTGGAATAGAGGCATAATAATATTGTCTCAATTGATTGTGGGAGCGATATAATGGATAAATTTGTCATACATGGTGGAAACCAATTACATGGTGAAGTAGAAATATCTGGAGCAAAAAATGCAGTGGTGGCTATTCTTCCAGCAACTGTCCTGGCCGAAACCCCTTGCCGCATTGAAAATATACCGAATATCAGCGACGTTTTTATTATCATGGATATTTTAAAGCAGCTCGGCGCAAAGGTAAAAATGATCAACAGAACAACAGTTGAGATTGACGGGTCGCATATATCACAACCTGTCGTTCCATATGACCTTGCGAGAAAAATGCGGGCATCATGTTACTTCCTGGGTGCTTTGCTCGGGCGTTTTTCTCATGCCCAGGTTTCGATGCCGGGAGGCTGCGATTTCGGCGTGCGCCCGATTGACCAACACATAAAAGGGTTTGAAGCGCTGGGAGCAGAAATTTCCCTTGAACACGGCATGGTTGAGGCACATGCAATGGAGCTTCATGGCAGCCAGATTTACCTTGACGTCGTGTCTGTCGGCGCAACAGTCAATATAATGCTGGCAGCGGTTAAGGCAAAGGGACAGACAATTATTGAAAATGCGGCAAAAGAGCCGCATATTGTCGATCTTGCCAACTTTCTCAGCTCAATGGGAGCAGATATCCGCGGCGCAGGAACGGATGTTATCAAGATAAACGGCGTTGAACACCTTCACGGTGTGACCTATTCTATTATTCCCGACCAAATTGAGGCGGGAACCTTTATGGCTGCAGCGGCAGCAACAGGCGGAAATATCATTGTCAGAAACGTAATTCCAAAACATCTGGAATCCATTTCAGCAAAATTAATTGAGATGGGTGTACAGTTAAAAGAATACGATGACGCCATTGAAGTCATCTCCAACGGTGTTCTCAATCACGCAAACATCAAGACAATGCCTCATCCAGGTTTTCCGACTGATATGCAGCCGCAGATGGCGGTTCTGCTTTCGATAGCTTCCGGCACAAGTATTATAACCGAAGGGGTTTGGGATAACCGCTTCAGATACGTCGACGAGTTAAAGCGCATGGGCGCAAATATTCAGGTTGACGGTAAAATCGCCGTAATTGAAGGCGTTGACCATTTGACCGGAGCTCCTGTCAAAGCAACCGATTTGCGTGCGGGAGCAGCGCTTCTGATTGCCGGACTCATCGCACGGGGCACTACGGAAATCGAGGATATTCAGCATATTGAACGCGGTTATGAAAACGTCGATAAAAAGTTTTCAGCGCTCGGCGCCGAAATAAAACGCATTAAGTTCCCCGAAAGCGTTCCGGCAGCTGTCTAAATTAAAAAACTTATTTGATAAGCCGCACAGATGTACGGCTTAATTTTAAGGAGAAAATCAATATGGCAAAACTCTGCGCCATGTTCAGCGGAAGCAGCGGCAACTGCGCTTACGTCTCGGCTGGCGGCGTATCGTTGCTCGTTGACGCAGGCGTCAGTGCCCGTTCTATCTGCAAGGCGCTTGAATCAATCGGCTCTAGCATTAATAATATTGCCGGAATATTGATTACCCATGAGCACAGCGACCACATTAGAGGTCTCAAGACGCTTCTTTCAAAGTATAAAATACCGGTTTACGCAAACGCCGGTACTATTGACGGCATACTCAGCAGCATGGAAATTGACAGCGATAATTTCATAGAATTAAAAAGCGGAGGCAGCACCCTCATAGCTGACATTGCGGTTTCATCATTTTGCACATCGCATGACAGCCGAGAAAGTGTTGGATACCGCATACATACGCCGGACGGCAAACAAATAGGCATAGCGACTGACCTCGGTTACGTCAGCGATACTGTTATGAATGGGATATCGGGCTGCGACGCTGTCATCATTGAATCCAACCATGACGTGGGAATGCTCCAAAATGGCCGGTATCCATATTATTTAAAACGGCGTATCTTATCAAAAACCGGCCATCTTTCAAACGACGATTGTGCAAAAGTTCTGCCGGCACTCTGCTCTGCTGGTTCCCGCTATTTCATCCTCGCTCACTTAAGCCGTGACAATAATATTCCGGAGCTTGCGCTTGAGACTGCAATTTCTTCAATGAATCTATCCGGCATACCTCAGGACGAATATGAGATAGAAGTTGCCCCGCGCAACGGCCCTGAACATATTCTGACCATTTAAAGGTGCCTAAATATGCTTTCGATTGATATTATATGTGTCGGCAATCTTAAAGAAAAGTATTGGCGTCTTGCCTTTGATGAATATGTAAAAAGGCTGACACCATGGGCAAAAATTAGAGTTACTGAGATTCCGGAACAGCGCGTTAATAAAGATACTGACGCGCTTATTTTATCGGCCCTCACCGAAGAAGGCAGGCGCATAACCGCCGCCATTCCAGATAAAGCCTTTGTCACTGCCCTTTGCATTGAAGGAAAGCGCCTGTCCTCGGTTCAACTTTCCGAAGTATTATCAAAAGAGATGACAACAGGGACCAGTTCATTTGCTTTCATCATCGGCGGCTCATATGGGCTGTCGGACGAGGTGAAAACGCGCGCCAATCTTAAACTTTCAATGTCGGATATGACATTTCCGCACCAGTTGGCCCGTATAATGCTTATTGAGCAGCTATACCGCTCGATGACTATACTTAACGGAGTAAAATACCACAAATAAAAAGACCGCGGCGCCAGCCACGGTCTTTAATCGCGCTAATTTGAGGTTATAGCAGTTTGAAATTTTTCAATCCATGCGTCGCTCTTTGACGAATCGGTTGAATGTTTTTTCTCGGCGGCCTTCTCAGAGGCCACCTCGGGGGACGACGTAAATGTCACGTTATTTGACGATATTGTTATATATATATTCTCCGCTGCAAGTATATCCAAGAGCCCGTAGCGCGTATTAAGTGATTCCAACGTTATATTGTTATCGACTGCGGAATCCCTTAATATATCAAACAATTCCTTAGCGTCCAAAGTCACTATATCGGTATAAAAATAAGAATTATCAAGCTTACAAATAAGCATTGCAAGGGCTACCCTGCTCGGTGTTGAATTATAAATTTTGGCCTGGTCTTTAAGGCTAGCGTTGTAATTTGGCTCTGCTTCTGTACTATGTGAAATCTGGGAAATGACGCTGGATGTCTGCACATTCTGTGACTTTGGCTGCTGAGTATTGCATGCGTATAAAAACATGGCAGCTAATGCGATAACCAAAAATGATAATAATATTCGAACCCTCACAGTACCCCACCACATTTAAAATCTAATATCTGTGTCAGAAGCGTCATAATTATGATAGTATATGGTCGTTTACTAATTACCTCACTTCGCTCTAAACCAGTTTAGTACAAGCGCCCGTCTCAAATCGGCCAATAAAAAATATAAACAGAATTTGATTTCTGTTCATATATGGACATTATATCATATTGCATCGGCTTGTAGCTGAAATTTAGTCAAAATTGTTAGTATATACAATTTTGAAAATGATTTTCTATGCAAATTTCACATAATATTCTGCTATTTTTCTTCAGGAGGTTCTAAAAATGAAAAATATCGGCAGCCAAATTCAAAAATATAAGGAAGAGTTGCTGGAGGACGTCATTCGCTTAGTCAACATTAAAAGCTGCAGAGAGGAAGCAAAGGAGGGCATGCCCTTCGGCGAGGGGCCAGCAAAGGCGCTCGAGTTCTGCCTTAATCTCGCAGAGAGCATGGGATTCAAGGTTAAGAATGTCGGGGGGCGTGCCGGGCACATCGAATACGGGGAAGGCGAAAAACTTGTCGGTGTGCTTGCGCACTGCGACGTTGTTCCCGCGGGGGACGGCTGGACAAAGGATCCTTTCTGTGCGGAACGGGTTGGAAACCGTATCTACGGCAGAGGCACAATGGACGACAAAGGGCCGGCTATCTCCGCAATCTATTGCCTTAAAGCCCTGAAAGACCTCAACATAAAGCCGAATAAGCGTATCCGCGTCATCATCGGTGCTTCTGAAGAACAGGGCATGGAAGATATGGAATACTACTTCGCCCATGAGGAAATGCCGGATCTTGCCTTTTCCCCTGACAGCGAATACCCGATCTGCAACTGCGAAAAAGGTATTCTTCATATAGAATTTAAAACGCCGAAAAACGACGGCAGCGTACTCAGCTTTAAATCCGGTACGGCAGCCAACATCGTACCTGTTCAGGCGAAGGCACAGATAAATATAAATGACAAAAACGCTGTTGAGAAAGCCGCGGCGGATTTTAAAGATAAAAAGTGCCGTTTTGAGTTTGCGGATGACGGCAGCAATCTGGCTATATCCTGCTTTGGAAAGGCCGCTCACGCGTCGACGCCTGAAGAAGGCATAAACGCCGCCGGGGAAGCAGTTATTCTCCTCTGCCGCGCCCTCGGTGACAAAGCAGGAACGCTTATTAACTTCCTGAATGAAAAAGTGGCAGAAGATATATACGGAGAACGCCTCGGTATAAAATACAGAGACAAACAGTCCGGAGGACTCACGCTGAATCTCGGCATAGTTGACATTGACGAAACCAGCTCAAAGGCTGTAATCGACATACGGTATCCAGTTACAGCCGACGGCGGCGATATTTTCGCCAAAATCAAAGACACCGCCGAAAAGTACGGCGTCACAGCAAACCTCTTATCCGACAGCAAGCCCCTCTATGTCAAAGAGGACAGCGAGCTGATAACTAAACTGAAATCCGCATATAAGACCGTTACCGGAGAGGAAGCGGCGCTCTATTCAACCGGCGGAGGCACATATGCCCGCGAGCTCAAGAACGGTGTGGCTTTCGGCGCCGGCATGAAGCCGCTCTCCTACTACAACATCCACGGTGCGGACGAATTCCTCGAAATCGACGATTTTATGAAACACTGTGAAATTTGCCTGCAGGCAATCTACGAGCTGTCCTGCGACTGACTTTCTGTCAGCTCAAATTCAGCCGTATTCCGGATAACCAACGCTCCGGAATACGGCTTTTTTATCCTTCACTTAATTTATTAGACTTATGATTATCACTGGGCTTAAATCCAATAATTATTGCAGACACTATAAATTCCTTGACTTTATTTCTACATGAGTATATTATATGCAAATGAGAACCATTCGCATCTTGGAGGGGTTTCCGTGCTGAGAAGACCGGCGGCTGTAATCCTGTGCCTGCTTATATTCATAGGCTTTACCGGCTGCAATAATCAGAAAAAACCGCAAACCACCGGGAAAATTGTCACTTCAGTTACCTTCAACGCCATGAAGGAATTTGTTTACGCAGTCGGCAAGGATAAGGTTGAGATTGCAACGCTTATACCGGACGGGATTGAGCCGCACGATTTTGAGCCTAAGGCGCGGGATATCGCACAGATTGCCGACTCCAGCGTGTTTGTTTACAACGGGCTTTCAATGGAATCATGGGTGGATCAGGCTATCGCTTCCGCCGACAACAAGAACCTTATTGTTGTTGAGGCGTCAAAGGGAGCGGCACCAATCAAAGCTTCGGAAAGCGACAGCGACAGCGATTATAAGCAATATGACCCTCACCTTTGGATAAGCATTAAGGGCGCGGAGATTGAGGCAAAAAACATTAAGGACGCTCTCATTAAAGCCTCCCCGAAAGACAAGGAATATTTTGAAAAAAACTATTCCGATTTCATCTCACAGCTCGAATCCATCTATTCCGAATACAGTGAAAAATTCAAGACACTGACGAATAAAAACTTTGTGACCGGCCACGCCGCTTTCGCTTATCTGTGCCGAGATTTTGGGCTTAATCAGAAAAGTGTTGAGGACGTCTTTGCCGAGGGCGAACCCAGCGCAAAGAAACTTGCCGAGCTTGCCGATTACTGCAAGAAGTTCAATGTGAAAACGGTGTTTACTGAAAATATGGTCAGCCCATCGGTTTCTAAAACACTGGCTGATCAAGTGGGCGCCAAGGTCGAGACTATTTATACCTTCGAAAGCAATGAGGACAATCTGTCCTATATTGACCGCATGAAATACAATCTGTCAAAAATCTACGGCAGCATGAAGTAATTATCGGACGGGAGTGGATACTTTGAAAAATCATCAGGAACGGGCGGTATCGCTTTTCAACGAGGGCTACAACTGCGCACAGGCCGTTTTTGCAGCCTTTTGTGACGAGACAAGGATGGACTTTGACACCGCCGTTAAGCTCTCATCATCATTCGGTGGCGGCATGGGAAGGCTCCGTGAAGTCTGCGGCGCCGTATCCGGCATGTTCATGGCGGCGGGACTTCTGTATGGGTATAACGACCCGAAAGATACAGAAGCAAAGAAACAGCACTATACGCTCATACAAAAGCTCGCGGCAAAATTCAAGGAGAAAAACGGCTCGATAGTCTGCCGCGAACTCTTAGGGCTTGACCATAAGCACGACGGCCCGGCGCCAGAGGCGCGGACTGTGGCATATTATAAAAAACGCCCCTGCGCCGAGTATGTAAGGTGTGCAGCCGAGATACTGGACGAGTTAATTGCGGAAAAAGAAAATACATAATAAAACCACTAAAACAAGGGGCAGCCCAAGGCTGTCCCCTGTTTTTATCTTCGATGAAACTATGATTCTGTGATTTCGCCGCCGTTGACATGAATGACCTGTCCCGATACATAGGCGGAGTCGTCGCTGGCAAGATAGACATAGGCAGGCGCAATCTCAAACGGCTGGGCGGCGCGCCCCAGCGGTACGTCCTGACCGAACTTAGCAACCTCCTGTGCCGAAAAGCTTGAGGGAATCAGCGGAGTCCAGACCGGGCCGGGCGCAACCGCATTGACCCTTATGCCGTTCTTTGCAAGCGAAAGGGCAAGCGAGCGCGTAAACGAAACAATCGCCCCCTTCGTGGCTGAATAGTCAATCAGCGTCGGGCTGCCCTTATAGGCCGTAACTGAGGTTGTATTTATGATTGAAGCGCCGGCCTTGAGATGCGGCAGAGCGGCTTTGGTGAGAAAAAAGTACCCAAAGACGTTGGTCGCAAATGTAATTTCAAGCTGCTGGGCGGTAATGTCGCTGAGGCTGTTCTGCGGGAACTGGACGGCTATATTGTTGACCAAAACATCAATATGCCCCATTGTCGACATGGCGGCGTTGACAACCTTCTGCGCTTCCGACTCGGATTTTAAATCGCACTGCACAAGCTCACACCGCCTGCCCGCCGCCTGCACCATTTTCTGCGTCTGCTCAGCGTCCGCGGCCTCGTTGTAAAAAGCCACTACGATGTCCGCGCCCTCTTTTGCAAAGGCTGACGCCACCGCCTGACCTATGCCGCTGTCGCCGCCGCTTATTACTGCGACCTTGCCGCTGAGCCGGCCCGATGCCCGATACGCGGGGTTTTCGGTTATGGGAGCAGGGTTCATCTGCTGTTGGTTTCCGGGCTGGTCATCTTGGTGCTGCGGAGGGAATTTATTGGGCAGATTATGCTGCTGCCCCCAGTAAGTACACTCATTACCAGACATTTTTTACACTCCTTTAAACCTTGATAGCATTATTTTCTGCAGCAGCAAAGAAAATATAGCCAACCTCAATTTAAAATTGAAACCAGAGCAGGCTAAATTATAAGCGTTTTTATAAAAATATTTGCGCCTGCGTCGGTGGTTCTTAAATTTTATGTTCCGGTTTTTTGTTCGGCGTCGCTGCCAATTATCCTTCCGTCGCAGATTCTGATAATGCGGCCTGCCTGTTCAGCTATCGACATGTCATGGGTGATGAGTACAACCGTTCTGCCCTCGGCGTTTAGTTCTTTCAGCAGCTCCAGCACTTCCTTGCCCGATTTGGAATCAAGGTTGCCCGTCGGCTCGTCAGCCAGTATAATAGGCGGCTTTGCCGCTATTGCACGCGCCACTGCCACGCGCTGCTGCTGCCCTCCCGAAAGCTCATAGGGCCGGTGATTCATGCGGTCTTTTAGCCCTACCCGTTCAAGGGCCTCTGCGGCTACCCGGTGGCGCATTTCTTTGCGCATACCCTTATAGAGCAGCGGCAGCTCAACATTTTCGATTGCCGACAGTGACGGGATAAGGTTGAAATTCTGAAAAACAAACCCTATAATACGGTTTCGTATCTCTGAAAGCCTTGATTCCTTAAGGTTTCCTACCTTTTCGCCCGAAAGCTCATAGGTGCCGCTGGTCGGAGTATCGAGGCAGCCCATAATATTCATCAGCGTTGATTTTCCAGAGCCGGAATGCCCTACAATGGCTATAAATTCGCCCTTTTCAATCCTCAAGGTTACCCCGTCAAGCGCCCGTACCTCGTTTATACCCGGGTTGTAAATCTTATATACCTCATCCATCGAAATCAGACTTCCCATACTGACTTCCCTTCCCAAAAAATAATAGCGCGGCTATAAAACCGCGCTATTATTATGCCGAACAATGTTTAATTTAACCAGAAAATTTTCATAAAATTTGCAGGCCGCTGATTATTTCTTCGGGACCTTTTCCCAGTCCTTCAAGAAGCGCTCAATGCCAATCTTGGTCAGCGGATGTTCAATCATCTGCATAATGACCTTGTAAGGAATTGTGGCAATGTCAGCGCCGAGCTTTGCAACCTGAACAACATGAAGCGGTGAACGGATGCTGGCGGCAATGATCTCTGTCTCAATGCCCTGGACGTTGAAGATATCAACGATATCGGCGATGAGATCCGCACCTTCCCAGGAGATGTCGTCAATTCTGCCGAGGAACGGGCTGACATATGTCGCGCCGGCCTTTGCAGCGAGCAGAGCCTGAGACGCGGAGAAAATAAGTGTTACATTGGTCTTAATGCCTTCTGCAGTCAAGATTTTGACAGCTTTGAGGCCCTCCGCGCACATCGGGATCTTTATAACAATATTCTTATGAATCTTGGCAAGTTCTCTTGCTTCTGCTACCATTCCCTGTGCATCAAGGGAAATAACCTCAGCAGAAATCGGGCCGTCAACAATTGATGTGATCTCTGTGACAACCTCTTTGAAATCGCGGCCTTCTTTTGCGATAAGTGACGGGTTGGTTGTAACGCCGCAGATTACACCCAAGTCATTAGCCGCACGTATCTCATCGATGTTAGCGGTATCAATAAACAGTTTCATTGTATCTTCCTTCTTTTTTGTGTAATTATTGGACTTATTTATTATACAATAATAAATCGATATAAACAAGGCAGACGCAGGATATTTTAGAAGATTAAGAAAGTCCTTTTAATATACCGCTCACAATGCGGTTGGATTGTTCTGCCGCCCTGCGCTCAAATTCTTCATAACTTATCGAGGCGTTTTCGTCCGCAAGGTCTGATATGGTGCGTATTATCAGAAACGGCACATTGTTTATATGGGCAGTATGCCCAATCGCGGCACCCTCCATCTCACAGCATATGCCGCCGAGGCTCTCAATATACTCCTTCGTTTCGCTTTTTTCTACAAAGCAGTCGCCGGAAGCGATACATCCGACATAATAGTTGTCGACTACCGCCGATTCTTTGCAGACCTTTTCGGCTGTCTTTATAAGCCGTTCATCGCACTTAAAAACTCGGGTGTTGGGAAAATATTTCTCCAGAAGGCTGTCCGGGTTAAAATCGTGATATATGACCTCGCTGCCGATGACAACGTCCAGCGTACGGAGCTTTTTCGAGATGCCGCCCGCTATGCCCATATTGACAATATAGTCGACGTTGAAGGCATCGACAAGCTTTTGCGTGCATACCGCCGCATTTACCTTTCCAATTCCGCTGCAGGCCATGAAAATCTCGTTGCTGCCCTCTTTGCCTTCATATACTTTATAAAACCCGTTTATGTTAAGCTCTTTTGCGTTATATTCTTTTATAAACCACTCAAGCTCCACCGGCATCGCCGATATAATTCCGAAACGCGCCATTTTCTGCACCCATCCTTTATCATTCCTTAATATTTCATACGTACTTCATTATACCATTGTCAAACAGTGGATATCAACATAATAATTTGCATAACCAGAAAACATAAGTATTGATAAACCAACATAATATACACTTGAACGGGCGCGAACCTGTGCTTAATAAATTACAACCCGTATAATCAACATTATGTTATACATTAACTGCATATTCCGTTGCGCATACGATTATAAAATGATATAATTTTTAAGTTGACTTATATCTTTCCGGCATGAACGCCGTCAGCACTTTTCGCCTGCATGACAGTTCAGGCGAAGGAGGAATTATATGTCTAATTGTGAAGGCTGCCCGTCAAAGGGCAAATGCAGCACCGAAAAACAAGGCGGCTGCAGCGTGGAAAAGTTAAACCAGTTCAGTTCCATAAAGAACACCATCGCCGTTATGAGCGGCAAAGGCGGCGTCGGCAAATCCAGCGTCACCGTGCTCGTCGCCCGCGAACTTGCAAGAAGAGGTTTGAAAGTCGGCATACTCGACGCCGATATAACAGGCCCCAGCATACCCCGGTTGACCGGTATCCCCGCAGGAAGCCGCTGTAGGCAGAGTGAAATGGGTATTATGCCTGTAAAAACAAAAGAAGGAATCCCCGTCATTTCACTGAACTTTTTCCTTGAAAACGAGGAAGATCCTGTTATCTGGCGTGGGCCGATACTCTCCAGCGCGGTAAAACAGTTCTGGACGGACGTGTTCTGGGGCGAGCTCGACTGCCTTATTATCGATATGCCGCCGGGAACAGGCGACGTTGTGCTGACCGTAATGCAGTCACTGCCGCTGTCAGGCGCCGTCGTAGTCTCAACCCCTCACGACCTTGCTTCAATGGTAGTGGGCAAATCGGTCAACATGGCAAAGAAATTGAATATCGAGATTATCGGGCTGGTCGAGAACATGGCCTATATCAAATGCCCCGACTGCGGCAAAGAGATAAGGATGTTCGACGAAAAACCGCTGAGAGATTTCCTTGAAAGAGAAAACCTCAAACTGCTCGGTTCCCTTCCTATGCTGCCGCAGATTGCTGGCCTTTCACAGGGAGAGGGCAATCTTGACGACGAAACCAGCGCCGTCATGCAAAAAATCGGCGACCAGATCGCTGAAAAGCTCAAAAAGTAATTGTTTTAACATGCAAAACAGCCGCGGAGCTGATTCCGCGGCTGTTTTTATGCGCATATGCTTTTTGCTGTATCTCAGCGGCTGTTTTTAACGGTTTTCGAAAGGTAACACCGGCTAAACTTATTCAGCCTACTTTTACTCCAGCGGTTTCGCAGATAATTTTGAAAACGCTTTCAAGGCCGTTCTTAATTGTGCTTTTCTCCATTTTATCTATATAATACGAGCGGTTCTCATAGATGGACTTTATAAGGGACAGGAATTTTTCTTTTGTCGCGTCCTCTTGGCTTAGGACCTCGCTGTACCCTTGCTTCTGGAACGACTTGGCGTTTAGTATCTGGTCGCCGCGGCTTGCAGCAAGCCCGTAAGGTATCAGCAGATTGGGCTTTTTGAGCGCCAGCAGCTCAAATATGCTCGTCGCCCCGGCGCGTGAAACGACGATGTCCGCCATAGCGAACAGGTCTTTAAGGTCGTCGGTCACATATTCAAATTGGCAATAGCCTTCCTTGCCCTCGAGCGCAGGGTCCAAATTGCCCTTGCCGCAGATATGGCAGATATAGAACTCCGGCAGCAAATCATCCAAGCAATCACGGAGCATATTGTTGATAAACTGCGCGCCCTGACTGCCGCCTGTAGCCATCAATACCGGCTTGTCGCCGCCGAAGCCACAGAGGCTGCGCCCGCGCTTTGCGTCTCCATGCAGCAGCGTATCGCGTATCGGCAGCCCGGTGAAAACACCTTTTCCCTTTGGTATCTGGGCGCCTGTTTCGGGAAAGGTATAGCAGACTTTTTGAGTAAAAGGCAGCGAGAGCTTGTTGGCAAGCCCTATCGAGAGGTCCGACTCATGGGCGATAACCGGAATATGGCGGAATGACGCCGCCCAAACGACAGGGGTTGATACAAAACCGCCTTTTGAAAAAACAATATCCGGTTTTATCTTCCCGAGGAGCGAAACCGACTCGAAAAAACCCGCGCCGATTCTGAAAAGGTCAGTAAAATTCTTAATATCAAAATAGCGCCTTAACTTTCCGCCGTTTATTCCGTGAAACTCTATGCCCTGTTGTTTTATCAGGGATTCCTCCATACCTCCGCGCAGGCCGATATAGTGGATATTGAATCCAGCATTCCTGAGCTTCGGTATGAGCGCAATATTCGGCGTTATGTGCCCGGCTGTGCCCCCGCCGGTCATTACTATCGTTTTCATTGCTGCCTCCGTTGGGTTAAAAAATACGAATATGGATAATTATACTTAAACTATACTATAAGTTAATTTATATGACCTATTTTGAGATTTTATCCGCCACATAAAGCCCGTTTGCCGACGCCTGTGACAGAGAGCGCGTAAAGCCCGCGCCGTCGCCGATTGCGTAAATGCCTTCACAGCCCGCAAGCTCGAAATCGTTGTTTTCTGGGCGGGCGGAATAATACTTGCACTCAACGCCGTAAAGCAGCGTGTCACTGTTTGCTGTGCCGGGCGCTACCTTATCAAGCGCATGGAGTGTCTCAATGATATTGTCAAGCTGACGCTTCGGCATGCACAGGCTCAGGTCGCCAGCAACAGCGTCGAGAGTCGGCCTCGTCGTGCTTTGGCGCAGGCGCTTCTCGTCCGTACGGCGCCCGAGTTCAAGGTCGCCGAGCCGCTGAACCAGCACCGTGCCACCGCTTATGAGGTTGGCCAGGCTTGCAACGTGCCTTGCGTAGGAAATAGGCTCGCGGAAAGGACTTGTGAACCTGATAGTGGATAGCAGGGCAAAATTCGAGTTCTGGGTCTTTTTGCTCTCGTCCCGGAAGGCGTGACCGTTGACAGTCAGCACCCCGCAGGTGTTTTCGGTGACGACGCTGCCCCGCTCGTTAAAGCAGAACATCCTCGTTATATCACCATAGCCATGGCTGCGGTACCAAATCTTCGGCTCGTAGATTTTCTTTGAAAAATCTTCCCAGATTATTGCCGGCAGCTCGACGCGCACGCCGATGTCAACCTGATTGTTTGTGAGCGGTATGTTGTTTTTGCGGCACCATTCGCTGAAAAAGGCACTGCCTGAGCGCCCGACTGCGAAAACTATGCGGTCAGCGCGCACACTGCTTTCCTCGCCTTTTCTGTTTCTCATGCTCAGCGTGTGGGTTTTAATGTTGACGTCATAGACCTCGGTATTGCAAAGGATGTCACAACCCTCTCTTATATGGTTCGACATGCGAATCATTGTATCGAGGTTGGCGTCCGTTCCGAGATGTTTTACTGTTGCCTGCTGCATATGAAGGTCGTACTGGAGACATTTTTTCTTCAGCTCATCGTCAGGGGTAAAGCGCTCCGTTGTCGCCCCAAAGGACACGAGTATGCGGTCCGCCTGCTCAATATAATCGAGCACAGTTTCCTCGGGGAGAAAATCCGGCAGCCAGCCGCCGTATTCACAGGATATTATATATTTCCCGTCGGAAAAAGCCCCCGCACCGGCAAGGCCCTCCATTATCGCGCAGGACGGGCATTTTATGCACCGCGTCGCTTTCTTTTCAATTATCGGGCAGTGGCGCTGGGAAATATCGGCCCCTTTTTCTATAAGTAAAACTGACGCTGACGGCTTATTTTCCTTTATGCGGTAGGCGCACATAAGTCCGCCTATACCTCCGCCGACAATAGCGTAATCGTAATTTTTAAGCATTATTCCCTCCAAAATATCTAAATCTTTTCGAGCAACCTTTCAAATTATAACGACATATGTTTTTTTGTCAACCACATAAACTATTTTAGTATTTATTGTAGGTTTGTCAATTTATATTGGAGGCAGCTTTTAACTTTGCAAATAGCCAAAACAGCCGCCGGAACAGGTTTCCGGCGGCTGTAGCTTAACCGAGCAATTTTTTTATCTTTGGTGATGATGCGATTTTCTGCGCGACCGTAACCGCGGGGGCGTTGTCATTGTTTGAAACAATTAAATCTGCGGCTTTGCGGTAAAACGGCATACGCTTTTCATAAAGCTCCCGCAGGGCGGCGAACTTGTCTTCCCTTTGCAGCAGAGGGCGGGATGTGTCACCCTCAAGCCGCTTTGCGATGACTTCAAGCGGCACGTCAATAAAGACAATAATACCGCCCGATTTAAACGCCGCGGTGTTTTTATCCGAAAGCACTGCCCCGCCGCCCGTGGCAACCACAAGGCCCGACTTTGAAGCCAGTTCTGCCGCGGCGGCCTGCTCATATTCCCTGAATCTCTTTTCGCCGTATTTTTCAAAGATTTCGGGAATGGTTTTTCCCACTTTCTGCTCTATGTATTTATCCATATCAATGAATTTCATCGAAAGCAGCGAGGAAAGCTCAGCCCCGACTGTTGATTTTCCGCAGCCCATAAAGCCGCATAAAAATATATTCTTCATCTTCTACCGCCATATCTTGAATATAAAAGTTCCTTCATATCGTCTGTCAGTGCCTTGATATCTTCCGCTTTAAAATGGGTGCCGTTCCAAATTTCCTGAGCCGCGGCCGCCTGCCAGACAAGCATGGACAGCCCTCCTGCGGCGCGTGCCCCGGCCGCCTTTGCCGCCTTTACCAGTACCGTTTCAACGGGGTTGTAGATTGTGTCAAAAACAGCGGCGGATTTCCCGGCAACTGCAGGGTCTATAGGGCAGTCATCCTCATGCGGATACATTCCGGCGGGCGTGCCGTTCAGGATAAGGTCAAAGCCGGAATCTATGCTGCCAAGCTCCCGCGCCTCAATATCGGCGCCGCTGAATATCTTTTCAAGGTCGCGCTTTGCCGAGAGCGCCCCCTCTAATCTGCGCGTCGCTATGACAAGGCTGCACCCGCGCTCCAGCGCCTCACATGCCATCATGCGCGCAACGCCGCCCGCGCCGCACAAAAGCACTTTCCCGCGAAGTTCTATGCCGGCATCGGAAAGCGAACGCAAAAAGCCAATGCTGTCTGTATTATAGCCATGCATTTCTCCGTTTTCGCATTTGACTGTATTGACCGCCCCGCAGCGCTGCGCCCGCGGGCTTACGCTCTGAAGATACGGCACGATATCCCGCTTGTAGGGAATCGTCACATTAAATCCGCTTAAGGTTCTTAAATACCCCGCCAGCTTTTCAAGCTCCGCCGGTTCGATTTCAAACAGTTTGTATTCGCCGTCAACGCCGGATAACTTCATCAGCCGCTCATGTATCTGGGGCGATATGCTTTGGCCGAGGGGGTGGCCTATAAGCCTAAATTGCCGCCTTTTATTTTCACTCATCTTACTGCTCCTATTTTGTATTACTGTGCCAGCGCGTCAAAACATCTCTTGGCCGAGTTCAAATCCTCTATATTATAGAAGCGCGCGCCTTTAATGCCGCGGCGGATAAAGCCGCATAGAGTCTTGCCCGGCCCGAATTCTACAAATGTGTCATAGCCGTCGCGGTTCATGGCTTCCATCTCCTGCGAGAAGCGAACCGGGCTTATCATCTGCGTTTTCAGATAAGATGGGATATCGCTGATATTCAGTTTGTCGCCTATAACATTGGAATAAAAATCTATTCCCACCTCATTGAATTTGAAGGAGCTGATTTTCTCATAGAATTCCTGCGACGCCGGCTCCATGAGCTTTGAATGAAACGCCGCATTTACCGCAAGGCGGACCACCCGCAGCCCGTCAGCACTTAACATTTCTGCGGCCTTTGTGACTGTCTCTTCCTCGCCGGCTATGACAATCTGCCCCGGGCAGTTGTAGTTGACGGGGACGGCATATCCGCCTGTCTGCTTCCCTGCGGCGGCGCAAGCCTCCTCTACTTTTTCGGAATCAGCGCCGATAATGGCAAACATCGCGCCCGGGATATTCTCGGCAGCGGACTGCATTGCTTTGGCGCGTTCTGCAATCACCTTAAAACCAGTCTCGTAACTCATAGCAGAGGCCGCCGTAAGTGCGGTAACTTCGCCCAATGAAAAGCCTGCCACAGCAGAGGCGGTTATTCCATTTGCCTTTGCAACGGCGTGAGCCGCGAGGGAAAGCGTAAATATAAGTGGTTGGGATACTTTGGTTTTTGAAAGCTCCTCTTTGCTGCCTTCACAGGACAATTTGAGGACATCGAACGAAAGGTAATCAGAAGCCATATCATAGATATCCTTTGCTTCCCTGAAATTATTATAAAGTTCTTTGCCCATGCCCTCATACTGGGAGCCTTGGCCTGAGAATAAAAATGCAATTTTACCCAACTAAGTATCCTCCTTATGAATACTATTAAAATGTAATATGCAACTTTCGGAATCCTTAATTTGACAAAATCCAACTTGACAAATACTTAAAACAACGTTAATATGGTGGAGGATGGTTTAAAAATGCAAATGCGAAGTGTCTCTCTTTCAAATTGACCGTCAGCTCAGACTCAATTCGCAAACTTGCATATTATTCGCCACTCCTAATATTTATTAGTTATTCTTGAATAATTTTCACTTAATCAGTACTATAACATATCGGCACATTGTATTCAAGGGGGGTCAATTGATGACGGGAGTTTTGATTGCCGGTACAGGAATGTATGTTCCTTCACAGGTTGTTACTAACGATGACATGGCTAAAATTGTCGATACATCTGATGAGTGGATTTCACAGCGCACGGGTATCCGCGAGCGCCGAATATCAAAAGGTGAAACAAATAGCTATATGGGAACTCGGGCAGCTAAGCAAGCCATGGACAACGCCGGTGTCAACGGTGCAGAACTTGATATGATAATTGGCTGCACCTGCACACCGGATTACTTTTATCCGTCAATGGCATGCATCATACAGAATGAACTCGACGCCGGCAACGCATTCTGCTGGGACTTGAACGCCGCTTGTACTGGTTTTATCTACGCTCTTGACGTCGCCCAACATTACCTTGCAATGGGCAAAAAGAATATCCTTATTGTCTGCAGCGAAGTTATGTCGAAGCAACTCGATTTCAGCGACCGCTCAACCTGCGTGCTTTTCGGCGATGGTGCCGCAGCCGTGGTACTTCAGCCGGCGGACAAGCTTTATGCGTCATACCTGAAATCCGAGGGCAGTCTCGGCGGACATATCGTATCAACCGCTTTGAAGCCGCGGGGTGTTTATGCCACGGATAAAGATAATCCTGAATACACGAAATTTGAAAATACACACAAACATTATATCAGAATGTCAGGTTCAGATGTTTACCGGTTCGCGGTCAAAGCCATGCCGGAAGCGCTGATCGGCGCTTGCGAAAGCGCCTGTGTTGATGTAGAAGATGTGGACCTCATTATCCCCCATCAGGCAAACCTGCGTATAATCGAGACAGCAGCGAAGCGGCTTGGGATAGGCATGGAAAAGATGTATGTCAACGTGGATAAATACGGCAACACTTCCTGTGTTTCAATTCCCCTTTCACTTGCCGAACTCGCATCAAAAGGAAAACTCAAAAGGGGTGATAAGCTGGCGCTTGTCGGATTCGGAGCGGGGCTTACCTACGGCTCAGTTGTTCTTGAGTGGTGATTTCAGCAGCGTTATTGCAGGATACGCGGTCTCCGAACACATTTCGCTTTCCTTAAAACCCGATTCATCCCCCAGTTGCCGCTGACAGCGGACAAATAACATCAGGAGGTATACAATTTGAGTAAAGTTGTTCTGATTACTGGTGCTTCACAGGGTATAGGCGCGTGTATAGCGGAAACTTTCGCTAAGAAAGGCTATAACGTAGCTATAAACTGCCGTTCTGAAAAAGAACAGGAAAACGGCGGCAATCAGGTTGCCGAAAAATGCCGCGCCAACGGTGTCGAGGCCGAGTGCTTCATTGCCGATGTGTCAAGCTTTGAACAATGCGGCAAGCTCGTCAAGGCTGTTACAGAGCGGTTCGGCGGACTTGATGTCCTTGTCAACAACGCTGGAATTACACGGGACGGGCTGCTTGCTATGATGAGCGAGGAGCAGTTCGACTCGGTTATCGCCGTCAATCTGAAAGGCGTTTTCAATATGATGCATTTCGCATCAAAAGTGATGATGCGTGCAAGAAGCGGACGTATCGTGAATATCTCTTCTGTAGCCGGACTCTACGGCAACAAGGGCCAAATCAACTATTCAGCTTCGAAGGCCGGAGTCGCTGGCATGACGATGACCGCGGCAAAAGAGCTTGGTCCACGCGGCATTACCGTAAATGCCGTAGCACCCGGAATCATCGAAACTGCTATGACAGACGCAATGCCTGAAAAGGTCAAACAGGCCGCTATGGAAGGTATCGCTCTCGGACGGCTGGGACAGCCGCAGGATGTTGCAAACGCTGTCGCATTCTTGGCCTCTGATGAAGCTTCATATATAACCGGTCAGATACTCGTAGTAGACGGCGGCATGATAATGTAAATACAACTTAAACAGTTCTTTCTCAATCTATTGTTTCACGGAGGAATTTTGATGCGCAGAGTTGTAATAACCGGCATGGGAGTAATTTCTCCCGTGGGCCTGGACATTGATAGCTTTTGGAATAATATAAAAGCTGGAAAACACGGCATTGCTCCTATAGAAAATCTGGACATGGAAGGCCAAAAGGCATCGGTCGCCGCCCAAGTCAAGAACTTCAACCCCGAAGATTATATTGATAAGCGGGAGTCGCGCAGAATGGACCCTTGCTCCCAGTTCGCGGTGGCGGCGGCAAAGCAAGCTATCGAGGACTGCGGCAGCGATTTCAGCGACCTTGACCCCTATCGCGTTGGCGTTATAATCGGCAGCGGTATCGGCGGGCTGCAGACACTCGAAGATAACCATACGAAGTTTATAACCAAAGGGCCAGGACGTGTGTCACCGCTGATGATTCCGATGATGATTTCAAATATGTCGGCAGGTTACATCGCCATGAAATATGGCTTTAAGGGCGTCAACTACTGCCCTGTTACCGCATGCGCGTCGAGCGGCCACGCCATAGGCGAGGCCATGCACTCAATCAGAGAGGGACATGCCGACGTTATCATTGCCGGCGGCGCCGAAGCGACAATCACGCCCTTTGCTATCGCCGCCTTTGCGAATATGAAGGCGCTGTGTACCTCAAACGACCCCGACCGCGCATCTATTCCTTTTGACGCCGAACGCAGCGGTTTTGTCATGGGCGAAGGCGCAGGTATACTCGTTCTCGAAGAATATGAACACGCCAAAGCCCGCGGGGCAAAGATATATGCCGAACTCGCCGGCTACGGCGCTACAAGCGACGCTTACCATATAACAAGCCCTGACCCGAACGGAGAGGGCGCTAAAAAGGCCATGGAGTTCGCTATAAAGGACGCAGGCCTTACCACAGCAGACATAGATTATATAAACGCACATGGTACATCAACTCCTCCGAACGACAAGTGTGAGACAATAGCTGTCAAGAACCTGTTCGGAGAACGGGCCGCACAGATACCTATGAGCAGCACAAAGTCGATGACTGGTCATCTTCTCGGTGCTGCAGGGGCAATTGAATCTATAATCTGTGCGCTTGCAATCAAAGACGGCGTCATTCCGCCGACGGCAAACTATAAGGTAAAAGACCCCGAATGTGACCTCGACTATGTCACCGATGGGGCGAGAAAAGCAAACCTCAGAGCGGTGCTTTCAAACGCTTTGGGCTTCGGCGGGCATAACGCTACCCTTTGTTTCAAAAAGGCTGATTAAACTTAAATTGTTTTGGCTCAAGCTATTGCAGCTTTGTGTTTTTGCTGGATAAAAGTTGCAATTACTAAAAACATGAAACAGCGGTTGTTTAAAGGAACCGTGCAGAATCTGCAGTGAGTTTTTATAGCATGGTTTCTTTAAAATACAGATGTGGGGAGATTTCGATGGAGTTAAACTTAGATATTATAAAAGAGCTGATAAACAGTCTCGATGCGTCGTCGTTAGACACGCTGCACCTGGAGACCGAGGATTTTAAACTTTCTCTTGAGCGCAAAGCGGACAAGGTTTGCGACAACGCGCCGGCATCGTCAACTTTCACCGCTAATTCACAGGTAGTTGTTCAGCCTGCTGCAGAGAAGAAAGAGGAAGAAGAAAAACAGTGCGGGACTATCGTTAAATCGCCGATTATCGGAACATTCTACGCTTCCCCTGCGCCTGACAAGCCGCCTTTTGTCAGGGTCGGTCAAAAGGTAAAGTGCGGCGACACGCTGTTTATCGTCGAGTCAATGAAGCTTATGAATGAAATTACCAGCGAATGTGAAGGCACCGTTGCCGAGATATTCGTAAAGAACGGACAGACCGTTGAGTATGGACAGCCGATTATGCGTATAGAATAACAGTTTCAAAGGCTTATGGAGGTTTAATATGGCGGTTCTTGATAAAAAAGCGATAGAAGCCATTATTCCGCACCGCGACCCGTTTCTGCTCATAGACGAGGTTCTTGAACTCGAACCGGGAAAGCGCGTTGTGGCGAAGAAATATCTTAAGGAAGACGAGTTTTGGTTCAAAGGCCACTTCCCCGGTTATCCGATACAGCCGGGCGTCCTGACAATGGAGATGTTGGCTCAGGCGGGCGCTGTCTGCGTCTTATCTATGCCGGAGTTTAAGGGGCGCACAGCGTTTTTCGCCGGGATAGACAAGGCGAGGTTTCACAGGCCGGTCAGGCCCGGTGATACACTTATTCTTGAGGTCGAACTTTTAAAACTGCGCACAAGTATTGGCGTGGGAAAAGCGACAGCGACGGTCGACGGCAAAAAGGCCGCCGTCGGTGAAATTACCTTTGCAATCGGGCCCAAACAGGATAACTAAATCTTTGCCAATTATATTTACACAGTTTTTAAATTAAACACTCGGATTAGCTTGTTTGAAAACTGTGGCCGTTGTTGTTATACAGCCTCAAAAATATCTTCAAAAGGTTAAGGAAAGGCTTTTCCATTTTAGGAGGATGTCCGTTGGTTAACAAGATTTTGATAGCGAATCGAGGCGAAATAGCCGTCAGAATAATAAGGGCGTGCCGTGAACTCGGCATCAGAACGGTTGCGGTTTTTTCAGAGGCAGACAGAAACGCGCTTCACGCGCAGATTGCCGATGAGGCCATATGTATCGGCCCTGCACCGTCAAAAGACAGCTATCTTAATGTCAAGGCTATACTGGCCGCATGTGAGGTAACAGGCGCCCAGGCCGTTCATCCCGGCTTCGGTTTTTTGTCCGAAAACGCGGATTTCGCGCACATGTGCGGGCGCTGCAATCTTATCTTCATAGGCCCTGACCCGGAATCAATGGAGCTGATGGGCGACAAGGCAAAGGCAAAGAAAACTATGAAAAGAGCCGGAGTTCCTGTTGTCCCGGGCTCAGACGGCGAAGTCAAATCTATTGAAGAAGCAAAAAGGATTGCCGAGATGATAGGCTATCCGGTTATGGTCAAAGCCTCGGCGGGAGGCGGCGGCAGAGGTATAAGAAAGGTAGACTCACCCGACAAGCTGGAAGCCGCGATTTATGCTGCAAAATCTGAAGCCGGCGCCTTTTTCGGCAATGACGGCATATATATCGAAAAATTTATCGCAAACCCACATCACATCGAGGTTCAGGTGCTCGCCGACAATTACGGCAACGCGGTTTACCTCGGCGAGCGCGACTGCTCACTGCAGCGCAGAAACCAAAAAGTGCTTGAGGAATCGCCGTCCATGCTGGTCACCCCGGAGCTTAGAAAAAGGATGGGCGAGATTTCAATCAAGGCGGTACATGCCTGCGGTTATAAAAACGCCGGAACGATTGAATATTTGGTCGATGAAAACGGCAACTTTTATTTTATGGAGATGAATACCCGTATCCAGGTCGAGCACCCGGTTACGGAGCTTGTCAGCGGGATTGATATAGTAAAACAGCAGATACTTATTGCATGCGGCGAGAAGCTCCCCTTTAAACAGAGCGATATTACCCTTAGAGGTCATGCCATCGAGTGCCGCATAAACGCGGAGAATCCGAAATACAACTTCCGCCCGTCACCCGGAAAGATTGAATCGCTACATATGCCCGGCGGGCCGGGAATCAGGATTGACAGTGCCGTTTATCAGGGATATACAATCCCGCCCTATTACGACAGCATGATTGCGAAACTTATTGCCTATGCCCCCACAAGGGAGGAGGCCATCAGCAAGATGCGCTGGGCACTTGCAGAGTTTCTGGTCGACGGGGTCGATACAAATATAGACTATCAGCTTGAAATCCTTAAAGACAAAGACTTTATCAACGCAAAATATGATATAGGTTTCCTCGACCGAAAGGATTTTGCAAGCAGGCTTTGATAAGTTATGCTTAAAGAGGTGATGTGTTCTTGCTTGTTGACCTTTTTAAAAAAGTAAAAAAACGTATGTCAGATATACCAATGCCGGAGGCAAAGACGTCTGTCAATATTCCGTCGAATCTGCTTTTTAAATGCCCCAGATGTCAGAATATTATCTTTGAGGAGGAATTTGAGCGCGAGCTCAAAATCTGCCCCAAATGCGGATATCATGCGCGTATAACGGCTAAGGAAAGGCTTGCTCTTACTGCCGATGAGGGCAGCTTTAAGGAATATGACGCCAATCTTTATACGCTCAATCCGATTGATTTCCCGGGGTACAGCGATAAAATCGCTGCACTAAAGAAGAAAACGGGGCTTGAAGAAGCTGTTATTACCGGTGAATGTACGATTGACGGTCAGAATACAGTAATCGGCATTATGGACAGCCATTTTATGATGGCATCAATGGGCTCGGTGGTGGGTGAAAAAATCACGAGGGCTTTTGAAAGAGCCACTGAGAAACGGCTGCCCGTAGTTCTATTCACTGCGTCTGGCGGCGCCAGAATGCAGGAAGGCATTGTTTCGCTTATGCAGATGGCAAAGACATCGGGCGCTGTGGCGCGTCACAGCGATGCCGGATTGCTGTATATAACCGTTATGACAGACCCTACGACTGGCGGCGTTACGGCGTCTTTTGCGTCTCTCGGCGACATTATTATCGCTGAACCGAAGGCTCTTATCGGCTTTGCGGGGCGCCGGGTCATTGAGGGGACAATAAAACAACATCTGCCGGATGATTTCCAGTCAGCGGAGTTCCTGCTTGAACACGGTTTTGTCGATATGATCGTCAACCGCCGCGATATGAAGCACGTCTTAGGCAAGCTTCTTAAGTATCACAGCGGGGAGGTGTGCGCCGATGAGTAATGCGTGGGAGCACATAAGGATTATCCGCGACTTAAAACGTCCGAACCTGAACGACTATATCTCCATGATCTTTGACGGTTTTATTGAAATGCACGGCGACCGTTATTTTGGGGACGACCATGCCATAAAAGGCGGTATTGCGCTGTTTGACGGCAAGCCAGTGACGGTTATCGGTATGGTTAAAGGCAAAAACATTGAAGAAAATAAGAAATGCAATTTTGCAATGCCAAACCCCGAGGGATACCGCAAAGCGCTTCGCCTTATGAAACAGGCCGAGAAGTTCGGCAGGCCCATTATCTGTATGATCGACACCGCCGGAGCGAATCCCAGCATGGGAGCGGAAGAGCGCGGTCAAGGTGAGGCCATAGCAAGAAACCTGATGGAAATGATGAGGCTGAAGGTGCCTATTATCAGCATTATATTAGGCGAGGGCGGCAGCGGAGGCGCGCTGGCTCTTGGAGTCTGTGACACGCTCGCTATGCTCGAAAATGCCGTCTATTCCGTAATTTCGCCGCGCGGGTTCGCAAGCATCCTGTGGAAAGACGCCTCGCGGGAAAAGGAAGCCGCAGAGCTTTTGAAGATGACAGCAGAAGACCTTGTCAATCTCGGCGTCGCCGACGAAATTATAGATGAACCTGCCGGAGGAGCACAGAATAACCCGCAGGCACAGGGTATCTATATATCGGAATTCTTGCGGCGTACACTGGAAAAACTCGAATCCAAAACTCCTCAGGAATTGCTGGAAAACAGATATAATAGATTCCGCAAAATAGGCGTTTTTGGCGAATCGTTTGAATGATTCCGACGCAAATATAAATTTTGTCAGAAAGATATTGACAACGCTTTTACTCACATGTAGAATAATAGAAGCCGATAAAGGAGGAAATAGTGATGGTATTTGAAAAGGTAAGATCTATATTGGTGGGACAGCTTGGTGTCGACGAGGATAAGGTAACAATGGATGCCTCTATCGTTGACGACCTCGGTGCTGATTCTCTCGATGTAGTCGACCTGATAATGTCGCTTGAAGAAGAATTCGATGTTGAGATACCCGATGAGGATGTCGAAGGCATGAAGACAGTTGGCGACGTTGTAAAGTATATTGAAGCAAAAATTTAAGCTTTGAAACTTATTTTAAGATAAAGCGTGCGACGACGGCCCTCAAGGTTTTCCGCACGCTTTTAGTTTTCTTTATGATATAAAGGCCAGCATATACAAAAAAGCGGCGGCTGCTTTACGCAGCCGCCGTTTTGCTTTCAATTTACTGCAATTACTTTTTAAGCTCTATAGCCTTTTTCGCTTTAGCAACAATATTTTCCGCTGTCAGGCCGAAATATTCGAGAACAGCCGCCGCAGTTCCGGATTTGCCGAACTTATCTTCGACACCTACGCGGAGTACCGGTACTGGGCATTCTTCGGCGACAACTTCACATACAGCGCTGCCGAGTCCTCCAATTACGTTATGCTCCTCGGCTGTGACGATAGCGCCTGTCTCAGCAGCCGCTTTTGCGATTATCTCGTGGTCAATTGGCTTTATAGTATGAATATTTATAATGCGTGCGTCAATGCCGTCGGATTTGAGCATTTCCTTTGCCTTCAGGGCTTCAGGAACCATCAGTCCGGTTGCAATGATCGTTACATCCTTGCCGTCAGCAAGCTGAATGCCGCGGCCGAGTTCAAACTTATAACCCGGATGGTCGTTGATAACCGGCACAGCAAGACGTCCAAAACGCAGGTAAACCGGGCCGTCATGCTTGATAGCAGCCTCAACAGCAGCGCGTGCTTCAACGGCGTCTGACGGGCTCAAAACAACCATTTCCGGAATTGTGCGCATAAGTCCGATATCTTCGCAGCACTGATGTGTTGCGCCGTCTTCACCGACGGAAATACCGGCATGGGTTGCACCTATCTTAACATTGAGGTGAGGATAGCCTATTGAATTGCGAACCTGCTCAAAAGCACGTCCGGCTGCAAACATTGCGAAAGAACTCGCGAAAACAATCTTGCCTGTAGTGGCAAGGCCAGCAGCAACAGCCATCATGTTGCCTTCTGCTATACCGCAGTTGATGTGGCGCTCAGGAAACTTTTTCTTGAACGTCACAGTTTTTGTTGACTTTGAAAGGTCAGCGTCAAGGACAACCAGATTATCATAAACAGCGCCGAATTCAGCTAAGGCTTCGCCATAAGCTTCGCGCGTTGCAATTTTCTTTACATCAGCCATATTATTGCACCTCCAGCTTTGCTAAAGAATCATCAAGCTCTTTTAAGGCCTGCTCGTATTGTTCGGTGTTCGGGGCAGAACCGTGCCATTCAGCCTTGTTTTCCATGAATGAGACGCCCTTGCCCTTTACACTGTGGGCAACGATAACTGAAGGTTTGCCTTTGCAAGCTCTGGCTTCATTGTATGCCCTCTCCAGATCGTCAAAATCGTGAGCATCGGCTTCAATTACATTCCAGCCGAATGCCTTGAATTTATCAGTGATCGGGTACGGTGACATAACATCGTCTATCTTACCGTCAATCTGAAGCCCGTTGTTGTCGACATATGCGCAGAGATTGTCAAGCTTGTACTGTGCTGCAAACATGGCAGCCTCCCATACTTGCCCTTCTTCAATCTCACCGTCGCCGAGGATTGCATATACCCTGTAATCTTTGTTGGACAGTTTTGCAGAAAGAGCGATACCGGCAGCAGCAGAAATGCCCTGGCCGAGTGAACCAGTTGACATATCTACCCCAGGAATGCCCTTCATATCAGGATGTCCCTGAAGCATACTGCCAAGCTTACGGAAATTCTTGACTTCATCAACAGGGAAATATCCCTTTAAAGCCAGTGCTGAATACAAAGCAGGTGCGCAATGCCCCTTTGACAGCACTAACCTGTCTCTATCTTCCCATGTTGGATTCTTCGGGTCAACATTCATCTCTTTGAAGTAAAGATACGCTAACACATCGGAAATCGAAAGTGACCCGCCTGGATGTCCGGATTTTGCAGAATACACGGCAGTAAGAGCCAGTTTCCTTATGTTGAGCGCAGTCACGGACAACTGCTTTTTCAAAGACCTGTCCATATAATTGCCTCCTTCAATTTATACATCAATACAGAAGCAAATAATGCTCCTATAAAGACTATCTAATTACTGCTTAAATATATTACCTGATTTTTCGAGATATTCAATTACATCCGCCACCGCGCCTTCACGGCAAGAACCAGCAACAAAATCGGCGGCTTTTTTGATATCATCAGGCGCTCCCTCGACAGTTGCGCCGAAACCAGACATCTTGATAAGCGTTAAGTCGTTATAAAAATCCCCGATGCCGATAGTATGCCTTTTGTCTATGTTCATAATCGACGCCAGGTGTGTTATAACAGTTCCCTTTGAAATGTTCTTGGGAAGCATCTCGTAGTACATAGTATTGGAAAAGACAAAATCGCAGTCAGTATAATTAAGGCTGCGGACGAAATCCTCTATTTCACGCAGTTTTGAATTATCACTTGCAAAAAGTACTTTCTGCCAGCCAAACGGCATTTCCTCTATCTTTTTCTCTTCAAAATGAATTTTCTCATTAGCCTTATGCCTGTCGGTCCATTTGTTGCTGCTGACAATATAGATTTGCTCATTCATGTATATCTCTATACCGACATCCGAAAATCGCTCTAATATCTTTTTTACGATTTCTCTAGCAGATTCTGCCAGTTTGGCGCTCCACAAAATCTTCTTTTTATCAAAATCGTATATAGTCGCGCCGTTCGACAAAATGCACGGCGAATTTACTTTCACTTTGCTTAAGTATCTGCCGGCGGATTGGGCGGAGCGGCCCGTTGCCAAAGAAAAATGCCCGCCTTTTTCGATAAACCTTTCAATAGCTTTTACATTACGCTCCGGGATTTCGAAATCTTCTGTCACAAGTGTCCTATCCATGTCAGATATCATAAGTATTCCCTCAAATGGGAGAGTTTGACTCATAAAAAGCCTCCGAAATACTCTGCAATAATGTATGATGTTATGTCTTGACTTTTTCCAAAAAATTTGTGAAGTAATCAGGCAAATCGCTTGAAAACTCCATATATTCGCCTGTTGTCGGATGAACGAAACCGATTAAGCGGGCGTGCAGGCATTGCCCGTTAAGGGCAGCCTCTTCCCTGTTCAATGATCCGCCATAAACCGGGTCGCCGGCAACAGGGTGGCCGATATATGACATATGCACCCTAATCTGGTGTGTTCTTCCCGTTTCAAGCATCAATTTCACATGTGTGTACTTATTTAGCCGTTCGATTACTTCATAATGGGTAATTGCGTTTCTTGAATACTTTGATGTAACTGCCATTTTCTTTCGGTGCGTCGGGTGCCTTCCAATAGGCGCATCGATCGTTCCTCTGTCATCTTTTAAGACCCCGCGGACAACAGCCTCATATTCGCGCCTTACACTGTGCGCCTTTATCTGAGCGGCAAGGCTCAGATGAGCGCGGTCATTTTTTGCAACAAGCAATAAGCCACTCGTGTCTTTATCTATACGATGGACGATGCCAGGCCTTACAACGCCGTTAATTCCAGAAAGGCTGCCGCCGCAATGATTGAGCAGCGCATTGACAAGCGTCCCGTCTGGGTTTCCGGCAGCGGGATGAACAACCATACCTCTGGGCTTATTGACTATTATAACATCATCGTCTTCATAGACGATGTCGAGAGGGATATCCTGCGGTATTGCTTCAAGCGGCTTTGGTTCCGGAAGCACAACTTCAAGCGACTGTCCAACCTTGACCTTCTGGCTCTTTGAGCATACTTTTCCGTCAATTTTGACCATGCCAGAACTAATCAGCTTTTGAGCCGCCGACCGAGTTATGCCGGAAAGCGCGGACACAACACTGTCCGCGCGTTCCCCATCATGCTCCGGGCCTATCTCAAAACTTCTTTCGAGTGAAGATGCCACTTTTGGTTTTTCTCCTTTTGAAAACTCCCTCTTGCCATAAGAATAATATAATAAGCAAAGCTACACCGATAGTTATAAATGTATCGGCAACATTGAAAATTGCAAAATGAATGGTATGCAAATCAATGAAATCTACTACATATCCCAGCCGTATGCGGTCAATAAGATTGCCGATACCGCCCGCCAAAATCAGTACGAGAGATATATTCCATTTTACTGATTTTATGCGGTGCGATATTATGACTACAAGCACTGCAGTCAAAACAACGGCAGGAAAAACAATCAGAAATGTGCGCTTCCCTGCAAGCATGCTAAAGGACGCGCCGGTGTTTTCAATATAGGTGAACCTGAGAAAATCTCCTATGACAGGCACCGAACCCTGCTCTGCAAGTGAATTTACCGCCCAATATTTTGTTAACTGGTCTGCTGCCACAAGCGCCAGAACAGCAATACAGTACAGAATGACGGCGATCACGTCTCTGCTGTTTCTCCGGTTCGTTCTGAAAAGTCTTTTACTTGACAATTTCTGCACAGCGAGAGCAAAGTGAGGGATGATCGTGGTCTTTGCCCACAGTTTCACTGTAGACCCAGCAGCGTGAGCATTTTTCGCCCGCCGCGTGATCCACTGTGAGCGAAATGCCAGCTTCACCTTTGAACTTGCCCTCTCCATCCTTTTCAATATTGACTTTAGAAACAATAAAGAGAGCCGCAAGATCGCTTTGCTCGGCTTTCAGTTTTTCAAATTCTTTCTCGTCAGGTACAAAAAGCGTAACCTGAGCGTCGAGAGAACCGCCGATTATTTTTGCGGCACGCGCCTGTTCGAGCGCCATTTTTACATCATCGCGGATTTGATGCAGCCTTGTCCAGCGGTCTTTGAAATCGCTTTCATATACCCTGCCGGATACTTCAGGCATCTCGTTGAACAAAACAGAGCCCTTGTCATGGGACGCCTTGTGCGGCATATATGACCAGATTTCTTCTGACGTGAATGCCAAAATCGGCGCAATCATGCGGCACATCGCGTCAAGCACTTTATATATGACCGTCTGGGCGGCACGACGTGATTTAGAATCCGCCTTTTCTACATAAAGCCTATCCTTCAAAACATCAAGATAGAAGTTGGACATATCAACTACGCAGAAATCATGGATTGAATGATAGACAATATGGAATTCATATCTGTCATAAGCGGCCTTGACCTTCGCAATAAGCTCATCGAGCTTCATCAGCGCCCATTTATCAATCGGCAATAATTCGTCATAGGCGACTTCATCCTTATCCGGGTCGAAATCGCCGAGGTTTCCGAGGATGAACCGGGCCGTATTGCGAATCTTACGGTACGCCTCTGAGAGTTGTTTTAATATATCATTTGAGATACGGACATCTGACTGATAGTCGCTCGACGCAACCCAAAGCCTTAATATATCCGCACCGAATTTATTGATAACATCGGAAGGTGCAATGCCGTTGCCAAGTGATTTCGACATCTTGCGCCCTTCAAGGTCGATTACCATACCGTGGGTCAAAACCGACTTATACGGAGCAGTCCCCCTCCAGGCAACACTTGTCAGAAGCGATGACTGGAACCAGCCTCTGTACTGGTCGTTGCCCTCAAGGTAGAGGTCTGCAGGCCATTTCAAATCATCTCTGGTTGTAAGCACCGAGGCGTGGCTGCAGCCTGAATCAAACCAAACGTCCATGACGTCGGTTTCCTTCGTAAACTCCTCACAGCCGCACTCGCAGCGTGTGCCGGCGGGGAGTATCTGTGAGGCGTCATATTTAAACCATGCATCGCTGCCCTCTTTGCGGAAGAGCTCGATGACGGCATTGATACTCTCGCGGGTAATCAGTTCCTTGCCGCACTTTTTGCAATAGAATATCGGGATCGGAACGCCCCAGAGGCGCTGACGTGAAATGCACCAGTCGCTGCGGTCGCGAACCATACCGGTTATGCGGTCTTCGCCCCATGCCGGAATCCATTTGACATCCTTTATAGCCTTAAAGGTATCTTCCTTTATATCATCGACAGAGCAGAACCACTGCTCGGTAGCACGGAAAAGCACCGGGTGTTTGCAGCGCCAGCAATGCGGATATTGGTGGACAATCTTCTTAATCGCGAACAATGCGCCGGTCTTCTGCAAATGCTCGGCAATCGCTTTATTGGCTTCTTCTGTGGTAAGGCCTTCAAACTGGCCGGCTTCTTTGGTCATTCTGCCCTTTGAGTCAACAGGTACAACAATCGGAATCTGCGAATAGTTGAGGCAGACCTGATAGTCTTCGACACCATGGCCGGGTGCTGTATGGACACAGCCTGTGCCGCTATCTAAGGTTACATGGTCGCCGACGATGATAAGCGATT
Source organism: [Clostridium] cellulosi (assembly GCA_000953215.1). NCBI lineage: Bacteria > Bacillati > Bacillota > Clostridia > Eubacteriales > Oscillospiraceae > Ruminiclostridium > [Clostridium] cellulosi. The sequence continues at coordinate 1,685,785 of LM995447.1, forward strand.
CGCGGTCCAAGAAGGGATGTTTCGCTGTGGCAAGTTCAAGGTCGGAGCCTTTGACTGTGCCAAGTATCTTATACTCTTCAATGCCGCCGGCCTTCATTGTCGAATCAACAAGCTCTTCCGCGACTACATAATACTCACCGTTTGCTGAAACTACGGCATAGTCAAAGCGCGGCCCTAAGCAAATCGCCACGTTGGCAGGAAGAGTCCATGTTGTAGTTGTCCAGATTATGAAATAGGTCTTTCCGCGCTCGGCGCCGAGCTTATACAGGCAGCCTTTGTCGTCGAGCACTTCAAACTTAACATAAATAGAATCGCAGGGATCCTCAGAATACTCGATTTCAGCCTCGGCGAGGGCTGTCTCGTCGTGAGCGCACCAATAAACCGGCTTCAATCCCCTGTAGATATAGCCTTTTAAGGCCATCTCGCCGAAAACTTCAATCTGTTTTGCCTCAAACTCATGATTGAGCGTGCGATAGGGGTTTTCCCAATCGCCGATTACGCCGAGGCGCCTGAACTGTTCGGTCATAATGCCAATATGTTCAACGGCAAAGTCACGGCAGTGGCCGCGGAAATCAACCGGGTCGTCGCTGCGGCGGTCGAGCCCTACCTTATCTATGGCTTTGCGCTCGATAGGCAGGCCATGGGTATCCCAACCTGGCACATAAGGCGCTTTGAACCCTGCCATATTTTTATAGCGGTTTATAATATCCTTGAGAATCTTGTTGAGTGCTGTGCCAAGGTGAATGTCACCGTTCGCATAGGGAGGGCCGTCGTGAAGAATGAATAACGGCTTACCCTCATTCTTTTTCATCAGATTCTCATATAACCTGTCCTTTTTCCATTGTTCCAACATCTGCGGCTCACGCTGCGGGAGGCCTGCTTTCATTGGAAAACTTGTCTTTGGCAAATTTAACGTCTTGTTATAATCCTCGGGCATCTAATACTTTCGCTCCTTTATAATGCGTTTGACTTACTTTATGTGCTGTATATATAAATTAATATTTGTTACCTGCGCTTTCTGCGCCTGTCTGAGCCATCATAGCTGTCTTGGTTTATACCAAGTTGTAGGCCTTCATCTGAAAGTTCGCCGTAATCGGCATCGATGGGTTCATACTCCCCAGTTTTCTCGTTATAGCGAAGATTCAGCTTCACTTTGTTTATTGCGGGTTCTTGCTCGTCTTCTTCATTTTTGCTTTCCTCCGGCTGCTCTTCTTCCGTTTCAGGTTCCGGCACTTCCTCCGTTACCTCCGCAGCCGCTGCTTCTTGTTCGGCAGCCCTTACTTCTGCTTCTTCGGGAGCTTCAGGCTCATTTTCCGCTGAAGTCTCTTCTGTATCGTAATTCTGCTCTATTTCTGCCTCGTCCTGCACCTGCTGTTCGTCATTTTCTATTTCAGGCTGCTCCTGAGGCTCTTCTTCTATCGTCTCAATGGTTTCCGAGGGTATTTCATTGATAAGTTCAAGATGGGATCTATAAAGACGCATTACGCTGAGTTTGAATTCGGTAATTTCTCTTTTTAATGTTTCGGCTTCGCGTTTTCTCAATTCAACTTCCCTGTTAGCAGCATCAATTATCTTTTCAGCTTTTATCTCTGCGTCCCTTATAGTGAGGTCCGCACTTTCTTGTGCCTTCTTTATGGTCATATTGGCATTATTCTGCGCTTCCCGCACAATCTTACTGGCAAGCTCTTGCGCATTCAGAAGCGTATTTTTCATGCTTTCTTCCATAGATTCGTATTTTTGAAGTCTCTTCTCAGCGGCATCCAGTTTTCTCTTTAAATCTGCGATTTCGCGGTCAGTGTTGGAAAATGCCTGTGCAACCTCTGCCATAAAACTGTCGACATCAGCCGCCTTATATCCGCCGAAACCGCTCTTTTCAAAGCGCCTGTTCAACAAATCCTCGGAAACCGGCATTTATATCACTCCTACAGAAATTTTCTGGCCGCAAATGTGAGTCTCCCTTTTTTCGTCTGCGGGCCCAATTTATCAATAATAAAGCGCCCGTGCCCGCGGATGGACACAGCTGCGCCCTCATTTATTTCATATGAATTTTCATCGCGGACGACATAATTTACAAAAACTTTTCCCTCCGCGATAAGACCGGCTGAAACGGAGCGCGGACGACCTGTTAGCGCTGAAACCACACAGTCAAGCCGTTTCGAAGCAACTGTACCACTAATAAATTTAAAATTATCGGACCGCCTTGTTATATCGCCTTCGCAGATACTGCACTCAACACCGGCGGAACCGACCTTGGTCAGATTCTGAAGAATAAATGAAGCAACAGATTTGTCAACAAAAACAGTACATTCACAATCTCCGACAATAATGTCGCCGATTTTGCTGCGTACAATGCCAAGCGCCAAAATGGCGCCGAGAAAATCCCGGTGGGTAAGTTTGGCAAACCGCCATCTGATTTTTATTGCCGCGATCGGGAACTCACTTTTGATGATTTCGGAATACGGCGGGAAAACGCCCAAAAAAACACGTTCGGCTCCTTCATATCCGCCGAATGTATCACAGGTTACGCCATCATATCTCTTTTTTAACTCCGACGCAAATAACTGCGCCTGTGCCGCTTCATACGGATCGAGAAACCCTATGAACTTTGTCCGGTACCTTGATGCGCTTTCAAAGGCGTCGTTTACACGCGCTTCAAGCAGTCTGTCCTCTTGCGTTTTTTTATGCAAAGCTCAGCAACACTAAATTCAAAAAATCTCTTATTGCAAACAGCAAAAATATTGCTATAACCGGTGAAAAATCGACAGGCAGTTCACGTGTAAACTTAAACTTGTAAAGCAGGCTTCTCACAGGCGAAACAACCGGCTCGGTCATTGTATCCAAAAAGGATATGAATTTGCCGCTCTGTGAAACGGGAAACCAAGAGACGAGCGCTCGCAAGACTATTAGTGTGGTAATAAGATAAACGAGAAAGTTCAGCACCCTGACAACATTTAATAAAAAAGGCAAATTAAATTCCCTCCGTGATTACGGGCTAAAACAAATTAATTGCAGAAAAACCCGAAAAACCGCTGACTAATACTGATATAATTATTGTGCCAATTTTATACAGTAATTAATCAGTGGTTTCCCTTATCACCTTTGTCGTCAGCTATCAAAAGAAAACGCCGTTATTCTCGAGCTCGTCAAGCAAGTCCCCCATTATGTCAACATTATAGGGCGTGATGATAAACGTGCTGTTAGCAACGCGTTTAATCTGGCCATTGTTGGCATATGCGACACCACTTAAAAAGTCGACAAGTCTTCTTGACACGTCTTTATTAGTAGATTCGAGATTCAGGACAACCGTGCGCTTTTCGTTGAGATGGTCAGCAATAGAGCTTGCGTCCTCAAAACGCTCCGGTTTCACAAGAACTACCTGAAGCTGCGCTGTGGTATGGATATTTACAACCTTATTGCTGCGTTTGCTATCCTGAGCCGCAGAAGACCTTTCGTCATTTCTTGAAATAATGTCCATTTCTTCATCCTCATATTCTTCGTCGTCAGGAACAGTCAGAATATTTTTGACTTTTTCAATAAATCCCATTTTCAGTTGCCCCCTGTATAATTTCTTTTCCCGAATATTTTTGTTCCAACCCTGACCAGAGTTGCACCTTCCTCAATTGCGACATCAAAGTCGGAGGACATTCCCATTGACAGTATAGTCATATCTATATTATCCGATTTTTTTGCCATATTGTCAACAAATAGTTTTCGCATCTCGGCAAAATATGGCCTCGTATTCTCTTTATTTTCAAAAAAGGGTGGAATTGCCATAAGCCCCTTGACCCTAATATTTTTAAATTCTTTCAAAGCGTCAAGGAATTCCGGCAATTGCTGCGCGGGTATGCCTGACTTTGAAGCTTCCATGCCGATATTGATTTCTACGAGCACATCCATGACCTTGCCCACTTTCGCAGCCTGCTTATCTATTTCCTTCGCCAGACGCAGGCTGTCGAGGGACTCAATCATATCAACCTTGTCTATTATATATTTGACCTTATTGGTCTGCAAATGTCCGATGAGATGTGCTGAGCGGCCTGTCATATCAAGCTGCGGCAGCTTTTCCAAAAGCTCTTGCACACGGTTTTCTCCAAAAAGCGTTATCCCGCTCTTAAAAGCGGCATTGATTGCTTCGGCGGGAAATGTTTTTGTAACAGCCATAAGGGTTATATCATTGTAATCTCTTCCGGACCTTTCTGCAGCCGCCCGGATTTGCTTGCGCACTTCTTCGATATTTTCGGCAACATAATCAAAATTACTTGATAACCTTGCCGTCATAAATGTCATCTCCATTTTCAATTACTTCATCGTAAATCTGCAAGTAATCGCTGTCGTCTTTTATGGCTGAAACCGTATAACCCGACGAGCTGAAAATAGAATCCAGCTTCTTGAAAACCACCTTGTTGCCTTTTCTGACATATACGCCTTTTACCCCGTTGACGATATGGATAAATTGGTCTGAAACCTTGATTCCGGTAAAAGTTCCGGCGATAATTTCAACAGCCTGCCGCCTTATAACCGCGAGCTGTGAAGACATGGTATTGCATTTTAAAACCATGGCTACACCGGAAGAGTCTTTGTTGATAGCCGAGACGGTTACCGGGATATTGCCCTGGGACGACATTAGAAACCTTAGTTTTAAATTGTCGCCGACATGGAAACTGTATGCAGCATCTGCATCGATGACGCAGGCTATATATGTATCGTAACCGGTAATAACCTTTCCCACCGCATCTGCGGGTTTTTTAGGATTCGCAGCCAGAAGATTTTTGACTTCCTTGGCTGTTATCGACAGTATTTTATCGAAAGAATACATGTTCTCAAACCCGTCAACGGAGGACACAAAATAACCGGCAGCTGGGGAGGTTATCGAACCGATTTTTGGCCCGGTTGAGCTGGCCAACTGGTCGCGCTGTTTCTTTAGCTTTTCAATCTGGGCATTGAAATCGGTGACATCTCCGGTCACCAGCTGCTTTTTATTTAGCAATGAAAGCAACTCGTTTTTTCTCTCAACAGCGGTTCTTACATCTGTGCTGTCAGCCGCTCCCGAAAGTTCCAAAAATTTTTTCTTGATTTCGGAATCAAGCGCGTTGACGTCGACAAATTCGACACTTTCGGAATTGCCTGCATGGGTGTAACTTTGAATCTCTTTGTCCAATTCCTTGATCTTGCGCTGATTGCGGGCATCCTTCTCGGAGGAATAGATAGCCGCAACCTCGCCGTTTTTGGACACGCTTTCGCCGTCTTCCCTTATATAATCCAAAACTCCGCTTTGGCTTGATGTTAAAACAGTTTCGGAACGAACAACAAAACCGTCAGTCCTAATTATGTCCTCATAAGTTCCGCTTGTTACGCGCGTTGTCTTTAGCGGATTGTAAAGCGCTCTGTACGCCTGATAGCCCACATATACAATAAGTATAAGCGAAACCACAAATGTAAGAATTCTCTTGACTGTAGTATTCATCTATAACTACCAACAGGTTACTTCTGTTCGCTTTCGGAATTTTCAAGAATCGAAACCGGTTTTGCAGGGATTATCGTTGAAATAGCGTGTTTGTAAACAAGATTTTGCTTGCCGTCACTCGCGAGCACAACGGTAAAGTTGTCAAAGCCTTTGACATAGCCCTTGAACTGAAATCCATTAGTAAGATAAATCGTAACCGGAGTTTTTTCTTTTCTAACTTGGTTAAGAAAGATGTCCTGAAGGTTTAAAATTTTCTGCATAGCAAAACCCCATTTCCCCGCCTGACAGCGGCATCTCAATATTTTATTTTGAAATTGAATGATATCAAACTGGTAATTTTGGTTTTCATTTTCAGAAATTATTATATCATAAGATACCCGATTTATCTATAATTTCAAAGGCTGCTTGGCAAATTTTTTCATACGGTTCAGACGCTTCAATCCAGTTAATTTGCTTATTTCTCCTGAACCATGTAAGCTGTCTTTTTGCATAGTGCCTTGTGGCCAGTTTTATCTTTTCAGCGGCCTCAGCCATGCTTTCGCCTTTTGAGATTGCTTCCGCGATTTCCTTATACCCTATGGCCTGCATTGCCGTCGAATCCATGTCAGCGCCGTTTTCAAGCAGCGTCCTGACTTCTTTTTCAAGGCCACGTTCCATCATAAGGTCGACGCGCATTTCAACCCGGCGGTAAAGTTCGGCGCGGTCTTTAAAATTAAGCCCAATAAAGCAGGTTTTATAGATTTGAGGGCTTTGACGCGACCTTTTGCGCATTTCTGTCATTGTCTTTCCGGTGGTTTTATAGACTTCAATTGCCCTGATAATGCGTTTGATGTTATTCGGGTGAAGCGTGCTGGCGGTTTCCGGGTCAAAACTTTCAAGCATTTTAAGAAGCGCCTCGCCGCCTTTTTCTGCGGCCAGCTTTTCCAAATCAGCCCGCAGCTTGTCATCGCGCACAGTCTCGTCAAATTTGATGTTGTTGAGAAGGGAATCTATATAAAGGCCTGTGCCGCCGGCAACGACAGGAAGCTTTCCCCTACTGTGGATATCCTGAATCGCGGCATGGGCGTCTTTGACAAACTGGGCAACACTGTAATCAGTCCCCACATCAAGAAAATCAATAAGATGATGAGGGACACCCCGCATTTCCGCCTTATCCGGCTTTGCGGTCCCTATATCCATGCCTTTGTAAATCTGCATTGAGTCGGCGGATACTACCTCCCCGCCGTATTTCAAAGCAATATCAATAGCAAGCTTCGTCTTTCCGGAAGCAGTCGGTCCGACGACTGCAACAAGAGGTATCAGTGACAATGTGTTTTCTCCTCGCAGAATATTAAGTTTTATCTGCCAAATTTCTTTTCTATGTCGCTTCTCGGCAGTTCAAACGCCACAGGCCTTCCATGGGGGCAGTACAGAATATCGTTGTCGCAGAGGACACGCTGGGCAAGGCTCTGCATCTCAGGCAGCGATGTCCTGTCGTGGGCTTTGACTGCCGCCCTACACGCTATGGAATGGAATATCCAGTCAAGGCGGGCAGGCATGACTTCCTTTTTATGGGCCAGCAGTTGGCCTGCAATCTCTGAAACCAAGTCCGGTATGTCCTGACCGGTGAGGTCAAGAGGCGCTTCGCGGACCAGTATTGTTGAGCCGCCGAAATCCTCGGCGACTATGCCGGCCTCGGCGAGCAAATCTAGGTTTTCGACCGCTGCCGCGTATTCGTCAGCGGGCAGGGTCACTGTTATAGGCTCAAGCAGCACCTGAGACGACGCGCGCCGCAGTTTTTTTACCTTTTCATATAAAATGCGCTCATGGGCGGCGTGTTTGTCAATTATCCAAAGGCTGTCGCCCTTCTGGGCAAGAATATATGTGCCAAAGCACTGCCCTACCACAACTACGCTTTCCTCGGCTGCCGCGCTGACCGCTGTTTCGGGCTTGGCACTGACCTGCTGGAATGACTCCTTAATAGTCCTACTTTCCTGTGTTATTATCGGCTGTTTTTCACCTGCTAAAACGCTTACAAAAGGTTTTTCCGATGTTTTAAGCTCACTGTCTGTATTAATAAATTTTATCGTTTCGCTTTGCACCGGCTCATAAGACACTCTTGCCGCGTTATAAGCGGGTGTGACTTTTTCCGGTTCATTCTGCACAGGCGTATTCTTGACGATAAGCCTTAACTGCTCGTCTTGTTGCCCGCTCTGAGCCGGCTGATTAAACGGAGCAAAACTAAAAGAAAACGTCGGCTGTGACTGCGGTTTCTTCTCCTCAAGCTCAAACTTAGGCCGCTCGTCACTCTGCGCAAGGGCGTTTTTCACCGCGTAATAAACGGTTTCAAATACTTCGCGCTCATTTGAAAACCGGACTTCGAGTTTCGCCGGATGCACGTTCACATCGACAAGGGACGGGTCAAGGATAAGGTTTAACACGCACCCCGGATATTTTCCCGCCATTATGCTGTTTTTATACGCCTCTTCAACAGCCGCCATCATTGTCTTTGACTTGACAAACCTGCCGTTTAAAAAGAAAAACTGCATGTTGCGGCTGCTTCGTGCCGCCAGCGGCTTTGTCACATAACCGTAGGTTCTTGTATGCCCGATTGTGTAATCTGTTTTAATAAGGTTCTTTGAAAAATCGCGCCCCAGCACTGAATGTATGGCAGAAATCAGCCTGTTGTCGCCCGGGGTATGCATTTCTTCCCTTCCGTCTTTAATAAATCTTATTGATATCTCCGGATGGGACAGGGCTATGCGCTGGGCCACAGCCGCGACCGCATTGCCCTCCGTTGTATCCTTCTTAAGAAATTTCATGCGCGCCGGGGTATTGTAGAAAAGTTCCCTTACTATAATCGTCGTGCCGACAGGGCAGCCCGAGTCCCCCGTCTCCACAATTTCCCCAGCCTCGAGTTTTACATGCGTTCCGGCAAGCTCCATTTTCGTCTTTGTTATAATCTCCGTTTTTGAAACTGCGGCAATGGACGCAAGTGCCTCGCCCCTGAAACCCAGCGTTCCGATGGCGTTAAGGTCGTCCGCTTTTTGAATCTTGCTGGTGGCATGGCGCAGAAAGGCCGTCGGAACATCATCCCGCATAATTCCGCAGCCGTTATCCGTTACCCTTATAAAGGTTATGCCGCCATTCTTGATTTCAAGCGTAATCATTGATGCGCCAGCGTCAATGGAATTCTCAAGCAGTTCCTTGACCGCTGACGCGGGGCGCTCGACGACTTCGCCGGCGGCGATAAGCTCCGCTACTTTTTTATCGAGGATATGTATTCGGTTTGTGCTTTCACCGCTCATTTATTTCACTCCATCAGTTTATTTTATTCGCGGATTTCAGGGCTACAATTTCGGCAATCCGTCCGCTTAAGCAGAAAATCAATGGTCCTGTGCCAGTTTGCACAGCTCAAACAGGATATTGAGCGCCTCAATAGGCGACAGCGTATTCGCGTCAATAGTGCGCAGCTTTGACATTATTTTGTCGGTCGTCGGGTTCGTAAATGAAACCTGCGCAGGCTCCTGAGGTCTGACCTCGGCGAGTTTTTTCCGACGCACCGCAACCGGCTGGCCGGCATTCAGTTGTTTTAATATCTCCTTTGAGCGGGAGATGACCGAATTAGGCAGGCCCGCGAGCTTCGCGACCTCAATGCCGTAGCTGTCGTCCGCTCCGCCGGCGATAATGCGGCGCAGGAACGTAATATCGTCGCCGTGCTTTTTCACAGCTACATTATAGTTCTTAATGCCGTCATACATGGATTCCATTTCCGTAAGTTCGTGGTAATGTGTCGCAAAAAGCGTCTTGGCGCCGAGGCGTTTTTTGTCGTTGACATACTCGACGACTGCCCGCGCTATGCTCATACCGTCAAAGGTGGAGGTGCCGCGGCCGATTTCGTCAAATATCAGCAGGCTCTGGCGGGTTGCGTTTTGCAGTATGTTCGCGACTTCGCTCATCTCGACCATAAACGTAGATTGGCCGGACGCGAGGTCATCCGACGCACCGACGCGCGTAAATATGCTGTCGACGATGCCGAGCTTTGCGCTGGACGCCGGTACGAAGCTGCCTATCTGTGACATCAGTACAATCAGCGCGACCTGGCGCATATATGTAGACTTACCAGCCATGTTGGGGCCGGTGATGATGGCGGTGCGGTTTTCGTCAAGGTCAAGGAGCGTGTCGTTCGGTACAAACGGCGTGTCCTTCATCATCATTTCCACAACCGGATGTCTGCCGTCTTTAATGATTATTTTGCCGTCCAGCGAAACGTCGGGGCAGCAGTAGTTGTTGTCGACGGCAGTCTGTGCAAAGGAAACCAGCACGTCGAGCTTGGCCAGCGATTTCGCCGTCCTCTGAATACGGTGAAGCTGCTCCGCAACCTTTTTGCGCACCTCGTCAAAAAGCTGGAACTCGAGCTGTTTTATCCGCTCTTGTGCGCCGAGTACGCGGCTTTCAAGCTCTTTCAGCTCCTGCGTAATGTAGCGCTCACAGTTAGTCAGCGTCTGCTTTCTTATATAATAATCCGGCACCTGTGACAGGTTGGATTTTGTGACTTCTATGTAATAGCCGAATACACGGTTATAGCCAATTCTTAGGTTTTTAATACCGGTCTTTTCGCGTTCGGCGGCCTCTATTTTTGCTAAGAAGCCATGGCCGTTCGTCATTGCTTCCCTAAGCTCGTCCACCTCGGCGTTATACCCGTCCTTGATTATGCCGCCCTCTTTGAGCAGAGCCGGCGGGTCTTCCACGATTGAATCGTCGATAAGCTTGAAAACATCCTGAAGCGGGTCAATTCCAGCATAAATCTCCTTCAGAAGCTGAGAATTGACGCCTGCCATCCTCTCTTTAATCGACGGCAGCTTTTCCGCCGTCTGGGCGAGGCTCCTCAACTCTCTCGCGTTTGCAGAACCGTAAACTATGCGCGTCATCAGGCGCTCGAGGTCATAAACACCTGTAAGCCCGTCGGCAAGGTCAGCCCGCATAATAGAATCGCTGACAAGCTCACCCACAGCGTTATGGCGCCGTACAATCTCTGCGCAGTTTAAAAGCGGCTGCTCTATCCATGTGCGCAGAAGCCTTTTCCCCATAGCTGTTTTTGTCTTGTCGAGCACCCACAGCAGCGTACCGCGCTTCTCCCTGCCGCGCATGGTTTCACACAGCTCAAGATTGCGCCTCGTTGACAAATCGAGGCGCATATACTGTTCTTCGCTGTAGTAATAAATCGTGTCGAGCCGCTCAAGCCCGTTAATCTGGGTATCCTTGAGATAACTGAGCAAGGCGTTCATCGCCATGACCGTCTCGGGCTTGCCCTCAAGGCCTATTTCCTCAAGGGTTTCCTTATTAAACTGCTTAAGCAGCGGCTCAGGAGAACTGTCGTATCTGTCGTCATCAAACACGTTGACGGTGCAGTTGATTTTTTCTTTCAAAAAGGCGGTGGCACCCTTGAGCGCAGCGCACTCATTGTTTATGATTGCTTCGCTCGGCATATACCGCCCGTTTTCATTGTTGATACGGGTTGCAATGTCGTCTGATTCGACCAGCGTCACATATGCCTCACCGGTTGAAACATCAGCAAAACAGATTCCTGCTTTATTGCCGCTCACATAAATGCTCGCAAGGAAGTTGTTCTTCGCTTCATCAAGCATGCTGCCTTCAATGACAGTGCCGGGCGTAATTACCCTGACGATTTCACGCCGGACAAGGCCTTTCGCCAATGCCGGGTCTTCCGTCTGTTCGCAGATGGCAACTTTATATCCTTTTGCAAGCAGCCTTGCTATATAGCTCTCGCAACTGTGATAGGGTATACCGCACATAGGCGCGCGTTCTTCAAGGCCGCAGTCCTTCCCTGTCAGCGTCAATTCAAGTTCCCTTGCGGCTATGTCAGCGTCGTCGAAAAACATCTCGTAGAAATCGCCGAGACGGAAAAACAGGATTTCATCTTTATGCTTTTCCTTTATTTTCAAATACTGACGCATCATCGGCGTCATCTCAGACATTCTCACAACCAGTCCTTTCAGAATGTTTTAAATGACTGCGCAAAACCTAAAATCAGTGACAGCCTCCGCAGGCAGAACAGTTGCCGCCGCAGCCGCCGCCATCCACTTCGCCCGTTATGCTCATTTGGATAATGCTGTTGATGTGGCTTAAAAGCTCGTCAACATCCTTTTTGGCAGCAGCATATTCCTTCATGCCTTCTGTTGCCATTATTTTGCCGTAAATATCCTTTAGCTCTTTCTGATATTGCTCAATCTTTTCCTTGCTTTGCTCTTCCGGTTTTTTATTAAACTCATTGTTGAGCTGAAATTTCTTAAGATTAAATTCACCGATAAGATTTTGCAGCTCCGGGTCTGCATCGTTGGCTGCCTTGGCATTCTGGAGACGTATGCACCTTTCATCGGCCAAAAGTGCTTCTCCAAGTTCGCGTGCTTTCTCTATTACTCCCATTGTATTTCCTCCGTAAATATCGTTTGTATCAAATCATACTCTTTTATTATAATCCTTTTTGGCGACAGTTCCGCAAAATTCTTTAAATGTTCTGCAGTTCGCCAAATAAGGCTGAACGGTCAGACCGCGTTATCTTGACGTTTACAAACTTGCCCAGCAGGCTTTCGTCACCGTCAAACCTGACGACGAGATTCTCATTTGTGCGCCCGAAAACCGTGCCGTCCTTGACATTTTCGCAGAGTACCCGCTCGGTTCTCCCGACACGCTTCGCCATATTGCGCGCCGAAATCTCTTCCTGAACCGCAAGAAGTTCCGCCATCCATTTCGTCTTTTCCTCATGGGTAACCGGGTCCTCCATCTTCGCGGCAGGCGTACCTTCCCTTTTCGAATAAATAAAAGTAAACAGATTGTCAAATTCCACTTGGCGCACAACATCAAGGGTTTCGCAAAAATCTTCATATGTTTCCCCTGGGAAACCTACAATAACATCGCTGGTCAGCGATATTCCCGGGACTTTTTCTTTTACTTCTTGTATAAGACTAAGGTATTTTTCCTTTGTGTAACGTCTGTTCATCAGCTTGAGAATACGGTTGCTGCCCGATTGGAACGGCAAGTGAAGGTGCTTCGCCACTTTTTCACATTCCGCCATCGTGTCAAACAGCTCCGAAGTAGCGTCCTTAGGGTGAGACGTCATAAACCTTATTAAAAAATCGCCTTCAATGGCATTTATTTTCCGGAGCAGTTGCGAAAAATTAATGGTGCCTCCCAAGTCTTTCCCATATGAATTGACGTTCTGACCGAGCAGCGTAATTTCCCGCGCTCCGTCCGCAACCAGTTTTTTTGCTTCATCCATAATGGCTTCAGTAGTCCTGCTGCGCTCGCGCCCCCGGACATATGGGACTATACAGTAGGTGCAAAAATTGTTGCACCCGTACATTACGGGAAGCCATGCCTTGAACTTGCTGTCACGGCGGACAGGAATGCCTTCAGTGACAACGTCCTCGCCACCGAGCTCAAAAACCCGTCCCTTTGTCATTACGTTATACAGCATCTCTGGAAGCTTTGGCAGCGCATGGGTTCCGAAAACAAGGTCCACATATGGGTAACTGCGCTTAAACTTCTCCGCAACCTGCTTCTGCTGCGTCATGCAGCCGCAGACGGCGATAATCATATCCGGATTGCGGTCTTTTATGCCTTTCAGCGCGCCGATATTGCCGAATACCCTTTGCTCGGCGTGTTCCCTCACTGCGCAGGTGTTATAAAGCGCAAGGTCGGCTTTTTTTACATCGTCGGTAAACTCAAAGCCCATCTGGGAAAGCAATCCCGCGATATGCTCGCTGTCGCTCACATTCTGCTGGCATCCGTAGGTATGGATAAAGGCAAGCGGTTTCCTGCCGTTTTTTGCAGATCTATTGTCGTTTAGTTCCTTGACTTTTAAAGTGTAATCAATGCTATCATGTTCGTTCACTATGTTCCTCCGCATAAAAATATTAATTTTGCCCTTCTTATTATTTTAGCGTTAAGACAAGGACTATGTCAAATAAAAAAGGACGTTGCAATAATTCATCAAAATAAATGTGCTGTATATAGCAACCTGCTGCTATACAAATATTATACGCTGCATGCCGGCAAATTTCCGTCATCGTTGTCTTTAAAGTTTAATCCGGCATAAACCGCTCAAACGCAATGTAATACGGAGCGGACGGGCAAATAGTCACCCCAAAAAATTACGGTAAAAAAATTTTTTAAAAATTGCACTTAACTATTGCTTTTTTAAAAAAAGCATTGTATAATATAGAAGCTGTCTGACACGGCAGCAAAAACAAAAGATATGGGCGCTTAGCTCAGCTGGTAGAGCATTCGCTTGACGTGCGAAGGGTCAGGGATTCGAGTTCCTTAGCGCCCACCAAATTAGAAACCCCGCAAAGCAAGATTTTATTAGCTTTGCGGGATTTTTATTACATTTTAAATATTTCATTCTTGTTCAAAAAGTGAAAAGTAGATCTATAGTAGACCTACCGGATTTTAAAAAATATGACCTCAAAATTTTTCAATACGTTAATCATATATGGGCTGGCGGTATGTGTATAAATATATGCGCGGATGAGTTCATGAGCAGCAACCAAATAAAAAGTCCCGCAAACCATTAGATGAAAGCGAAAAAGCGACGAGACAATGCGAAAACTCCATCGCAAAACATCAAAATAATTATCCCCGTCAATTCAATTTAGAGTTGACGGGGTCATCTTTTATGCAATTTTTCTACCAAAAAGCGGGAGGGCCTGCCACCGAAAATCCGGTGGCAGGCCCTCTTTTTCCCTTTTGCGCGAATGTAAATGCCCCGGCCACATTCGCGCTAATGATATAAAAGAGAGGGTAAATATAGAATGAAATATTGTGCTATGCACAGTATATTAAGTGTCCGCTCAAGTGTAGGGCCTTGCAAAACGCTGAAGGCGTTATTTTTACTGAACCTCAATTTTAACGACACTGCAAGGCGGCATTTCAAATTTCAGTTTTCCGTCGCAAATTGTAATATCATCGAACTTTTGTATATGAACATTGTCAGGCTGTTCAAAAGTATTATGAGCATTCATTTTGCCAGTTAAGATCGATGCGGAAACAGCAGTAATTTCCTTATCAAATATAAAGCACTCTGTTGAATCTGTTTTGTCCATGGAAGTATTAGCAACTGTTATATTCAGATGATTATTGTCATCAACAGATGCGGAAACACTGATTTGAGGAATTTTTACTTCGTCGACACCAATATAGTTTGTCTGAACACTGGATTCGACCAGCATAGCATCCTGATGGGATTTATACAGGTCAAATACATGATAGGTAGGCGTCAAAATCATTTTCTCGCCGTTTGTAAGAATGACAGCCTGCAGTACATTAACTGTCTGTGCAATATTTGCCATTGTGATACGGTCACTGTGATGATTAAAGATATTCAACGTCAGGGCTGCCACAAGCGCATCGCGCATCGTGTTTTGCTGATACAGGAAGCCTGGGTTTGTACCGGGTTCAACATCGTACCAGGTGCCCCATTCGTCAACTATAAGGTCAACTTTGTGCTCTGGGTCATATCTATCCATAATCTGCAGGTGCTTTGTTATTAACTCGTCGATTCTTAATGCCTTTTTCAGAGTTATATAGTACTCTTTTTCGTCAAATTCGAGCGCACTGCCTTTTTTGATATCGAAAATGCCGGGTACGGTATAATAGTGCAAGGAGATGGCATTCATATACTTGCCCGCCAATCTCATTACCGTATCGGTCCATGCATAATCGTCTTCACCTGGGCCACAGGCGATTTTATATAGTTTATTGTCTCCGTAATTTTTGAGGAACGTTTGGTAATGGCGATACAAATTGGCATAATACTCCGGCGTCATATTTCCGCCGCCGCCCCAGTTTTCGTTGCCAACGGCGAAATACTTAACTTTCCACGGTTCGTCTCTACCGTTTTCGCGACGCAGGTCAGCCATAGGAGATTGGCCCGGAAAAGTCAGATACTCTACCCATTCACTCATTTCCTGAACAGTTCCGGAACCCAAATTGCCGTTTATATACGGCTCGCAGCCAAGCAATTGGCAAAGTTCCATGAATTCATGTGTTCCAAAGGAGTTATCCTCAACAACTCCGCCCCAGTTGGTATTAACCATCTTTTTACGGTTCTCTTTGGGACCAATACCGTCTTTCCAATGGTATTCATCCGCAAAACAACCGCCTGGCCATCTCAACACAGGAATTTTAATGTGTTTCAGTGCTTCTACTACGTCGGTACGTATACCGTCAATATTGGGAATTTTTGAGTTTTCTCCGACATAAATACCGCCATAAATGCAGTGGCCAAGATGTTCGGAGAAATGTCCATAGATGTTTCTGTTGATTTTGCTAAGCTTTTTCTGGGATTGTACAATGATGCGGCTCATGAGAGGATCCCCCTTTTGATTTTTTAATAATAAAATGGGCGTTTATCCTTTGATTGCGCCAGCAATCATGCTTTCCTGGACTTGCCTACTGAATAACAGATAAATTATCAACGTCGGGATAGTAGCGATCATCAAACCTGCGCCGACAACGCCCCATTGTGTAATGTAGGTACCTACCATGGACATCATGCCGACTGTAAGTGTCTGGAACTCTTGATTGTTGATGAATGTGACCGCGAACATAAGTTCATTCCACGACGAAAGATATGTGAAAATAGCCACCGTTGCAATTCCTGAACGAACCTGAGGAAGGATGATTAGGAAATAGGTCCTGTAGATTCCGCAGCCGTCAATAACAGCAGCCTCTTCCAATTCTCTTGGTATAGTGCTGAAGAAACTTGTAAGAATAAGAACCGCAAATGGGATACCAAATGCGACATAAGGAATTATCAATGCCCAATAGCTGTTGAGCATTTTCAAGTTTCTTAACACCACAAACAAAGGAAGCAAAGCGGCGTGAATCGGCACCATCAAACCGAGCAAAATTAGATTCAAGGATGCTTTGCTCAGCTTCCATTTCATCCTGGTTATAGCATAGGCGGACATAGTTGAAAGGATTAGCACCAATAAAATAGTAGCAGCAGTTACTAAAACGCTGTTGATGAAGTATGTTAGAACCTTTCCATTTGTTAAAGCAAAGTTGTAATTGCTCCAAAGCCAATGCCTTGGAAACCCAGCAATATTACCACCAAAAATTTCACTGTTATCCTTTAATGAGAAAAATGCAAGCCAGATTATCGGATATATTTGGATAACCGCCACGATGATAAGGAATATCTGCAATATGACCTTCCCTATCATCCTTTTTGTTGATTTAGTTTTTTTCGCATGTACACTCATTATTATATCACCTTAATCTTCAGTTTTAAAGAATTTATTTATTAACAAAGTAAATACCAAACATTCGACGATAATAAATACTGATATCGCACTGCCGTAGCCATAGCGATAAGTATCAAATATCGTCGTATACATGAGTGTACTTGGTACTTCTGTCGTGAAGAACGGTCCGCCTTTAGTTAATACATAAACAAGGTCAAAGACTTTAAATGAGCCGATCAGAGAGAAAATCAAGCATACTTTCAACATGGGCTTCATCAGCGGAATCATGATAGAAAATGCAATACGCGTTGAAGTGGCGCCGTCAATCCTTGCCGCTTCGATAACATCCTTTGATATCGACTTTGCACTTGCATACATCAGAAGCATGTGATAGCCCACATACTGCCACAAAGTCGGCACAAAAGATGCACCAAGGGCAGTTTCCGTCTGACCAAGCCAGTCCTGTGCAAGTGAACCTAAGCCAATAGCCTTAAGCAGTTGATTTAAAAGGCCATAATCTGCGTTGTAGATTTTTGACCACAGCTGGGCAATAACAACTGTAGAAATAAGAACAGGAATGAAGTATACAGTACGGTAAAACCCTTCTCCTTTAACGCCGTTTGCCAATATCAAAGCAAGGAAAAGTGAAATCGGCAGCTGTATAAAGATAGACACAAGCGCAAAGAGGCAAGAGTTTTTAATAGAATTCAGTGCACGAGGACTGGTAAACATTTCAACATAGTTCTGAAGTCCAATAAATTTACCAGCGCCTACTCCGTTCCAATCCAATAGGCTGTAGTAACTGGAAATCAAAATCGGAACGAAAACAATTACGACGAATATAAGCATGGTTGGAATCATAAAGATACAGATTGCCTTTTTATTAGAAAAAACGGAATTCATAAATAGCTCTCCTATAAAAGATGTGGTCTTGGTAAAAAACCATGACCACATCCCTACAGTTTATAATCTTATAAGCTTTAAAGTTTTGGCAATTATCAGAATGCCAATTCAGTTGGTTTGAGCTGAGCCATTTGCTTGCAGAAATCTTGAGGAGTGATCTTGTTTGCCAAAAGTTCAGCAATCAAATTCTTGTGTGTCTCAGCAGACTCAGCAGGGAAAATATTGTCCCACCAAGTAATGAAGGATGTCGCAGTATCAAGCAGTTTTGCATCTGTCGTATCCAGCTCAGACAGTGAGGAGGTATCCAGTCCAGTTGTATCCCAGCACGGGAGTCCGGCACCTGCAAGATAGCCTCTTGTTCCGAGCTGTTCGCTCAAATATGTGAGGAATTCAACTGCATCTTTCGGGCTCTTTGTGTTAGCGCTGACATAGAAGCCATCTTGGCCGCCGCCAAAGAACTCGGATGCTTTACCTTTACCGTCAGAAAATACCGGGAAGACTACAACTTTGACATGGCCTTTTGCCTTGGAAGAGCTGTCTTCAATACCGGCATTTACCCAGTTAGCCTGGAACATCATAGCGCCTTGCTCGTTATTGTACGCATTAAGCATTTCATCATAGCTCATGCTGAACATGCTGCTGTTAAAGAGACCGGCTTTTGCCAGTTCCTGAAGTTTTCTCGCAGCTTCGATAAAGTCAGGTGAGTCAAACTTCTTCGGATCTTTGAAGGCTTCGATGCAAGCAGCATTACCAGCCTGGCGCATTGCAATGATATCAAACCAATACATGCCCGGCCAACGGTCTTTTTCGCCAAGTACCGCAGGTGTAATGCCAGCAGCCTTGAGCTTCTTAACTGCATCAAGAAGTTCTTCATAGTTGGTAGGAACTTTTGCTCCTGCCTTATCGAACAAATATGTGTTTACATAAAGGTTTGCAATATGTGTGTAGCAAGGAAGTGTGTAAATCTTGCCGTTTACTTTGCAGCCCTCTATCATACCGGGGCGCAGTTTACTTAAGGTATCTTGTGAGAGATAATCATCCAAAACAAGGCAGTTGCCGCCCACTATGTATGGCTGCATAAAGCTGCCGCCGCCAAAACCGTAGAAAACATCGGGAGCTTCATTTGCAGCCAAAGCGGTTTTAATCTTTGTCTTATACTGCTCACCCGACGTCCCGTTACGTGTTACCTGAACATTCGGATGTTTTTCATTCCATTCCTTTACGACCTCTGGCAAAAGTTTTGCAGTAGGATCCGTTTCACCAACTGACTGGTCCCAGATGGTCAACGTGATTTTGCCACCGGAAGTACCGGAAGTCGTTGATGAATTGGAACCCTTGGAGCATGCTGTTACACTGGCCATTAAGCTCAGCGCTAAAAGAACGCATGCTGTGCCTTTGAGAACCTTTTTCATGATTCGAACCTCCTTGAGATTTTGTACCTTTATTGTAAGTTAAATAGAATTCATAATACATTCACAAAAAAAACATAATTATTTCACAATTCAAACATCATAATTTATTACCATTCCGGTATTCATTGATTGATTTGCCTAAATTCTTTTTAAACAGAATACTAAAATAATGCGGATCGCTGATGCCCACCATCTCGCCGATTTGGTATCCTTTTAACTCTGTTGTTTTTAAAAGCATCTCTGCCTTTTTTAACCGGATATTCGTCAGATACTCCACAAATGTCTGTCCGGTTTCTTTTTTCATCAGCCTTCCCAAATGCCCCGGACTGACATAGAAGGCGGAAGCAGTGCTGGCAAGCCCCAAATTGGGATCGGACAAATTCTTTTCTATGTAATCTTTAACCTGTGCGACTAAATTACCTGCTTTGACATTATTCTTATGATTGATGGAATTAGATAAGTTGATGACAAATTCCTCAAGATTTTTTTTGAGATCCGGAAGATTATCAGAGAGCAATATTGCAGCCAAAGTCTCTTTATTAATGGTATTGTCTTCGTCTGCCCTTTGCTCAATGGCCGCATACTGGCACTGCATAATTATATCCATAGCTGCCAGGCGGAGCTGACTGATATTGGAGAAAGGCCTGCTTAAAATTTTGTTTAACACATCCCCGGCATGCTCCGCAGAACCTGCGCAGATATAAAAATGCAATTTCTCCAGTAAATCTTCATTTGGGTAATAACGTTGCTTTCCTAACTCAATGACATCCTCATAGCATACGACCTGATTTTTGCCTACAATCACTTTATAATTCAGCGCATGACACGCTTCTTTGTAACCAAGGTAAATGTCGCTGAGCTTTTTATGTTTGCTGCCAATTCCGATGCAAACAAAGCATTTATAGGAATTGATTAAATTGGTTTTTAGTAATTCACAGCTATCAGGGAAATTCTTGCTATCATCATTAGTTATTATAACTATCCGATTCTTTCCATCTGTAAAAATAGCGTTTTCTGTATCATGAAAAAACGTTTCCACCTTTTTTCTGCATTCCATTGTCAGCAATATGGACTGTTCTTCTGTCTGTTCTTCCTTCGGGAGCATAATTTCAATAACCGCGACTTGATAATTTCCCTTTCCGTCAGCAAGCGGAATGTTATAATACGTGCATTTATCCGAGATTTCCTGCTCTGGAAGAGGCTGCAAAATCAACCGGTTTAAAAATTTCTCTCTCAAGAAAGGCAGGCTCTGCTTAAATTCTTGTTTTAGTTTTTCGAACTCCTTGTTTCGGTCACGTTCTTCATAAATTTTCTTCTTCAGCCTGTTTATAACGTTAATAAGTTCCGAGACTCTGATTGGTTTTAAGATAAAATCAGCAATGCCGAGCTTTACGCTTTTTCTTGCAAATTCAAATTCGTCATATCCGGTAACGATAACAATTTTGATTTCAGGATACTTCTCAATCACCATTCTGCTGAATTCGATTCCATCGATAAAAGGCATACAGATGTCTGTAAAGATAATGTCTGGTACTAATTCATCCACCATATCCAAAGCTTGATGTGCATTGGAGGCTTCGCCGACAATGGTCATTCCATATTCTTCCCAATTAATACGCTTTTTCAGAAGATTGCGTATTAAATACTCATCATCCACAATCAATACCTTAAGATTCTCCACGGTTTATGCTCCCCCTTGGAATCATCAGTGTAATTTTTGTCCCTTTATTCGGCTCACTTTCGATTTTTATACAATTTTCGTCTCCATAAAAAATCTGAAGACGTTTTATTGTTCCGCGCAGTCCAAAGCTCTTGCCTTGATCGTTTGTTCCGTCAGTCATAATCATATCTATTTGCTCTTTTGTCATGCCAACACCGTCGTCTTCAACTGACAAACAAATCTTATTTTCTACTTCCCGCACTGTAATGATGATAATACCGGGCGTTCCCTTTTGGCGGATACCATGATAGAGCGAATTTTCTACAAGCGGCTGCAAAACAAGCTTTAAAATCGGGTACTCCAAGCAAGATTCGTCAACGTGATATTCCACTTCAAAGAGATCCTGATAGCGGATTTTCTGTATATTTAGGTAATTCCGCACCATCTCGATTTCTTCGCCAACTGTAATAACTTCTTTGCCCTTGCTGACACTGATGCGATAATAATTTCCAAGAGATTCGACGAGATTACATACCTGTTCAGTCTCCCCAGAAATAGCAAGAGAAGCAATAGAATCCAGTATATTATATAAAAAGTGCGGTTTTATTTGCGCTTGAAGGGTATACAGTTCAGCTTTTCGTATAGTTTTCTGCTCCTCTATAACCCGTTCAAGTAGTTGGTTTATTTGTCTAATCATGGCATTGTAACCGTCAAACAGTTGCTGGAACTCGTCATTGTTCGGCTTGATTGTGATTTCACAGAAATTGCCTTCATTGACTTTTTTCATGGAGTGCAAGAGTTGGTGAATTGGCGTTATAGTGCTCTTTGAAATCAAAAAAGAACTGACAAAGAAAATTACACCGTTAATAAGTATGAAAAGCACTGTAAGAAAAAACATTGAATTATTCTCGGTTTTTATAGCATTATGCGGAATAATCGAAATATATTTCCAACCGGTGTTCTCGTCTGTCAGATATGAAATTATGTATTTTTGAGAATTGTCACTAATTTTCATATAATCGATGCTGTCATGCGAAAGCTTCTGCTGCATGTTATCAATATTTTTTGAAAGCACGTTCTTAAAAAAATCCATACTTTTATTATCTGATGTTTTATCAGATATATTGGGAGCAATAATATTGTTTTGTTCATCCAAGATAACCACTTGTAAAGAATTCTCTTCTACAACTTCTTCGTAAGACTGGACAAATGCACTTTCAGGTATATTGATTATCATCATACCCAAATTACTTGCTGTATTCACATCGCGGATAAGGCGGATGAAAGAAACATAATTTCCTCTGCTGTTTGAAAAAATTCCGCCGCCATTTATCCGCAATATGTATTTCCCATTGTTTTTTATCGCTTCTGTATACCATGACGCATCTTTTATACTACTTTTTACAAGCGTCGGAGGGGCTTGTTGGCCCACATAAAAGCAGTTTCCTGAACTTCCATTGTTATCGAAAATGTAGACCGAGTCGATAACCGGTTCCGCCATAATGAGATTATAAATATATTTGCTCACTTTAGCCTGTGTCTGCAAATTGGAGTATACATTCCCCTCCTTAAGCAGGCTCTGCAAGTTGCTGTCTGAAAGCATCATTTTGGAATAGTTATCAACATTCTCAATCATTAAGTCCACGTTTGTCTTAATGGAAGTAATTGTTTTAAAGGATGCCTCACTGACCTTTTTTTGTGCAGAATCAGAATTTATCTTATTTAGAACTGCGGAGCTAAAGGCAACCGTAACAATGATGACAATGAAATAGGCCAACGGAATTTTAATCGATAGTTTATTCGGTAATTTGATTCTCTTCGGTTTCTTTATCGATTTCATTTTGCCCCTCCCCAAAAATCAACGCGCGTTTCTTCCATCGGTTCATAAGGACAACTTAAGATTAATCATATCATTTTTATATTAAAATAAAACGGCACCGCATTTAAAAAAATTATATTTATTTTTGCATAAGAACAAAAAACCGCATGAATTCTGCACAAATACATTCATGCGGGTCCCATATTAAAGTGTATAAGGGCAGTCTTTTTACACTCTTTTTTGGAATATCTCATTCAGCCAGTTACAAGCAAGTTCCGGCCAGATTGCCACTTCCTGATATGGCTTTATTTTGGGGACAACATCTGAAAGTACGTCAATCAAATGATCTCTTACCGAATCTGGTACAGAAATTTCGTTATCTTGAATCTTCTCAACCGTTTTTTTCATTTGTGCAAATGTATAGTGTTCTCCGAATTTCCCAGCCGCCCAATCGCGGTTTGACAGCGATAATCCATGTGGTCCGTCCGAGAAAATATGGAGCGCAAATGGAACGCCGTTGTCTTTGCAGGACTCTGCAAACAAAAAACTGTTTTCCACTGGAACCAGTTCATCCGTGGCCGTATGCCATATAAAACATGGCGGTGTATTCTTTGTTACATGCTTTTCAAGCGACATATAATTTAGTTCGGCCTGTGTCGCATCAGCGCCAAGCAGGAAACAAAAAGAATCCCTATGCGCTTTTTCCCCCGACGTAATAACGGGATAGGAAAGAATAGCCGCGTCCGGGCGATTTGATATCGCGGAATATATAGGATTCGGATCCTCAATGTCATCATAGTGCACACAAACACTCCCGCAAAGATGGCCCCCTGCGGAAAAGCCGCACACTATGACCTTATTGGGGTCAATATGAAATTCTGAGGCATTTTTGCGTATATAGCGAATCGCTCTGGATAAATCTTTCATGGGCTGTTTTTTTAATGGCACAGCATTTAGCGGATTGGTGGTGTATGTGCAGACAAAAGCATTGTACCCCTCTTTATAAAACCTTAAAGCAACTATTTCTGCCTCGGTTGGAGAAACCAAAAAATACCCCCCGCCCGGCACTACCAGCATGCAAGGCCTGACCGCTGTATTTTCTTCGTGAAGGTAACCGTGTATGGTCGGAATAAACCCGCACGCCATAGGATACTCATATTCTCCGGCTTCCCACAAATTGCAACTGAATACTTTCATATTAAACGCTCCTATATTCCCCATTGTATTTGCTGCTTATTTATATAATGTAATCACAATAAGGCCATTTAAATTTAATAAAAAGGTGACCTACGCATTAGCGTAAGACACCTCCCATTTAAATGATTATTTCGAAGTCCTTTGTCAAATTTTCTAAATAAATTGTCCTTCTTTTGAACATATTTATTGTTTTTTATTGTATTATAATAATTAAATTTCCTCAAATCAATTCAAAAAATAAACATTCACTTTCAAAATACGAACATGTTATTATTAATTGGTGTAGTTGGGTGCTAATGAACAGTTTATCTATTATGGAATGTATAAATATATTTAAAAACTTTCGCGCCAATATTACACGGCGCTCATATATAGTTTTGTATTTATTGAGTATAAAAACAGTTTGATATATAATTTCGTACAGGTAGATGAACTGTGAAAAGCACTTCATACAAATCCTATTAAAGGGGAGCAACCACATATGATTTATCAAGAAACACTTCAAAGCGGTGAGAATCCCGCTGAGATCAATGTAAGCGGTTGTGTCTATGCTAACGGGATACGTGAAGAAGCTAGTGGATTTCCAAACCATTGCCATTCTTTTTTTGAAATTGAATATTTGTTCGAAGGCAGTGGCATTTACCAAATAAACAGCGAAAAAATAGAAACCCCTAACAATTGTCTGCTGGTTAAACCGCCGCTGTGTGTGCACGGTTCATACGGCAATGGCCAAAGCAAAAATTTAGTAGTTCAATTTGGCTATAACTTTCTGAACAAAAATGCGTTTACACTGAAAAAAAACTCACTTTTATTCCCCACAAATAAATTGGAGCATAACTGCATCCTTATAGTAGAAAAAAATAGCGAGTTAGAGCGCTTATTGTTGGAAATCGTAAAAATAGTCCCAGTTTTCGTTACACCATTAGAAGATGAAAATAGGAAAATCGAATATTCACCGGAATATGAATGGAAACTAAATTCATTGACACTTAGTCTGTTGGTTTATTTGTTGGAAAATAAATATTTAGCCATTGTTGAAGATGCCTGCGACTTCACTGATGTGTTGCAGCTCCAAAATGTCTTAAACAGAATCGTTAAGAATCCAGAGGAAAAACTAAGTATGAAGGATGCAGCTAAAATGGCAGGCATGAGTTACGCTTATTTCAGCCGAACTTTCAAAAAAACAATTGGACAATCCTTTGTTGATTTTTGCAATGCAATTAAAATTCATCGTGCGGAAGAACTGCTGAAATCTCAAAAGTTTTCTGTAACTGACATTGCAAACAGTCTGGGATTTGGCTCAGTAAGTTACTTTAACCGCATTTTTAAACAGTACAACGGCAGCACACCTACGCAATATAAAAACAAAATTAATTAATACTATATTTAAATAGATGCGGAAAGATGCAAAAAACGCAGTCCGCCAAGTCATTCGACCTGTGAACTGTATTAATTCTGCTCCCTTAAAAAACTTTGTTATTTCATTCTTCAGTACACTTTTTTGAGCAACTGGTATTGCCTCGGAATACCCGGCGCCAGCCAGTGCGAAATAAGGTATAGTTTAGATAATATGTAAAACCGCGGGCAAAGGTAAAGGCGCGTCCTGCCCCGGCGCCAGCCGTTACCAAATAGGGTGCCGTTTAGATAAGAGGCATAACCGCGGGCAAATAAAGAAAACGCACTTCACCAAAGTAAAGTGCGCGGCTTGCCCCGGCGCCAGCCGTTACCAAATAGGGTGCCGTTTAGATAAGAGGCATAACCGCGGGCAAATAAAGAAAACGCACTTCACAAAAGTAAAGTGCGCGGCTTGCCCCGGCGCTAGCCGTTGCCAAGTAAGGTACCGTTTAGATAAGAGGCATAACCGCGGGCAAATAAAGAAAACGCACTTCACAAAAGTAAAGTGCGCGGCTTGCCCCGGCGCCAGCCGTTACCAAATAGGGTACCGTTTAGATAAGAGGCATAACCGCGGGCAAATAAAGAAAACGCACTTCACAAAAGTAAAGTGCGCGGCCTGCCCCGGCGCTAGCCGCTAGCAAGTAAGGTACCGTTGAGATAAGAGGCATAAACGCGGGGAAAGAAAGGAAACGCACTTCCCAAAAGGAAAGTGCGCGTCCTGCCCCGGCGCTAGCCGTTACCAAATAAGGTACCGTTTAGATAAGAGGCATAACCGCGGGCAAATAAAGAAAACGCACTTCACAAAAGTAAAGTGCGCGTCCTGCCCCGGCGCTAGCCGTTACCAAATAAGGTACCGTTTAGATAAGAAGCATAACCGCGGGCAAATAAAGAAAACGCACTTCACAAAAGTAAAGTGCGCGTCCTGCCCCGGCGCTAGCCGGTGGTGCGCTCGACAGGAATTGAACCTGCGGCCTTCAGAGTCGGAGTCTGATGCTCTATCCAACTGAGCTACGAGCGCATATTAAATTAAACCAAAAATCAAAACGATTTTAAAATGCTTTTATAAAGCGGTACGTTATATTATAACAAATGCAATACTAGTTGTAAAGTCCGATACTGCGTTTTCTAATGGTACATATTACGGTCAGGGAAATTTAAAAAGTTCGCAATTGAAGCAAAAAGCGAGTTAATTTTACTTGACCTGACATTATAAAACGGCTAAAATAGTTAAGTATGATTATTTCATTTAACAGAGTTTCGGAGGGGGTACCGAAATGCCGGTAAAATATATTTTTGTCACAGGCGGTGTTGTTTCAGGACTGGGCAAAGGAATCACTGCTGCTTCGCTCGGACGCTTGCTCAAAGCAAGAGGCTACCGCGTTACTATACAGAAATTTGATCCATATATAAATGTTGACCCGGGTACAATGAGCCCTTATCAGCACGGTGAAGTATTCGTCACTGACGATGGGGCTGAAACGGACCTTGACCTTGGACACTATGAGCGTTTTGTCGACGAAAACCTTTCAGTCAACAGCAACGTAACGACTGGTAAAATATATTGGAGTGTTATCACAAAGGAGCGCCGCGGCGACTATCTTGGCGGAACTGTTCAAGTTATTCCGCACATTACAAATGAAATTAAGGAAAGGATCTACAGAGTCGGCAAGAGCGGCGGTACTGATATCGTTATCACTGAAATCGGCGGCACAGTCGGCGATATTGAATCGCTCCCCTTTTTGGAAGCAATAAGGCAGGCAGCCAAAGAAGTAGGGCACAAAAATGCGATGTTCATACACGTCACACTTGTGCCTTATATTTATGGTTCAGGCGAACTCAAATCAAAACCGACTCAGCACAGTGTAAAGGAGATGCTGTCCCTCGGTATTCAGCCAAACGTAATCGTTTGCCGCAGCAATCAGCCTATTCCGGAGGAAATGCGCGAAAAGCTGAGCCTGTTCTGCAATGTCCGCCCGCAGGATGTTATCCAGAATCTCAATGCACCAGTGCTTTACGAAGTTCCTCTTATGCTTGAAAAAGAGGGGCTTGCGGATTCTGTCTGCTATCATCTCGACCTTGAAAACCGCAAGCCTGACCTTGCGGATTGGACAGACATGGTCACAAGATATAAGAAGGCACAAGATAAAGTCAAAATAGCTCTTGTCGGAAAATATGTGGAGCTGCATGACGCTTATCTGTCTGTTGCCGAATCGCTGTGCCATGCTGGTATCTATAACAACGCTAAAGTAGAAATAAAATGGATAAGCAGTGAGGATATCACGCCTGAGACTGTTTCTTCACTTCTCGGGGACTGCGACGGTATCCTCGTTCCGGGAGGTTTTGGCGACAGAGGCATCGAAGGCATGATATTGTCAGCAAAATATGCCCGCGAGAACAAGGTGCCGTATTTCGGAATCTGCCTCGGTATGCAGATGGCGGTCATCGAGTATGCCCGCTCAGTGCTGAAGTTCAAGGGCGCCAATTCCGGCGAATTCGACGATGAGTGCGAGTATCCGGTAATTGACCTTATGCCGGAGCAGAAAGAAATAACCAATAAAGGCGGCACAATGAGGCTTGGATTGTATCCCTGCAAGCTGGTGGAAGGCTCTCGCTGCCGCGAAATCTACAATGATGAGCTTATATATGAGCGCCACAGGCATAGATATGAGTTCAACAATGCCTACCGCGACGATTTTGTAAAGGCTGGACTTAAAATAGCCGGCATATCTCCGGACTCAAAGCTGGTTGAGATTATCGAGCTGCCGGATCATCCGTGGTTCATTGGCGTTCAGTTCCATCCTGAGTTTAAATCACGTCCCAACAGACCCCACCCGTTGTTTGCTTCTTTTGTCAAAGCTGCGAAAGAGCATAAAAAGTAATTATATTTACCGGCAATTTGCGGGAAACCGCAGATAACAAAAATAATCAGACATATATGGTATTCCCCTAAGACATAATATATGAATTTGAAACAATGCGGCGGCTGCCAAAGCAGCCGCCGTCTTATTTTTTTGTCCCTTTTTATTTTGAAATAATAAAGAGTACCTTTGCCAAACTGTTTCTTATAAATCCGTCTGCAAGGATTCCTGCTCTTTTTAAGGTCCCCTCGGTACAAATTAATTATTTTAAAACAAACAGTCCCATGATCACGTGAATCGTGGGACTGTTTTATAAAACACAGGTTTATTACTCTTTGCCGTAATAGGCTTTCTTGTAGATTTCTGCAATTTCGCTGACGAGCGGCAGACGCGGGTTAGCGGTTGTGCACTGGTCGGCGAAAGCCTTGTCGGCAAGGGCATCGACGTTGGCCATGAACGATTTTTCATCAACGCCGCACTCTTTTATGGACATCGGCATGTTCATATGGCGCATCATATTGCGGATTGCTTTGATAAGAGAAGCGACGCCCTCTTCTGTAGTTCTGGCCGGCAGACCTACATGCTTTGCAATTTCAGCATAGCGCTCAGGTGCTACATAATACTCATATTTCGGCCAGCTTGTGTATTTCGTCGGTTTTGACGCGTTGTATTCGATTACATACGGCAGGAGGATAGCGTTTGCCCTTCCGTGAGGAATATGATACTCGCCGCCCAGCTTGTGAGCCATGGAGTGGTTCAGTCCGAGGAATGCGTTGGTAAACGCCATACCGGCTATGCAGGAAGCGTTGTGCATCTTTTCGCGAGCCTTGCGGTCAGCTCCGTTGTCATAGGCCTTGGGCAGGTACTCAAATACCAGCTCAATGGCACGCAGCGCAAGGCCGTCTGTATAATCGGATGCGAGGACGGAAACATAGGCTTCAATAGCGTGTGTCAGAACGTCCATACCGGTATCCGCCGTAGTTGACTTCGGCATTGTGAGAACAAACTGCGGGTCAACAATAGCGACATCCGGTGTCAGCGAGTAGTCGGTGAGAGGATATTTGATGTTGTTTGTCTTATCGGTGATAACTGCGAAAGCTGTGACCTCACTGCCTGTACCAGAGGTTGTCGGTATGCAGACCATCTTGCACTTTTTGCCAAGCTCCGGGAATTGGAAAGCACGTTTGCGGATATCCATGAATTTAAGTCTCATGCCCTTGAAGTCTATGTCCGGATGCTCATACAAGAGCCACATGCCCTTCGCAGCGTCCATCGCCGAACCGCCGCCGACTGCAATTATGACGTCAGGCTGGAATTTCTTCATGGCCTCGACGCCGCGCATGACGGTATCAAACGACGGGTCTGGCTCAACTTCCGCAAAAATTTCGCTGTGGCAGTACTGCTCACGTCTTCTCAGGTAGAAAAGAACTTTATCTATGTTGCCGAGCTTAACCATCATCGGGTCAGTTACAATGAAAGCGCGGCTGATATTGGGCATCTTTTCAAGGTACTGAACCGAATCGTATTCAAAATAAATCTTCGGCGGGACTTTAAACCACTGCATATTAACCCTCCTCTTGGCAAGGCGCTTTTTATTGATAAGATTGACGGAGGATACATTGGAAGAAGTGGAGTTACGGCCGTAAGAACCGCAGCCAAGCGTAAGAGAAGGAGTATTCGTATTGTAGATGTCGCCGATAGCGCCCTGCGAAGACGGCGAGTTGGCGATTACGCGTCCGACCTTCATAACGTCGCCGAATTCTCTGATGATGTCTTCATTTGAAGAATGGATAACCGCCGAATGGCCCAAACCGCCTATCTCAAGCATACGGAGAGCCGCTTTAAAGGCAGTTTCCTTGCTGTCAGCTATAAAGTATGCGAGAACTGGCGACAGCTTTTCATGTGCCAGCGGGACATCGTAATCAATCTTATCGAGCTTTGCAATGATGATCTTGGTGTCAGCCGGTACCTTGACGCCAGCCTGTTCGGCAATCCATACCGCAGACTGACCGACAATCTTCGGGTTGACCATCATTGTCTCATTGTTTATAGCAAATTTCGATACCTTTTCGGTTTCTTCCTTGTTGAGGAAATAGCAACCGTTTTCGGTCATAATCTTTTCAAATTCTGCTGCTATTTCTTTATCGACTATTACAGCCTGTTCCGATGCGCAGATCATACCGTTGTCAAATGTCTTTGAAAGGATAAGGTCATGGCAGGCGCGTCTTAAATTAGCCGATTTTTCGATATAGCAGGGGACGTTGCCGGGGCCGACGCCGAGAGCCGGTTTTCCCGAAGTATAAGCTGACGTTACCATGCCTGTCCCGCCGGTAGCAAGAATAAGTGAAACACCGGGATGATGCATAAGAGTTGTTGTCGCTTGAATGGACGGATTCTCAATCCATTGAATGCAGTGTTCAGGTGCTCCGGCTTTTACGGCTGCGTCACGCATAACCTTTGCCGCTGCGACAGAGCATTTCTGTGCTGACGGATGGAATGCAAATATGATAGGATTGCGCGTTTTCGCGCAGATAAGTGATTTGAACATGGTTGTCGAGGTCGGGTTCGTTACAGGTGTGACACCTGCTACAACGCCGACAGGCTCGGCTACATCAACATAGCCTTCCATGTCGTTTTCATCTATAACACCGACAGTCTTCTGATACTTTATATCGTGCCAAATATACTCGGTCGCAAACATATTCTTGATAATTTTATCTTCATATACACCACGCTTGGTTTCTTCAACCGCAAGTCTGGCAAGCTGCATGTGCTGGTCAAGTCCTGCCAGGGCCATGGCGTGAACAATCTTGTCGACTTGTTCCTGGTCAAGTTTGAGATACTCTGAAAGAGCTTTTTGAGCATTGTTTACCAGGGTGTCTATCGCAGCATTTATCTCAGCCTGATCCTGATTTTGCTTTTTTGCCTTTTCATCTGCCATGATTAGTCCCCCTTTTTGATTGTTAAATTTCTATCAATTAAATTTTAGCAATAAATTTATACTACGTCAACAAAAATTAGCCATTTTAGTTTGTTCTACATAACACATAAATAAGGTATGAAAATTTTTAGAGAAAATACACATATAGCAAAAAATCTGCTTCCGCATGCAGGACGGAAGCAGATTTGGAAAGATGATGATTAGCAAGATAAGCGGCAAAGGCTTAGAATAGCTCTATTTTTAACTATTTTCTTTTTTATCATTATTCTTTACGAGGTAACTTAAGGTCATGAGGCTGTCCCCAAGATGCACATTTTCAATCACTACGTTCGGGTATTTCACAGAAAAATCATAGTGGCTGAAGTTCCAGAATCCTTCAATACCGAGCTTTACGAGCCTTTCGACAACTTGAGGTGCTGCTTCGCGCGGCAAAGTAAGTACGGCTACACGCGGATGGTTTTCTTCACAGAAACTTTCAAGTTCGGCGATATCAAGAATCTCCAAGCCGCGTATCTCAGTTCCGATGATTTCTTTGCTTATATCGAAAATACCGATCAGATTGAACCCCATATTGGAAAAATCCATATTGAGTGCGATGGCACGTCCGATATTGCCCGCGCCAATGATTATCGTGGGATTACCGCTATCAATGCCTAATATTGCACCAATCTTCTCCCGCAACAGGCTGGTATTGTATCCATAGCCCTGCTGGCCAAAACCGCCGAAACAGTTTAAGTCCTGACGTATCTGGGACGCCGTAAGACCCATTCTAAGGCTGAGCTCCCTTGATGATATCCGCGTCACTCCGTTTTTTACAAGATCCCCGAGAAAACGATAATACCGCGGCAGGCGCCTTATAACGGAAAGAGACACACGTTCATGTCTTGGCATGGTTATACCTCCAATATCCGTAAATCCTGACGGTTAACCTATTATGAGCAACTCTAAACCTATTGATAAGCCTGCATGCTGCAGTTCCCAATATGACATTCAGAAACCGCAAACCCCGTATCAGCCGAGCTTGTTTATCGTTTCAAGTACATAATCGCCGAACTCTTCACAGGTAGCTCCTGTATCCCGGCCGGTAATCGTCAGTTTCTTTTCCTCAAACATGCAGATATCAAGCGCGCGGGCAAGCTTATCCGCCTTGTCATTAAATCCGATATGTGAAAGCAGCATGACGCTCGCTCTGAGCATTGAGCAGGGGTCGGCGTATTTGCTGCGGCCTTCTGCCACCATTCTGGGAGCGGAACCGTGGATAGCTTCGAACATCGCATAGCGCATGCCAATGTTGGCGCTTCCCGCTGTACCGACACCGCCCTGGAATTCCGCGGCCTCGTCTGTGATTATGTCGCCGTAAAGGTTCGGGAGTATAAATACTGAAAAATCCCTGCGGCGCTTTTCATCTATAAGTTTTGCGGTAGTAATATCAATATACCAGTCGTCAGTCGTAATCTCCGGATATTCTTTTCCGATTTCCTGGCAGAGTTTCAGGAACTTGCCGTCGGTTGTCTTAACAACATTCGCCTTTGTTATGATTGAAACGCGCTTTTTGCCGTTTTTCCTGGCGTATTCATACGCGAGCCGGGCAATACGCTCAGTGCCCTGGGTTGTTGTAACGGTGAAATCAAAGGCGAGGTCGTCTGTGACATTTATGCCGCAGCTGCCGAGCGTGTAAGCGCCCTCGGTGTTTTCGCGGAAAAATGTCCAGTCAATGCCTTTATCCGGAACGCGGACAGGCCGTACGTTTGCAAATAGGTCAAGCTCCTTGCGCATCGCAACATTTGCGCTTTCAATATTCGGCCACGGGTCGCCGGCACGCGGGGTTGTGGTCGGGCCTTTGAGGATTACATGGCACTTTTTAAGCTCTTCGAGTACATCGTCAGGAATAGCTTTTCCGGCCTTGACGCGGTTTTCAATGGTGAGCCCCTCTATATTGCGGAACTCAACGCGGCCGCTCTTCACCTCATCCGCAAGCAGTTCGCGGAGGATGCGGGAGGATTCGTTTGTAATTACGGGGCCAATGCCGTCGCCACCGCATACGCCGATTATAATCTTATCCAGTTTTGAATAATCAATAAAACCTTTCTGATTCTTCATGCGCTCGACTCTCTCGAGCTGGCTCTCAATGAGCTTTTCAAATTTTTCTACAGCAGACTTGATTTCACTGTTCATCTCTTAATCTCCGTTCACAAAGTATTATTAATCAGCGGTTCTGTTCACGGGTATAGTTGAGCAGTCCGCCGGCAAGCAGCATTTTTCTCTGGCGTTCAGAAATCTCACAGTAAACCGGAATCTTCGCGCCGTTCGTCTTGTCGGTCAATATGAGATCTTTTCCTGAAATCAGTGTCTCACGGACTGAGTTGAGCTCAAGTTCATCGCCCTGCGCTATCTTATCGTAATCGTCAGGATTGCGGAATATAAGCGGCAGAATACCGGCATTTACAAGGTTGGCCATATGGATTCTTGCAAAGGATTTGGCGACGACAGCCTTAATGCCAAGATAAAGCGGCACCAAAGCGGCGTGTTCGCGTGAAGACCCTTGGCCGTAATTAGAGCCGCCAACAATAATGCCCTTTCCTGCTTTTTTAGCGCGGGACGGGAAAGTCTCATCGCAGCGCGTGAAGCAATAGTCCGAAAGTTTCGGTATATTTGAACGATAAGGCAGCAGCTTTGCGCCTGCAGGCATGATGTGGTCTGTTGTTATATTGTCCCCGACCTTGAGGAGGCAGGGAGCTTCTATATTGTCGCTGAGCGGCGATGTCTTCGGGAAAGGCTTGATGTTCGGGCCGCGGACAACCTCAATGTTATCGGCTTCTTTTTCATCAGCAGGAGGCTCAATCATATTGTCGTTGATGAGGAATGTTTCCGGCAGCCTGATTTCCGGTTCGGTGCCGAGGGTGCGTGGGTCGGTGAGAACGCCGGTAATGGCGGAAATAGCCGCCGTCTCAGGGCTTACAAGATAGACCTTCGCGTCTGCCGTGCCGCTGCGTCCCTCAAAGTTGCGGTTGAATGTCCGGAGGGATACGCCGCCGGAGCAAGGTGACTGCCCCATGCCTATACATGGGCCGCAGGCACATTCGAGTATGCGCGCACCGGCTGCAATCATGTCGGCAAGTGCGCCGTTCTGGGCTATCATTGTGAAAACCTGTTTTGAACCCGGCGCTATAGCCAAGGAAACATCGGGATGTACCTTGTTACCGCGCAGGATTGAAGCAACCCTCATCATATCATAAAGCGAGGAGTTTGTGCAGGAACCTATGCATACCTGATTTATCTTAATCGGCCCTATATTTTTTACAGTATCGACGTTGTCAGGGCTGTGGGGCTTAGCAGCCAGAGGCTCAAGCTCAGAGAGGTTGATTTCAATGACCTCGTCATATTTCGCGTCGCCGTCCGGCAGCAATTCAATCCAGTCAGACTCCCGACCCTGTGCCTTGAGGAATTCGAGAGTAACATCATCCGACGGGAAAATCGAGGTTGTCGCGCCAAGCTCCGCACCCATATTTGTTATTGTTGCACGCTGCGGAACTGACAGGCCGAGGATACCCTCGCCGCCATATTCTATAATCTTGCCGACGCCGCCCTTAACGGTGAGACGGCGCAATACTTCGAGAATTATATCCTTTGCGGATACCCACGGGCGAAGGCGTCCGGTCAGCGTTACTTTAACCATGCGTGGCATAGGTATGTAGTAAGTACCGCCACCCATGGCAACCGCTACGTCAAGGCCGCCCGCGCCGAAAGCGAGCATGCCTATTCCTCCGGCTGTCGGCGTATGGGAATCGGAACCAATCAGCGTAGCGCCCGGCCTTCCGAAGCGTTCAAGATGAAGTTGGTGGCAAATACCGTTGCCGGGACGTGAAAAATAGATACCGTGTTTTTTGGCTACTGTTTGAATATATCTATGGTCGTCAGCGTTTTCGAATCCCGTTTGAAGGGTGTTGTGGTCGATATAAGCAACCGACTTTTCAGTTTTGACACGCTTAATGCCCATAGCTTCAAACTCAAGATAAGCCATTGTACCAGTGGCGTCTTGAGTAAGTGTTTGGTCAATTTTAAGCCCAATTTCTGTTCCCGGGGTCATGTCGCCCGAAACAAGATGAGATTTGATGATTTTTTGAGCAAGTGTATAACCCATTGCGCAGCCCCTCTCGCTGAATTCTATAATTCA
This sequence comes from [Clostridium] cellulosi, assembly GCA_000953215.1. Classification (NCBI taxonomy): domain Bacteria; kingdom Bacillati; phylum Bacillota; class Clostridia; order Eubacteriales; family Oscillospiraceae; genus Ruminiclostridium; species [Clostridium] cellulosi. The sequence goes on from LM995447.1 coordinate 1,720,857, forward strand.
CCTTATATAAATGTATAATATTTTAATATATTTTAAAGCATGACGCATGCTTTGTCAAACGATTAACCATTTATAGAATGGGTATAAGCTTACAAGTGTATACACCTAAAAAGAGAAAGCAATATTGGTCATCGGCGGCGTCCATAGCCGAACTTTTAACAAGGCCGATAAAACAGTCGGAACAAGCAGAATTCGGACACTATTATATGAAATTATACGGAAATCCAGCGGTAGTCATATGTATAAAAATACAGGGATAATTCAATTAAATTTTGCAAAAATATATATTGTGTTAAGCAATCAATATTCACGAGATTTGGCAGTTTTTCCGTTATTGAAAACCGCATAAAACGCATTAAGCGGGCCGCAGCGTTCCACTGCGGCCTACATTTAACGATACCGTAATTTCATTAATTCTGTGCCAGTTTTTTCTTAATCTCTTCTATAACAATCCCCTTATTGGCAACAGGTTTGTTGGCGGTTTCGCTTATTGTGATAATCACGTTGTTTGATACTATTGTAACGTCTGATAAATAAGTGATCTTTGACGGGCTGTAAAAAAAGTCAGTGTAGTCTTTATACTGCGATTTTATCAAAGAAACGAGATACCGCTCTCCGCTACCCTTCCTTTTGGATTTTTGCGTATCAAGCGGGATGTAATTTTTGTTTTCAAAAAATTTCTGATTGGCTTCAAAATATTTATCAGCGTCGCCTTTTTCAGAGAAAATATAAATACTTGCTTCAATGACCGACTTCGCACCGTTTGCATTGATTGTATAAGTCTTTCTAAACGCATCGGTCATATACTCATCATCTTTTATGCTCTTATAGTCACTGAAAATCTTATGGAAATTCTTTAACTGTGATTCGGTTATCTGAATACCTTCTATTGTAGATGTGCTAATTTCCTGTGTATAATAATGATTTCCGAAATAATACTGTATAGCGTAAAGTGCGATTCCGCCCGCGGTTATAATGACAAGAATACTGACAACAAGAATGTTTCTGTGCCTTTTCTTTAGTAAATAGGCCAAAATATAAATTAAAATAACCACAAAGGCTATTATAATAAGCTGATAAAAAAGCATATACGCACTCCCGTTATGTAATAATTTAAGAAAAACGAGATTATTTTTGTAGATACTATAAGCCAAATTAAGAATATTTTATCACGGAGTCTGTTACTCGTCAACAAATGATATTTTCACGTCTCACAGCAAATATTATAGATGAAATCAACTATGCCAGTGGCATGATCTTATCAACAATTCTTTTTTGAAAGCTGGGATTTGTATAAGATATAATATAATATTTCTCAATTAAATTTAGACTTTAAATTGCTAAACCTTTTTATTACCATCGCAAAATTTATGAAAGATTTATGGAAAACTACTATTGATTCTGGAAATAACCATATCCTTTTATACTAATACGACAAAATCAGACTATAATTAAGAAAAAAATTATGTAGTCAGAATTCGCTAAAATTTGTATAATACAAATGAATTTTAGACATAAAAACAGAAAAGTTACAGCAAATTGTCCAAATGCTTCAATCGAGTCAATCAAAACAGGATATGCTATGGTTAAGTAGTTCAACCATAGCGTCCAAAAAACTGAAGGGAGTATCGTGAAAAATGTCTAAATTTAAAAAGGTTATTGGAGTTTTGTTGGCTGTTTCTGTTTTGGCTGCAGCAGGCGGCTGCGGACAACAGAAATCATCAAGCTCGTCTGGCACATCAAGTTCCACTACCAAATTGAGTGGAAACCTCAATATTTGGGCATGGGGCGCAGATGAAGAAGCACAGGCCAGAAAAGACGCCATCGAAGTATTTATCAAGGAGCATCCTGAACTTAAAGTAACTTACACAGTCATTCCGACAGCGGATCAGGTATGGGACCAGAAAGCATCTGCTGCATTGGCTGCCGGTACAGCTGGCGATGTCATGCAGATGAGCCCTGACTATTATGGTATGAATACAAAGTATTACGAAGATTTAAACCCATTTGTTAAAAAAGATGGCATCAATCTTGAAGATGTTATAACTCCTGGTCTTCTTGATCGCTATTATGATGCAGACGGGAAGCTTGAAGGTCTTCCGCTTCATACCAATTGCTTTGTAATGGCATATAACAAGGATATGTTCGATAAGTTCGGTGTTGCATATCCGAAGGAAGGCTGGAAGATCTCAGAACTCGCAGATTGGGGCAAAAAGTTTGTAAGCGGCTCAGGTTCAACAGAAACCTACGCGATAGCAAAGCACTGGGTCATGGATAACCTGATGCTTTACGCCGGCGGCGGAACTCCGTACTCGGATGACCTGTCAACTTCCAACATGGGCAGTGATTCCATCGTACAGGCTCTGACCCTTTATCAGAAACTGATTCAGGAAAAAATCATGCCGAGCGATGCAGCACAGAAGACAATTCCGGCTGAGACATTATTCGTTTCCGGAAAAGCAGCTATGTATCCAATGGGTGGCTTCGAGGCTAACCAGGTTATAAACGACGCAGAAGAAAACGGAATTAATATTGCATTTACCAGCATGCCCTGTGATCCTAACGGCAACGAAATCAACGTACAGTACGCAACCGGCTGGGCTATGACAAAGACCTGCCAAAACAAAGAAGCTGCTTGGACATTCATTAAGGAATCCTCTTTTGCAAACGAAGAAATGGGTAAAATCAACGCTCGGGTTGGCATTCCGGCAAACAAGAACCTTGCTAATACAATTTACGCACAGACGAAAATCGGTGATGTCGGGTTTGACAACACTTATTACACACAGCACATTTCCAAAGCTCACATGAATCCTTGGGGCGGCACATTAGCCTCCTCCGGTAACATTTGGACAGCTATGGTTCAGGAAGTAACTCTCAACGGCAAAGACCCGGCAGAAGTCGTTAAAACTAATGCACCGAAGATTGCAAAAGAATTCGCAAGCTATTCATTCAATCAGAAGAAATAAGCTGCAATTCATGCTAAAGTACAGAGGAAACTAAATACCGTTTCCTCTGTACTTATGCTTTAAAGTGAAATGAGGTGCAAGAATGAAAAGAAATAAACTTACGAAAACCGAATTACGCAGTGCAATTAATTTCTATGCGTATATCTCACCATGGCTGATAGGTTTTATCGTATTAACTGCCTATCCTATGGTTGCATCGCTGTACTTGTCATTCACTAATTCTGATATGGGTGAAAAAGCTGATTTTATAGGATTGCAGAATTTTATTCATGCATTCACAGAAGATCAGCAGTTCCTGATTTCCTTTAAAAACACCTTGGTTTATGTCCTTTTGTTTGTACCATCGAGTTTAATAATATCCTTCCTGATCGGTTGGCTGTTAAGCCGAAATATTAAAGGACTTGGCTTTTTCAGGACTGTTTTCTATTTGCCGTATATCACCTCTGGTGTTGCCGTTACCATCCTTTGGGGTTGGATTTTCAACGGAAACTATGGCCTTATAAACTACCTCCTCTCATTGATCGGTATTAAAGGGCCCGACTGGCTTGGCAACAGTCACACGGCACTTTACTGCATCGTAGTTATGAGCCTTTGGTCCATTGGTAACAACATTATCATTATGCTGGCTGGAATTCAGGATATCCCGAAATCTTATTATGAAAGTGCCGAAATTGACGGTGCCAGCACACTGAGGCAGGTATTTTCTATCACTATTCCTCTTTTGACCCCAACAATTTACTTCAACCTGATTATCAGTATTATCGGCGCTTTCCAGATATTCAACCAACCATATATTCTGACAAAAGGCGGCCCGGTAGACGCAACCCGAACTGTGGCCATGGTAATATTCCAAAACGCATTCCAGTATAGCAGAATGGGATATGCCTCCTGTGTCGCATGGTGCCTGTTTGTTGTCATTATGGTAATAACCGTTATTATCCAGCAATCATCGAAAAAATGGGTCTTCTATGACAACTAAACAAATGAGGGGGGATAAAGAAAAATGGCAAGAACAATTTCCAAAAGTACATCACGTCGAATTGAGCTTATTATTATCGGGATTATATTGGGTATCTGTACTATAATTTGCATATTCCCGTTTATCTGGATGATCAGTACATCGCTGAAATCCACTGCAGAAGCATATTCGTTTCCGCCTACACTAATACCTAAAAGGCCTATGTTTTCCAACTTTAAAAATGGATTTGCCAAGGCAGACTTTGTGCAGTTTACGAAAAATACTATTTTCCTGACTTTGGTCTGCACCGTCGGTACAGTCATTTCTTCGGCAGTAGTCGCGTACGGTTTTGCACGTTTTAAGGCAAGAGGTTCCAATATTCTCTTCCTGTGCCTCATGGGAACCATTATGCTGCCTACACAAGTCACACTGGTTCCTCAGTACCTGCTGTATTATAAACTTGGCATGGTAGATACTTACTGGCCGATGATTGTTCCTGCATGGCTGGGCGGCGGCGCTTTTAACATTTTCCTTTACAGGCAGTTCTTTTTGTCCCTGCCAAAGGAGCTTAATGAAGCTGCTACAATAGACGGAGCAAATTCCTGGCAGACTTTCTTCCACATCATTCTACCGTCAGTAAAACCTGTTTCTTTGGCAGTCGCAGTTATGTCACTCGTTTATAACTGGAATGACTTTTACACTCCTTTGATTTACCTGAATACCACGTCCAAATTTACTGTAAGCATTGGTCTCCAGTTCCTGAATAGCTCAATGGGCACAACAAAGATTGGACAGATGATGGCTGTTGCATTAGTTACACTTCTGCCGGTTCTTGTAATATTCTTTGTCTGTCAGAAATATTTTGTACAAGGAATTAAGATGTCCGGCTTGAAGTCATAACGGAGGGTATAAAATGAAAAACTTTACTGTCAACGCAGCTGCACCAACGTTTGAATTGCCGCATTACTGGGAAAAATGTGTCGGCTCCTGCCACGCATACACAGCTTTGCGGGAAGATTACCGCTCACAACTGCGCAAGGCACATGAGGAAGCCGGTTTTCAGTATGTGCGCTTTCATGGCTTGCTTGACGACGATATGAGTGTCGTCTTCCGCAGCCGCGACGGTAAGCTAATTTACAATTTTTTCAACATTGATTCTATCTGTGATTTCCTGCTCAGCATCGGTATGAAACCCTTTCTTGAACTCGGATTCATGCCGGGAGTGCTCGCCTCAACAAACACGACTTGTTTCCACTACAAGGGCAACGTGTCAAAGCCAAAGGACTACAATCAATGGGATACTTTGATTGAAAAGCTCGCATCACATTTGGTCGAACGTTATGGGATCAATGAAGTGAGCAATTGGTATTTTGAAGTTTGGAATGAACCGAACCTCAAGTTTTTCTATGAAGGAACCCAGGACGATTATTTTGAACTTTATGAACATACTGCAAGAGCAATTAAAAAGGTAAACCCCGCTCTGCGAGTAGGAGGCCCCGCAACAGCCTGCAACGGCTGGATTGCAGATTTAATCCATTTCTGTGAAGCAAATTCAGTACCTCTCGACTTCGTTTCCACACATCACTACCCTACGGATGACCCACTTTGGGAATCCGGAATGTCTCTTGATGAAGCCATCCAAAAATTTATGAAGAACAACAAAGATGACGCTTCAGAAAAGAAGATTTACTACAAGCGTGGAATCCTTACAGAAATGATTCACACAGCAAAAAAGGAAGCAGGCAACTATCCTCTGTATTACACAGAGTGGAATAGTTCAGCACAGTTGCCGGACGAGGTACATGACCTGCCATACAGCTCATCGCTGGTGGCCAAAACTGTTATTGACAATATTGGTCTGGTAGAGGCTTATTCCTTCTGGACCTTTACTGATATTTTTGAAGAAAACGGACAGCTTCCCGGAGAATTTCATGGCGGCTTTGGTTTGCAGACTGTGCATGGAATTCCCAAACCAACTTACCGCGTTTTCCAGCTTCTACATATGCTTGGCGATCAGCAACTGCCCCGCATAGAGGAACAGGGTTCCGTTGGTATGATTGCAACAACGCAGGAGAATGAGCTGCGTATTCTTGCATATAACCATAATGTGTTGGGCGAAGAGATCGAAACCGAGCATGTGCATTTGACAATACAAAACCGTGAAGTTTCTGGCGCCGAAATTATTTATGTAGATGAAACGCACGGAAACGCATATGCAGAGTGGAAGCGTATGGGATCACCGGAATATCCAAATTCCGACCAGATGGAAGCTTTGAAGCAGGCATCAGAAATCAAACCAATGCCGTTGAAAGTGGACAAAACAACAGACGGTGCTGTAATTGATTTTGACCTGGTGCCTTATGCAGTTGCATACCTTCGCATATATTAATTTCAAATCCAAACCAGAAAGCAGAAGAAAACTATGATAAATACATCAAGAAATATACGTAGCATTTATGCCTATCACGGCTTATTCAGAAATGAATTTGGCGGCTCTATGCATCTTGCAATTCAAAAGGAAGATAAAACATTTGTAGCGCTGAACAGCGGCTGTGGCATATTGTTTGCCAAAGCTGAGCTCTCAGAGGGAAGACTTTGCGGCACTACAAAAATTTTGTTTAATCCTTGGGTGTTCCGTATGTGCGACGGGGCATTCGGAGTTGTTGCGTTGCGGCAGAGTTTGCTTCCAAATGATAAAGGAACAAAGCCGTACGAGAGCTCTTTGGAAGAAGGAAAAGAAAACTGTGTTTTGCTTTTCCGCTCAAAAGATTTGATTTCCTATACCGAATTAGGGCTGGTTGAAGTCGCTCCAAAAGGCACAAAGATTTTTGATGTATCCTGCGAATGGCGCGACGACAAGTATGTTTTAACGCTGGCAACAGATAAAGGCAATTATATGTGCGAGTCCCCGGATTTGACTCACTTTGGCGGTTTGCAGCAAACCCTCGAAAAGCCTGAACGCGTTCATATTGGTTTGTGGGACGCAGCTCCGGCTTGCAAAGTCGATGTCACTGAAGAAGAATATCAAAAGCTTATTGACTGTTTAATGCCCCTCCATAATGTTGGAATAGATCCAATAGAAATTACTGTACCTGTAGGCGAAAAGGCTGTTTTGCCTGAAGCTGTTTTGCGGTATAACGACGGTTCCACATTCAAAATGCCTGTAAAGTGGGACGAAGTCGACACACAAAAGCCCGGCGACTATGTTGTTACTGGCCGCTTACAGCAGAAAAAATGGGACTTTCCCCTTACGGGCGAGCGCGGCGACCCGATGGCAATACGCTATAAAGGAAAATATTATTACATGGCTACTGACGACGAGCACGGCCAGTTGGCACTGAAAATTAGAGTTGCGGATTCTATTGACCAAATTGCGAGCGCAGAGGATCATGTGATATTTACCGCAGCCAAATCAGGTGAATTTTCAGGATGTCTTTGGGCACCTGAACTGCACTTAATTAATGATAATCTCTATATTTTCTTTGCCGCAGGTTCGCCGGATTGGTTCACAGTTCAATCTCATGTAATGAAATTGATTGGCAGCGATCCCACCAATCCTGCTGACTGGTCAAAGCCCATTCGCTGCAAAAACAAGGACAATGACGTGCTGAACAAAAACGGTATTACACTGGATATGACCGTTTTGCAGGACGCGGGAAATGTTTACGCGATTTGGGCACAGCGAGAAATCAAAAAGACTCAGGATTCGATGGAATGCGGCAATTCAGATTTGTATATTGCCAAAATTGACCCAGAAAAACCCTGGCAGCAAATCAGCGAGCCCGTTTTGCTGAAACATCCGGTTTACAGTTGGGAAAGAGCCCATGCTGAAGTAATCGAAGGGCCATTTGTACTTCGGCACGGAGACGATATATTTGTGACTTATGCTGCAGCTCTTATTGACTACACTTACAGTGTTGGTATCCTCCGGGCAAAGTCAGGAACAGATTTGCTTAATCCAGACTCCTGGCATGTCCAGAACTATCCGGCCCTTCATCTTCTGAGTATGCCTGATCAGATTGGCGGCGGGCACAACTCTTTTGTAAAAGATGAATACGGAAATGATATTTTGATGATCCACGCAATCCCTCTTAAACATTTCCGCAGTGATCCGACGGATATGCGCCGCTATCCGACCTTCCGCACAGTACACTGGGATGCGTACGGAAACCCGCGCTTGGATATGTCACCTGAACGCGAACTGGACCCGCGTTTTGCAGAAATCAAAGCAATGGTGCATGTAAAATAAAGATAATGGCGTGGGGAGCCATTAAACGCTATTTACATTTGGTTATCACTGCTGTATTAGATAAAAAAAACAGAGCATCTGTTTTACACAGAATGCTCTGTTTTTTTATGCGGAAGCGAATAAACGCTATTTAAATTTATTTTGTCGTCTCTGCCTCTACAAGGCGCTGTACGCGATATTTTTCGCGAAGAAGCGGCTTTTCAATTTTTCCGGTTGGATTCCTGGGAACTTTGGCAAATATTATTTTTCTCGGACGCTTATAGCGCGGAAGGTCAAGGCAGAACTCATTTATATCCTCTTCAGTGCATTTAGCACCGTCCTTAAGTTCAATAATCGCTGCTGCGAGTTCCCCGAGACGGTCATCAGGAAGCCCTATTACAGCTGCATCCTTTATGTCCTTATGAGCGCGCAGAAAATCTTCAATCTGCACAGGATAGATATTTTCGCCGCCGGAAATTATAACGTCCTTCTTGCGGTCTACAAGATAGATAAAGCCATCTTCGTCCATCCGAGCCATATCACCGGTATAAAGCCATCCGTCCTTGATTGTCTCCGCAGTCGCCTCAGGATTTCTATAATAGCATTTCATAACCCCGGGGCCTTTTACGATAAGTTCGCCGACTTCACCTATTTCTGTGGGTTCGCCGTTCTCTTTGACTATCTTTGCTTCCCACTGATAACCTGCTTTCCCGATGGCCCCGACCTTATGTATATTTTCTACACCGAGGTGAACACAGCCCGGACCTAATGATTCGCTAAGGCCGTAATTCGTGTCATACTGATGATTCGGGAAAACCTTTTTCCAGCGCTTAATAAGGCTCGGCGGGACAGGCTGCGCTCCTATATGCATTAGCCTCCATTGTTCAAGCCGATAGTCCTCAAGTTTTATTTCCCCTCTATCTATTGCGTCGAGGATATCCTGAACCCACGGCACGAGCAGCCAAACGATGGTGGCCCTTTCCTCCGATATCGCCTGCATAACCCATTCCGGTTTCACGCCCCGCAGCAAAACTGCTTTGCTGCCGGTTAGAAGGCTGCCGAACCAGTGCATTTTGGCGCCTGTATGATAAAGGGGAGGTATACATAAAAATACATCTTCATGTGTTTGAGAGTGGTGCTTTTGTTCCGTATAGCAGGATGCAGTCAAAGCCCTGTGCGCGTGGAGTATTGCCTTTGGAAAACCAGTTGTGCCTGATGAAAAATATATTGCCGCGTCGTCATCTTCCTTTATTTCAACAGCGGGAGCGGTTGACGAGCAATAAGTGACAAGCTTGTTATAGCTGTCGGCAAAAGTGGGGACATTTTCGCCGACATAGAATAACGTCTTTACATTATGAATGTGATCAAAAATCTGCTCAATACGCCCTATAAACTCCGGCCCAAATATAAGCGCTTTGACTTCGGCAAGTTCCAGGCAGTACTTTATCTCTTCTGCAGTATACCTATAATTCAAAGGGACGGCGATGGCTCCGGTTTTTAAAATACCAAAATAAACAGGCAGCCATTCAAGGCAGTTCATCAAAAGAATAGCAACCTTGTCACCCTTTTTAATACCCCGTGTTAAAAGCAAATTCGCAAAGCGGTTTGCCTTTACATCAAATTCCTTCCATGTCATCTCACGGCGGTATCGCTCTGCTATCGTCGTCTGAATGAGATTGTATTCTCTCCACGTCATGGCACGGTCCGGCTGATTTGCCGGATTGATTTCAACAAGACTTACTTCCGATGGATAAAGCTTTGCGTTCCTTTCCAAAAAATCTGTTATCGGCAAATTCATCATCTTCCTTTAATGGCTTTACGGTGATAATGCAGCACAACCCTAAACACAATGTATGAGTCATTATGCAATTTACCGCATTATCTAATTATATCACTAAATCGCCGTCAAAAAAATGTTTTTCAGAAATTTATTAACCAAAAATCATCAAAAATTTATTAAATTTAGGTAAAATGTTACATCGGAGGCTGTTTTTCATGCTTATGCTTGGGAATTGTTTTTCCCTAATCCATAGCTTTAACTAATATATCCTAATTCGACAAAATATGATTAAAAAACATTAATTATTAACAAATTATTGATATGTTAAATTTTGAGTATTATAATTAATTTTGTTAGCTGTCAGCTAAATGGATATGCTTACCAGATATGTGTGAAAATCTTGATTTCGGAGGTGCCCTCTGATGGGGGAAAAACTAACAGAGGAACTGTTAAATGAACTGATGGACTCTGTTACGCTAGAATTTATAGAAAAACTACCACAAAGAAAAGTTAGTTTGCCACAGCGTCTTAACGAACTTCTTATTCAAAAACATCTGAAAAAAAGCGACGTAATCAGGCGTTCTAAACTAAACACAACTTTTGCATATCAGATTTTTTCCGGGGACCGAAATGCTTCAAGGAACAAAATACTGCAACTTGCCCTCGCCATGGGGCTTAACCTCAAAGAAACACAAGATTTGCTCAGAATCTCCGGCGTGAATGAACTTTACTGCAAAGACAGGCGAGATGCAATCATCATTTTTGGCATTACCAAAGGAATGACATTGGAACAAATTGACGACACACTATACAAATTTGGAGAACTAACGATTTGTGAGGAATGACAGGTATGTACGAGCTTGAACAAAAGCTTGCAAACATACAAAGAGACAATTTATATACTGTAATTAAAGTTTTAAAGGAAGGCAATTTCGGTCGTACCGAAAAGGTCGTGAACGCCAACGGATGGATATTTGTCCGAAAATACTTTTACGAAGATTCCGGACAGACTGAAAACGAATACAGCATACTGTCAAGACTTTCACACCCCCTCCTTCCAAAGGTATATGACCATTATGAGCTTGCCGGACAGAAAGTGCTTATTGAAGAATACATAGATGGTGTAAGACTCTCTGATGTTATAAGCAGAAACGGACGTCTGCCGTTTTACACAGCACTCGGCATTACTCTGCAGCTTTGCTCAGTTGTTGAATTTCTGCACAGTCAGAAGCCCAATCCGGTCATACACAGGGACATAAAACCTGACAACATTATTCTTCAGCCAAATGGGCAGATTAAATTAATTGATTTCGGTGCGGCACGCAATTTCAATTCCGTTAAAAATAGGGATACGGTGCTGATCGGGACAGTGGGATACGCTCCTCCTGAACAATTCGGATTCGGTCAGACTGACTGCCGTGCGGATATATATGCCATAGGCAAGACACTGACACATATGCTCACCGGTATTGCCCCTGAAAGAGGAAAAAACAATATACCGTCAAATAATAAATTTCCCCCTCAGCTTATCAAAATCATTAAAAAGGCAACAGAGTTTGACCCTGACCACAGATATGTAAGCGTAAAAGAGCTCTCTAAAGCAATAAAAGGTCTCATACCTTCAAGAATCATTAAGAACAATAATGTTTTTGGAAATATAAAACCGCCTAAAAGAATTTATCCAGTTTACTGCAATTTGCCGAATCCTGTGAAAATATTACTTATGCCGTTTCATGCCTTATTGGCTTTAATCCTAATTTTCGGCTGCGGGGGTGATATGTTTACACCAACGGGGTTTGGCTTTAGGGATGACCTTCTTAAAATCCTAAATGATTTGGATTTTGCACTTTTATGTATACTGCCGCCTTATATCTTGGGTTTTAATCTATTTAACCTAAACGAAAGGATAAAATTTTTCAATAAAAATAGACAAATTAAGAAAATAGTAATTGTAATTGTATTAATCCTGATTGCTGGTATCCTGTCAAGTTGTTTTGAGTCTTATCACACAGCAGCTTACATAAAATCAACAAATTCAGCTGTCAGCTAATGAAATAAGACTTTTTTAGTGCTATATTGACACTGCAGGTAAAATTAAAAACTGCGGTGCTTTTTTATTGAAAAATTTATTCTGGAGGTATTTTATGGCAAAAGTAAGGGGAACCTCAAATGCTCCAATGATTTTGGGGATCATCGGCGGTGTACTCGGTATCCCGGGTTCAATCTGCTCTGGTGCCTGCGCTGCGGGACTTACCAGTCTTTCAGAAGGAGCCACTACCGAAGTTACTAATGCTGCCGGCAACACATTTATGATTATCGGACTGATTGGCAGTATCCTCGGTTTGGTATTTGGCATACTGGCCAAGAAAATGCCTATTCCTGCTGGTATTTTGATGTTGGTTGCAACTGTCCTTGTTGGTATTACGCTTGTAACTTTCAGTTTCTTGAACCTTGCAGTTGTAATTCTATTCCTTATCGGTGCAATTATCTCCTTCACACAGAAGAAAGAAACCATTGAATAATTCTCTACAAAAAAAGTCATGTACCCCTATATCCACTTTATCGGCGGTGAAGTAATTTCATCATACAATCTTATGGCAGGACTTGGACTTATTGCAGGAATTCTGGTCTTCTACAGAATTTCAAAAGAGAAAAATGTTCCTACAAAAATCGTAGACAATATGCCAGTGCTGTTTGTATTGATTATTATTTCAGCCGCTGTTTCATCAATTTTTTTAAATAACTTTGAACACAACAGCTGGAATTTTAGCAGCCTGAAAGCTTTTGTTTCAGGTTTTACATTCTATGGCGGATTACTCGGCGGAGGTCTGACAGCAATTGTCGGCTCCGCCGTTATCTGCAAAAGAAAATTTCCGCTTTATTTTATGCTCGATATACTGTCAGTCTGCCTGATGATAGGACATGCAATCGGCAGGATCGGATGCTTTCTGGGTGGCTGTTGTTACGGAAAGGCAGCAAATACTATTTTCACCGTTCCATATCCTATAAACGGCGCTTGGGTTCGCGTCTATCCGACTCAGCTCTATGAAAGCCTGTTTTTGTTCCTGCTATTTCTGTATTCATATAGGCACTTAGCAAATTCCTTTGGACGATACCTAATTTTTTACGGAACTTTTCGCTTCTTTATCGAGTTCCTCCGCGGCGATGACCGGGGAATCGAGATTCTTCTTTCACCTTCTCAATGGATTTCATTAATGCTGATAACAGCGGGAATCTTTGTTTTAAAGGCGGAAATTACTGAAAAGCGTCGGAAAACCGTACATTGCTAAGACATGGATCGTACCTGCCAAATAAAATAGTCACGGAGGACAGATTTATGAAAACACATAAAATTCTTTCTTTGATCGTCAGCGCTGCCCTTACAGTTGCTTTGGCTGGGACAATTAGCGGTTGCAACTTCGCAGGGACGAGTTCTGCCGACTCTGCAATTGGAGAATCATCAAGTATCACATCTTCGGCAGAATCTGTCACATCATCAGCCACAGAATCTTCATCAAATGCTACTTCATCAAAGACAGGGTCTAACAAAAAGCAATCAAACAATACAGCATCCTCGAAAAAAACTATATTACAAAAGCTGATTTTGACAAAATTTCAAATGGCATGACCTATGAAGAAGTTAAAAAGATAATCGGGTGCGACGGAGAATTAATGTCCGAAGTGGGCTCCAAGGGCCAAAAGTATTACACAGCTGTTTACGACTGGAAAGGCAAAGACGGCATTTCCAATGCTGTTCTCGAATTTCAGGATAATAAATTAATTTTCAAATCTCAGGTGGGACTTAGGTAAAACAAAGCTCCTTTTGAATACGTTAGTCCCCAGTAAAAAGAAAATCACCCCGTAAAATTACGGGGTGATTCCTTTTTATTTCGCTATTTTGTTACGAAGTGGCTGCGGGGCACATAACTAAAACCGCTTCTATTTTCGGTGCGCATTGTCCTTGTAGCATTGAGGACCGCTATTAAAGTAACGCCCACGTCGCCAAAAACGGCTTCCCACATATTTGCAACGCCGAGCGCGCCCAAAATCAGCAATGCTGCTTTTACGACAAGGGCGAAGATGATATTCTGCCAAACGATTTTGTGTGTGCGCCTTGCAATATTTATGGCGGTAACAATCTTTTTGGGCTCGTCGGTCATGAATACCACGTCGGCGGCTTCAATTGCCGCATCCGAACCTGTACCGCCCATCGCGATGCCGACATCAGCCTGTGCTAAAACGGGGGCATCGTTGATTCCGTCGCCGATAAATACGAGCTTGCCGCTGCCGTCAATCGCTTTTGAGAGCCTTTCCAACTGTTCAACCTTTTGGTGGGGCAACAGCTCCGTATAAATCTGGTCGAGGCCCAACTCCTTTCCGGCCAGTTCTCCGGCAGCCTTGCTGTCACCGGTCAGCATTGCTGTTTTGACTCCAGCCGCTTTCAGCTCTTGTATGGCCTTTTCGCTGTCCGGCCTTATTTCATCGGCAATGACAAGATATCCGGCGAATTTCCCGTCTGTCGCAATATATACGACGGTTCCGGGAGACATAATTTTCTCGCAGGCGATATTCTCTGCTTTCATCAGGCTACTGTTTCCGGCCAGCACCGTTTTGCCGTCTATCTTGACGCGTATGCCCTTGCCGGAAAGCTCCTCATAATCGGATATGCGCCTGCTGTCTATCTCTTTGCCGTAGGATTCCCGGATTGAAACCGCAATCGGGTGATTTGAGTAGTTTTCGGCATATGCGGCAAGGCTGAGAACCTCATCTTCTGTAAACCCGTTCGCAGTCTTAATTTCCGCGACCTTAAAATTACCCTTTGTAAGCGTGCCGGTTTTATCAAATACAACCGTATCCACATTATTGAGCGCTTCCAAGAAGTTAGAACCTTTGACAAGTATGCCGTTTTTCGAAGCGCCGCCTATTCCTCCGAAAAAGCACAGCGGGATTGAAACTACAATGGCGCAGGGGCACGATATGACGAGGAATATCAATCCCCGTTTTATCCATTCTGCAAAGTGCACGCCGGGTATTACAAGCGGCGGTATCAATGCGAGGGCAAGGGCGGTGAATACAACAACAGGGGTATAGATACGGGCGAATTTTGTTATGAAATTCTCTGTCGGCGCTTTTTTGCTGCTTGCATTCTGAACAAGGTTCAAAATCTTTGAAACGGTGGACTCTCCGTATTCGCTCGTAACTTCGACAGTGATTAGGCCTGTCTTGTTAACCGAGCCGGAAAGGACGCTGCTGCCCGCTTCAACGTCACGTGGTAGGGATTCGCCTGTCAGCGCGGACATATCGAGCGATGACTTACCTTCCACTACCCTGCCGTCAAGAGGGATTCGTTCGCCGGGGCGCACTACGATAAGATCCCCCACTGCTGCTTCTTCTGGAGCTACTCTGCGAATCTCATCACCGATTTTGAGATTTGCATAGTCGGGACGGATATCCATCAGCGCAGATATGGATTTGCGGGAACGGTCTACGGCGGCGTCCTGTAACAGCTCGCCTATCTGGTAAAACAGCATTACCGCAACGCCTTCCGGATATTCGCCGATTGCAAACGCCCCAATGGTCGCAACGCTCATCAAGAAATTTTCATCGAATACCTGACCCTTTGCAATATTGCGCAATGCTTTGAAGAGGATTTCTCCGCCGACCGCAAGATAGGCTATAAGGTACAGCACAAACTCAACCGCCGCCGGGAGGGTAAATACCATCCCGATAACGAATAACGCAGTACCAAAAATCAAACTAATTATCTTAAACTGCTTTTTTAAGTCGGCAGACTCGGTTTTCTTTGAATCCTGTGTATACGAAATCTCCACATTCGGCTCCATTTCACGTATTTTTTGATAAACTGCCCGCAGAACAACGGGGAGCTTTCCTTTGTCATCAGCTTCAACTGTCAGCCTTTGCGTGGCAATATCAAGGTTTGCGGACTTAACTCCGCTGATTTTCTTGACTTCTTCCTCGATTTTTTCAGCGCAGCTGTTACAATCAATTCCCGACAGGTAGATGACTTTTTTCCCCGGTTCTGACTGTTCCTTCTCTTTGACAACTATGGCGGAATCATGCCTCTTCACTATGGAATCTATTTCATCGAAAAGGGTGCCGGAATTTATCTGACGTTCAATCTCTAAGGTGAGCGTTTTTGACACAAAATCGACGTTAGAAGAAACAACGCCGCTGATTGTGCCTGCTTCACGTTCGATTTTGGCGGCACAGTTCCCGCAACATAGGTTTTCAAGGATGTATTCCTTGCGGATTTCCGGCTTCATCTCTTTACCCCTTTTCTGATTTTAATATTTTCATCATGCCTAGCTGCTTATTCAAAAACTGCAATCAATCATACTTTCCTGACGCTATTATTGTATGCAATGAACAGTTGAACATCTATTCAAGTATTAGTGCAAAAAAATTATTTTTCCTCAATATGCGACAATCCCTGGTCGAAAATATTCTTTACATGGTCATCATCGAGAGAATAATAGACAACTTTGCCCTCCCTGCGGTACTTGACAAGCTTGGATTGCTTCAGCACCCTCAGTTGGTGCGATATGGCCGACTTGGTCATGCCCAGCAGGGCGGCGATATCGCAAACGCACATTTCTGCTTTAAAAAGCGCGCAGATAATGCTGACCCTCGTGCTGTCCCCAAAAACCTTGAAGAAATCAGCCAAATCCATCAATTCTTCCTCACAGGGCATATGCTTGCGGACATCGTTGACGACATCCTCATGGATTATCGTGCAGTCACATCTATCATCGTCAGGAAAATATGAATTCATGAAGATGCCTCCTTTAACGGTTTAACAGTTGATTATTCGTTCAACTATATTGTATGACTGTTTTCTGCGGAAGTCAATAGGAATATTAAAATAATTGACATGACTCGAGATTTTTTCACTGCATTTTATTAACTTGTAATATTGCATTATTATATTACTGTTTGTAAAATTTAGAGTGAGCCACTCATAACCTAATATAGATTAATGCTCAATGAAATGCTCAAACTAATGTTATACATAATGTATACCTTCTCAAACTTTATTACTTCCTGTTATGACAATTCTTTAACCTATTTAAATCCGCTGCTTTGTTGTATAATATAATGTAATCAAGTTTTTATCGGGGTTTATATGAATGATTTGGTAACTATAAATGAAATAATGACGTCGTGCGGCATGCCCCATTGGGGTATAGCCTCCTTTGACAATGTCAAAACAGCGCTTTTGGAATGTAATGCAAAAAAGCGGCTTCCCGAGGGAGCACAATCAATTATTTCAGCCATTTTCCCCTACTACACCCATCATGCCGCCGGTGAAATATCACGTTATGCCGCGTCGGCTGATTATCATATCGTAGCGTTGCGCAGGCTGAACGACGCATGTGAAAAACTGCGCCGCGCCTACGAATACAATAGTTTTGAACCTTTCTGCGATTCATCACCGATACCGGAGGTTAAAACCGCCTGCCTCGCGGGTCTTGGCGTTCTCGGCAAAAATGGGCTGTTGATTACACCTGACTATGGCTCCTTTGTTTTTATCGGCGAGATTGTGACTGACCTTTCCCTGCCGCCCAACAATAAGCCTGCCGGCCGCTGCATGTCCTGCGGTCTTTGCGCCGCCGCGTGCCCCTCAGGGTGCATTGCGGATAACAAAGTCGACTGCAGCCGCTGTGTATCCCATATAAGCCAGAAAAAAGGCGAATTGACCGCAGAAGAACAGGAACTTCTAAAAAAGGCCTCCACAATCTGGGGCTGTGATATCTGTCAAAATGTATGTCCCCATAATAAAAATCTCAAAGAGACATATATAGATGAATTCAAAACCGATTTTGTCGACTCATTAGACGCTAAAGAAATTGAAGATGCCGGTTTTAAAAAGAAATATAAAGGTTATGCGTTTATGTGGCGCGGCAAAAATGTTTTGAAGCGCAACGTAAGTATATTGCATAGCGGCAAAGCAAATAATATCACTTGTACTACATTAAAGGAGTGATATTAATGCTGGTGCGCGAAATAATGACAACCCGTGTTGTCAGTGTCGAACCGTCATCTACTGTCAAGGACGCCGCGCTCCTTATGAACCGCCATAATATCGGTGCTGTCCCTGTCGTGGACGGCGGCTCTGTGCGGGGAATGCTGACGGACAGGGATATTGTATTGCGCTGCGTTGCCGAAAATCGTGACGCTTCAACGCTGAAAGTATCTGATATATGTTCACACGGTGCGGTTACTGTAAGCCCGTCACAGAATGTCTCAGAGGCTATCAACCTCATGGCCACCGAACAGGTCAGGCGGCTTCCCGTCGTCGACAACGGGCGTATCGTCGGCATGCTTAGTTTTGCTGATATTGCCCGCGAAAAGGCCGGTATGGAGATCGCAGAGGCCATCTCTGACATCTCAATGCCATAATCAATTCAAAGGCTGCAGCTTGACCTCTAAAAGTACAAAAAATCTGCAAATTAAATTCGTCAATAAAAGCCTTCGCCGTTCAATGGAAAGCGAAGGCTTTTGCTATTAAGTTTTAAATTAATTACAGTTCATTTACAGCGAATTCATTTTCTATTAACATTTCTTTTATATCATATATATAGAATCTTTTCATTACTCCTCCTCAAAAATATATTTTAAATTACCTCCTCTTTGACTTACCAAAGAGGAATTTTTTTATCATTATCTATGCTTTTTTATAGCCGGGTGGTTCTGCGTTTATGACTGCCAGAACCGCCCCACAAATAGCAATCTGTGCATGAAAAAGCCTGCCCATTTGAATAAATTTATTTTGGGCAGGCTTTGATTTTATGCTTTTGGTGTTTTTGGGAACAAGCATCTTACACTTTTCCGTTCAATAAGTTCCGGCTCAAATGTCCGCTCGTAATCCTGTTCGACATTGTTAAGCTGGTTTATCAGCATTGTCGCCGCCACCTTTCCCATCTCATACTTTGGCTGTGAGATTGTTGTCAGCGGCGGGTCAAGGACATCCGACAGCATAACATCGTCATAGCCGAGTATTGAAATATCCTCAGGTATTTTTAGCCCAATTGAACTAATGGCCTTGTAAGCACCGCATGCCATTAAATCATTAAACGCAAAAATAGCTGTGATATCCGTCTTGAGCAAAAATTTCGCGCCGGCGACACCGGAGTCAAACTTGTAATTTCCATTGAAAACAATCGATTTGTCAAACTTCAGGCCAAATTCTTTAAGTGCTTTTTTATATCCTTTTAACCTGTCTTTTACTGTTCTTTCTTCCGGCGGCCCAGAAATAAGGCCAATTCTGGTATGTCCCTTTTCAAGCAGGTACTTTGTTGCAAGGTAACCGCCTCTGACATTATCAAACTTAACCTGATATACACCTTTTTTCGATTTATACACCCTGTCAAGCACGACAAAAGGCTTCTCCATGTCGAAATCTGAAGAAAATACTGTATCGGACCCTGCAATCGGCACAATTATAACCCCGTCGGTGCACCGCCCTTTTAAAATGTTGAGATACTCCTGCTGTTTTTTACTGTTTTCATCCGTATTGCACAGCATTACGTTATAACCGAGGCGATTAGCACCATCCTCAACGCCTCTTGCCATATCGGCAAAATACTGATTTGATATATCCGGTATGAGAAGGCCCAGCACATTGGTCCTCTTAGTCACGAGGCTCCGCGCAAGACCATTAGGTGTGAATTTCGTTTCTTTTATGGCGTCCAACACCCGCTGTCTTGTCTCATCACTGATGTCATAATCCTTATGGTTTAAGATTTTTGATATCGTCGTCACCGATACCTGTGCAAGTTTTGCCACATCATATATTGTCACTGCCATTGTAGTTCTCCATTCAAACAACAAGAGTTGAAGTTTATTGAGTTGGAAAATGTATTATTATACAAAGTCCATGAATTTTATCATTAGTTTATACCAAATATCGGCGTGAGTCAATATCAATTTTTCTAATATATTACACATTTTATTTAATTTTTCATAATTACGGCGCGATTCGTGTCCTTTTTTGCACAATTTTCTCTATATAAATGCAAAAAGCACCTTTCCATGAGGAAAAATGCTTTTGCAATCTATTGGCGTAATTAATTTTCTTAAAATCCCATTACATCTTTCAGCTTTTGGAAAAAGTTTTTACGCTTTTCATAATTCTTATTGTCGCTTGTGGTTTCATCAAACTGTCTTAAAAGTTCCTTTTGCTTCTCAGTTAAATTTCTCGGAACTTCAATATTAATCTTTACGTATTGGTCGCCCCTGCCGTACCGGTTAAGGTGCGGTATGCCTTTTCCGCGGAGCCTGAAGGATTCTCCGGGCTGTGTTCCGGGCGGAACTGTGTAGCTGACCTTTCCGTAAAGCGTCGGCACGGTTATTTCACACCCTAACGCGGCCTGGGTAAAGGTCAGAGGAACTTCACACCAGACATCATTGTTCACGCGCGTAAAAATCGGGTGTGGCTTTACCGATATCGATATGTCAAGGTCGCCTGCGGGGCCACCGTTTCTGCCATAGTCGCCTTGGCCGCGCAAAGTAATAACCTGACCGTCATTAATGCCGGCAGGAATATCAACTTCAAGCTTTCTCGGGCGGCGTACAAGCCCCACTCCATGACATTCTGGGCACGGAGTTTTTATAATCTTGCCGGTTCCGCCGCAGTGGTCACATGTACGTGTAGTAGAAATCATACCGATAGGGGTCCGCTGACTGATTTTGATTGTGCCGGTTCCGTGACAATAAGAACATTCTTCAGGCTTAGTACCCTTTTTCGCACCAGTCCCGTCACAGGCTGTGCACTTCTGAACCCTTGAACATTCAATTATCTTTTTGCAGCCCATTGCTGCTTCTTCAAAGGAAATTGAAAGATGTAAATGTATATCGCTGCCGCGTACCGGCCCGTTTCTGCGGACTGTGCTGCCAAAACCGAATATGTCTGAAAATATATCCCCGATGTCGCCAAAATCAAAGCCTGCCCCGCCGAATCCACCGAAGCCTGCGCCTCCGCCGCCGGCACCGAAATTCGGGTCTACGCCGGCATGGCCGAATTGATCATATCTTGCCCTCTTGTTTTTATCCGAGAGCGTTTCGTAAGCCTCATTTATCTCCTTAAACTTGGCCTCAGCTTCTTTGTCACCGGGGTTTAAGTCAGGGTGATATTTTTTTGCAAGTTTTCGGTAGGCTTTCTTTATATCTTCATCAGTTGCGTCTCTTGAAACCCCAAGTACCTCGTAATAGTCGCGTTTTTCGGCCAATCACTATCACCACTCATAATATTAGGAAGCCGCCGCTTTGACAATTTAGATTTAGTCAGCAGGGTTAAAACCTGCATTCAACCCCTTTTGGCGCTTCCTGTGAAAACACGCTTGAGCCGCTCCCCAAATAACGGGGAGCGGCACAGCATTAATTATTTCTTGTCGTCGTCATTTACCTCACGATAATTTGCCTCGTGAATATCAGGGCCTCCGGCAGCTCCTGTGTATCCTCCCGTCGCTCCGGCACCAGGGCCACCTGTCGGGCCTCCCTGCTGCGCGTTCTGTGAATAAATGCGGGAAGTTACCTCATAAAGCTGCTTGGACAGCTCTTCCTGTGCGGTCTTTATCTTGTCAACATCTGTACCCTTAAGGGCTTCCCTGACCGCATTAAGCTTTTCGTCAATGGCTTTCTTCTCGTCTTCTGTTATCTTGTCGCCAAGGTCTTTCAAAGTCTTTTCAGTCTGGAAGATCATCTGATCAGCGGCGTTGCGGGTATCAACCTCTTTACGGCGCTTCTCATCTTCTTCCTTGTACTTTTCAGCTTCTTTTACAGCTCTCTCTATCTCTTCCTTGCTCATGTTGGTGGAAGAAGTGATAGTAATGTGCTGCTCTTTGCCAGTACCGCGGTCTTTTGCGGAAACATGGACTATACCGTTGGCGTCGATATCAAACGTAACTTCAATCTGCGGTACGCCGCGGGGTGCCGGCGGGATTCCGTCAAGATGGAAGACTCCGAGGGTCTTGTTATCCTTAGCCATCGGGCGCTCACCCTGAAGGACATGGACCTCAACTGAAGTCTGACCGTCAGCCGCAGTGGAGAATACCTGGCTCTTCTTGGTCGGAATTGTAGTATTGCGTTCGATAATCTTTGTGAAGACACCACCCAGTGTTTCAATACCGAGGGACAGCGGGGTGACATCAAGAAGAACCATGCCTTTAACGTCGCCGCCGAGAACACCGCCCTGGATAGCAGCACCGATTGCGACACACTCGTCCGGGTTGATGCCTTTGAACGGCTCTTTGCCTGTGAAATTCTTTACAGCTTCCTGAATAGCAGGAATACGTGTTGAACCGCCGACCAAAAGTACCTTGTCAAGGTCTGAAGGACTCAGCTTTGCATCGGACAGAGCCTGACGTACCGGGCCCATTGTCGCTTCAACGAGGTCAGCAGTCAGCTCGTTGAACTTAGCTCTGGTAAGTGTCATGTCAAGGTGCTTCGGACCAGAGGCGTCCGCCGTAATGAACGGAAGATTGATATTAGTAGTGGTTACGCCTGAAAGCGCAATCTTAGCCTTTTCAGCCTCATCCTTAAGGCGCTGCATGGCAACTTTATCTGTCCTGAGATCAATACCGGTTTCTTTCTTAAAGTTATCGACCATCCAGTCAATGATGCGCTGGTCGAAATCGTCACCGCCGAGGTGGTTGTTACCAGCGGTTGCGAGAACTTCCTGAACGCCGTCGCCCATCTCAATGATGGAGACATCAAATGTACCGCCGCCGAGGTCAAATACCATTATCTTCTGGTCTTTTTCCTTATCTATACCATAAGCAAGCGCCGCGGCTGTCGGCTCGTTGATAATACGCTTTACTTCAAGGCCTGCAATGCGGCCTGCGTCTTTTGTTGCCTGGCGCTGGGAATCGGTAAAGTATGCAGGAACGGTTATGACGGCTTCGGTTACAGGTGCACCGAGGTAGCTCTCTGCGTCAGCTTTCAGCTTCATCAATATCATCGCAGAGATTTCCTGAGGTGTGAAGCTTTTGCCGTCTATATTGACTCTATAGTCACTACCCATTTTCCTCTTTATTGAAATTACAGTACGCTCAGGGTCTTTTATCGCCTGACGCTTTGCGAGCTGGCCTACCATCCTCTCGCCTGTTTTTGAAAACGCGACAACCGACGGAGTAGTACGTGCACCGTCTGAGTTTGGGATAACTACCGGCTCGCCGCCTTCTATAACAGCTACGCAGGAGTTAGTCGTACCAAGGTCTATACCTATTATTTTGCCCATAAGTTAAATACCTCCTAAAGGATTTCTTATACAATATTGAAAGTGTTTTTGGCTAATATCAGTTGGCTACTTTGACAACACTATGTCTGACTACTTTGTCTCCTATTTTATAGCCTTTCTGGAATACCTCTGTAATTATACCTTCGCCAAGATTCTCATCTTCGACGTGCATAACAGCTTCATGGTATTCAGGGTTAAAAACAGCATTCTGCGCTTCAATTTCTTCGACGCCAAGGGACTTAAATGCGTCGTAGAACTGCCGAAGAGTCATTTCAACGCCTTTTTCAAAGCTTTCAGAATTGGTACCTGCAAATGGCATTGCCCTTTCAAGATTATCAAGCACCGGCAGCAGTGCGAGAACAACCTTTGATTTGACATCAAGGCTTATGTTCTCTTTCTCAACAGCCGTGCGCCGGCGGAAATTCTCATATTCCGCTACCAGCCTCTCAAACTTGTCCTTGCACAATGAAATCCGTTCATTCAGATTTTCATTCTCTTCTTTGAGCTTACTATTCTCTTCCTTTAGCCTCTGTAATTCCTCCAATGTCTGACCGAGATAGGCCTTTAAAAGATCAATATCAGATGGC
The DNA here is from genome assembly GCA_000953215.1 of [Clostridium] cellulosi. Lineage (NCBI taxonomy): Bacteria > Bacillati > Bacillota > Clostridia > Eubacteriales > Oscillospiraceae > Ruminiclostridium > [Clostridium] cellulosi. The sequence goes on from LM995447.1 coordinate 1,744,637, forward strand.
TTCTCTTTATCATCGCCATCATTCTTCTTATCTTTTTCTTCTGGCTTTTCTTGGGCCTCTGACTTTTCTTTGGTTTCTTGCTTTTCTTGGGTTTCAGCCTTTTCCTTCTCTGCTTTAGCTTCTGCTTCGGACTTGTTGCTGTCGATTTTTTCCTTTTCTTCGGCTTTAGCAGTTTTCTTGCTGTTTCCCGCAGTCTGTTCCATGTTGTCTTTATTCTGGTTTTTCTTCACTGTCATGCCCCTTTCCGTTTTCATTTTCATCCAGCGTCAGTCGCCAAAACTGTCTTCAATAAACTTGCTCAGCATGTTAGAAAAATATTCTATACTTGAAACCATCTTCGGGTAATTAATCCTTGCCGGCCCTATTATGCCCACTGCTCCGCATACCCTGCCGTTAAGTGCATACGGCGCAGCGATAATCGCGGAATTATCCATAAACGGCATACCGTTTTCACAGCCTATTTTAACCTTGACACCACTTTCCATATCGCCGATAATGCGCATAAGTTCATCCCGGTGCTCCAGCAGCTTCATCATCTTTATAAGTTTATCTCCGTCGATATCGCGGTATGCAAGCAAATTGGAAGCTCCGCCAATAAAAACCTCGTTGCTTATCGACCTAAGTTCCTCCGCTATTGCATCGACAACCGGCGAAAGGGCAAATGTATACTCATAAAGTTCATGCTTGACTTTATCGAGAAATTCCTCGGTCATATCCTCAAGCTTCAGGCCGCAGAAACGGTCGTTTACAAGCTGATAAAAGAAATTCATCATATCAGGGGTCAAATTCTCAAGGGTTTTGCATATCCTGCTCTTTATTATCCCTGAGGATGTAAGTATCACCATTAGAATGGACCTTAGCCCTGAGGGGAATATCTCAATCCGCTTTATCGTCGCCGCTTTGTCATTCGGGGCAGTTGATACAGATGCACACCCAGTTATGTCTGCGAGAATATCACAGGCTTTTTCAAGCGTGCTCTCAATATCCCCGACTTGTAAATTAAAAAGCTCGTCGTAAGCGGCACGTTCCGAGTCAGAAAGTTCATATTCACCCATCAAATGGTCAACATACATACGGTATCCGAGAATTGTCGGCACCCTTCCGGCCGAGGTATGTGGCTGGCTAATAAACCCCATGTCGGTCAGCTCTGCCATCTCGTTGCGTATCGTAGCAGGAGATAAATTAATTCCCGTTTCTTTTGCAAGAAATTTCGAGCCAACCGGTTCTCCGGTTATAATGTATTCCTCAACGATAGCGCTTAGTATGCGTTTTTTCCTTTCTGACAGCTCCATGAAAATCACCGACCTTAAACCAAACCGTGCTGCCTTCCGATAATCTTAATAATCTACAAAGGCTTCTCCTTTCAACTGCACCAGCCAAAACAAACCAGCGGCTGCGTGCGAATTCGACACTTGCGCCTTTAATAATCTTTCCTTTGTTAGCACTCTGTAATCGAGAGTGCTAAAAACCTAATAATGAATTTATCACTAATTTATCCAAATGTCAATACTTTTATTGAAAAAGGCTCAGCTTATTTATTGAGTAAAATTGGCGCTCTTTAGGCAAAGCAGAATTCTCAAAAATTCACATTAAAATCAGTATAAAATTATTTCACGGCATTACCAAGTTGTCGCTTTTTAAAAAATTTTCTAATAAACGTATATTTATTTGTTGACAAAGAAATTAAAGCGTAATATGATAGAATACAATAAAAAAAAGCGATGACAGGGACAGCAGCATTCGTAAACGCGTTCAGAGAGCTGCCGGTTGGTGAAAGGCAGCCGCGCACGATTGTGAAAATCACCCTTGAGCTGACTGCCGAAAGGCTGCGGGCCGAGTAGAACAGTACGTGCTTCCCGCGTTAAGGGGAACACTGTTGTAAGACAGTGGTTGAGAGGGCGGATATTCCGTCAATAAGAGTGGTAACGCGGAGCTAATTGGAACAGAATCATTACAGCTTCGTCTCTTAAGCAAGAGACGAAGCTGTTTTTTATGTTAACCGTTTGTATGTATTTTAATCAGCTTGGGTTCAGTATTATTTTAATTTGCCAAAGGAGGGCGGTTTTGTGGATAAAACGGTTGAACTTTATGATTCAACACTGCGCGACGGGGCGCAGGCCGAAGGAATTGCCTTTTCTGTGGAGGATAAATTAAATATTACAAAGATGCTTGACCGTCTCGGTATCACATACATAGAGGCGGGAAATCCGGCCTCTAACCCAAAAGACATTGAGTATTTCAAACGGGTTAAAAACATCCATCTATCAAAATCTAAAATCTGCGCTTTTGGCAGCACGCGGCACCGCGGCGTATCAATATCTGACGACATCGGCGTAAAAGCCCTGCTTATGGCTGGAACCGACACAGTCGCAATATTTGGGAAATCATGGGACCTTCACGTCACGAAGGTGCTGCGCACCACCCTGCATGAGAACCTGAACATGATCAGGGAAACGGTTGCGTTTTTTAAGGCCGCCGGCAAAGAGGTGATTTTTGACGCGGAGCACTTTTTTGACGGGTACAGGCAAAACAGCCGCTATGCCATGGAGACACTTAAAGCCGCCTGCGAGGGCGGGGCGGATGTCCTCTGCCTCTGTGATACCAACGGCGCCTCATATATGAATGAGATATTTGAATTGACCTGCAAGGTGATAAACAGATTCGGCAAACGGACGGCTATACACTGCCACAATGATATGGGGCTTGCAGTGGCCAACTCAATGATTGCCGTTGATGCCGGCGCAGTACAGGTTCAGGGAACATTTTTAGGTTTCGGTGAGAGGTGCGGTAACGCGGACCTTTCAACACTGCTTGCGAATTTGCAGCTTAAACGGGGCATTAACTGTATTCCAGAGGAAAATATGCAACTGCTGACAACGGTTTCCCGCGGCATTGCAGAGATTGCCAATATAAAGCTGCCCCACGACCATCCTTATGTCGGCTCTTGTGCTTTTGCCCACAAGGGAGGCATGCATATCGACGGGGTCAGGAAAATCCCGCAGTCCTTTGAGCACATTTCGCCTGATACCGTCGGCAATGAGCGCAAGTTTTTGTTCTCAGAATTCAGCGGCAGGTCAACAGTCCTTTCTGAGATAAGAAAGATTGACCCGACGATAAGCAAGGATTCCCCGCAGACAAGGAAGGTTATGCAGCGTATCAAGGAACTCGAGCATTACGGCTACCAGTTCGAGGGTGCGCCTGCCGCCGTTGAGCTTCTTATCAGGAAGGTGTTGGGGCTTTACAAACCCTTCTTTGAACTTGAACATTACAAGATTATAGGCGAACAGCCAGCGAAAGACGATAACATGTCGTCAACTGCCGTTATAAAAATAAAAGTGGGCGGAAAAAGTGAAATCACAGCAGCGCAGGGAGACGGCCCGGTTCACGCCCTTGACAATGCCCTTCGAAAAGCTCTGTCGGTATTTTATCCGTCACTCAGCGATGTCAGGCTTATAGATTACAAGGTTCGTGTAATGGAACCGCGCGACGCGACCGCCTCAAAGGTAAGGGTTCTTATTGAGACAACCGACGGCAAAAACAATTGGAGCTGTGTGGGCGTTTCAAGCGACGTCATAAAGGCTTCCTGGATAGCTCTCGTCGATTCAATAGAATATAAACTTACGATGGATTATGAAAAAGCCGCCAAAAAAGATACAGTGAAGTAATCTGCGGTCAAAACTAAAAAGGGCTGTATCAAAGTCCTGTGTAGTCACAGCACTTTGATGCAGCCCTTGATTTATATTCTATTAGATTTTATATTTCGGAAGCCAAATTGAAATTTCGCGTTTAACAGCCTCGGGGCTGTCGGAAGCATGTATCAAATTTCTGACTACCCTGCCTTCGGCAACTGAACGGGCATAACTGTCGCCAAGGCCCAAATCACCGCGTATTGTGCCTTTTTCTGCTTTTGCGGGTTCTGTAGCGCCAACTATGCGGCGCACCTGCGCTATGATATCGTCGCCACCAGAAAGGATTATCGGCACAACTGTTTTGTTAAGGAACATGTCGAGCATATGCTGAGCAAATTCTTCGCCGTATTTTGCAATTACTTCTTCATAGTGCCTTCTAATCTTATCTTCCGTCGCAATCTGAACGTCAAAGCACTCGATGGAAATACCGTTTTTTTTGAAGTATTGCATGATGTCATACCCAAGCCCTCTTTGTACCGCATCAGGTTTTAACATGACAAAAGTAATACCCATTAACTTTTCCTCCCTTTAATCAAGTCTTTATAAGTTACTGGGGATTTTTCGCAATATTCCATTTTTGCACGGTGCTTCGCTTAAATCCAGGAATACTCTCATTCCCGGATGGACTGCGCGGGAGATTTTTTCTCCGTTCTCATCATAAATCTGTCTAACCTTTACCGGTCTGCCCGTCTTTCCCGGCTCGAGAAGTTCAAAAGTGTCCAGCGGCGAGAACGGATTCCTCTCAAGGCACTCCGCAAGGCCATTCTTTTCGCCTATTATCTTAGCCGCTATATCCCAATTCCTTATATATGCGGCGCCCTTGTATATCTGCCCCTTTTCTATCGGGCCAAAATAAAATCCAGTGCAATAATCCCTGTGGCTCACCTTGTTGACTTCATCCAATAGGCTTTTGTCAAATTTATATTGCTCTCCTTCTGACATAAACCTGTCTATTGCCATGCGGTAGGCGTTTGTAATAACAGCGACATAATAAGCCGATTTTGCGCGCCCTTCAATTTTAAAGCTTGTTATTCCGGCGCGAACAAGCTCCGGAATATGCTCTATCATGCACAAATCCCGCGAATTAAGTATATAAGTTCCTTGATCGTCCTCATAAATCGGCATATATTCGCCGGGCCTTGTGCTTTCACAGAGCGCATAGCTCCAGCGGCAGGGCTGCGCGCACTCTCCCCTGTTGGAGTCACGGCCCGTAAGATAATTGGAAAGCAGACACCTTCCAGAAAAGGAAACGCACATGGCGCCGTGGACAAATGCCTCTATTTCAAGCAGGCGCGGTGTGTGTTCTCTTAATACAGAGATTTCGCGAAGGCTCATTTCCCTCGCCAAGACAACCCTTTTGACCCCCATTGAATAAAGAACGTTCGCTGAGGCATAGTTTACTACGCCGGTCTGAGTCGACGCATGGAGCTCAATACCTTTGGCATATTTTTTGGCAAGCTCTATAACTCCAAGGTCAGTGACAATAAGAGCGTCTACACCGGCGTCTTTCGCTACTTCAAAAAAGCGCGGGAGCTTGTCTATCTCGTCGTTTCTGGGGAGGGTATTGCAGGTAAGATATATCTTCACGCCGTTTTTATGAGCAAACTCTACGGCGCGGCAAAGCTCTTCTTCACCAAAATTCCGTGGAGATGTGCGCATTGAGAACATCCTGCCTCCGAGATATACCGCGTCGGCGCCAAAGGCGACCGCCGCCTCAAGGCTCTCGAAATCACCGGCAGGGGACAAAAGTTCAGGTTTTTTCATCAATTTAACTGACCTCAAAAACAAATATTATTTTGCCACTTATCAATCGTCGCTTTTTGTAACATTTGTGCCTCCGGCCTTGCCTGTGTTTTCAGCCTTTCTGACGTTGACAAGGTGTTTCGCAAAGGTCTCGGCATAATAGTAATTGCCGTTTTTATCGGTGACAAAATAATAGTATTTTGTATCTGCGGGAGACAACGCGGCGTCAATTGCGGCAAGTCCCGGATTGCAGATAGGCCCAGGCGGCAGCCCTTCATGCTTATATGTGTTGTAAGCAGACGCTATATTCGTGCTGTTGACCGGCAGTATTGGTTCAATGTCTCTGGTCGCATAGAAGATTGTAGCGTCTGACTGAAGGAGCTTTTTCCCGTTGACACCGTTTTTAAGACGGTTGTGGAAAACGGAAGATACCTTCGCCATCTGGTCCTTATTGCTCGACTCGGCCTGAATAATTGACGCGAGTGTTATTACTTCATCGACTGTCATGCCCGACGCCTGAGTGGCTTTTCTGAAGGATTCATCAAAGCGCGTTTCAAAGTTTTTCAGCATCTTTTTGACAACAGCGTCCGGTGCCTGGTCGACATAAAATTCATAAGTATCAGGGAAAAGATACCCCTCAAGCCGATAGAAGCGGTCTGAATTGTTAGGAATCTGCGAACTGAATTCGAATTTAATGTCCTCTTTCTCGACCGCACTCAAAAACTGTTGTTTCGTGCAAACCTTCTTTTGCTCCAGCCGCTCACCTATCTGCTGAAGCGTAAAGCCCTCCGGAATCGTGACCTTGACAGTGGCCCGAGTCGTTGACTTCAATTTCCGTATTATAGCGTCATAACTCATGGACGAGCTCAATGAAAACTGTCCTTCGTGCAGACCCTGTTTGTTGCTTATCTTCGCATACAACTTGAAGATAAGAGCACTGCGTATGATGCCGTTCTTTTTTAGAATATCAGCAACCTTATCAATAGATGTATCATTCTTCGTTAACGTTATTTCAGTGGTCTTTTCCGGCCTGAACATGCCTAAATAATCGGTGGCAGCATATAATATTCCTACTGCGAGTAATATTGACACAAGAATAATACTTAGAGTATATATGAATGATTTTAACAGCGGGTGCTTTCTTGGTTCTTCATCAGTCTCTTCATATCCGCTGTCTTCTTGCTCTTCTTCCTGATTGGTTTTATCAGCCGGAAGCGTTATATTAAAGATTTTTTCGCTGTAATGAGACTTTGGTTTCTCATTTTCCGGTTTTGCAGCCGCGTTTTTTTCCTCTTCCAAGCCATGGGCTGAAGCTGAGGCTTGTTCCTTTTCTTCAGGGCTGCTGTCGGCCTTAATCTTTTTTTCGTCTTGCTCCATATAGTTCCTCCGCTTAAAAATAATCTGGCCGGGCTAACCATGCCCTCGGCAGTCGCCAAGAGTTTAGTAACGAAGCTATACAGCTTGTCATAAGATGTAAGGAGCCCGGTTAAACAGCTGATACTGTAGTTGAGGTGAACAAGATGTGTTGTTATGGCGGATTTCGCAGCAGCCTCTGGATACTTGTCCTTTTAGTGATAATATTATGCTGCTGCAACAATAATTTTTGCTGCAAGAGCCCGTGCAACTGCTGCTGACCTGACTTACATGCTTCGCAGAAAAGCCCCCACGCGGGGCTTTCTTTAATTTACGCCAAAATGCTTAAAGCATAAAAGTCCTAATGATATCATTATACATCAACAAACTGAATTTGTCAGCCTTCTGGCAGCAATTACAGCATATCGGGCTTTTATTTTCTTATTCTTATAATCTCTTTTTCAGTAACAATAATCTTTGCGGGGACATCAAATCTTCCCCTTGGCAGCGGAGTTCTGGACAGAACATCTGAGAAGCAGACGCCGACTGTTGTTCCTTTAAAAGTCTGCAAAAACCTGTCGTAATAGCCTTTTCCGTATCCGAGTCTTGTCCCGTATCGGTCAAACGCGAGCCCGGGCAAGACACAGAACCCTTTTCTGCTCGTGCAAAGCTTTTTGGGGTTTATACGCGGTTCAAGTATGCCGTAGCTGCCCTTTTCAAGTTCTTCAATGCTATTTATATAATAAAAGTCTATGTTTGGTTTGCCCTCAACGCAGCGAGGAACGGCAATCCTTTTGCCGTCATTATGTGCCGTCTCAATGAAAGCAAATGTATCGACTTCAAATTTCAGTGAAACATATGTCAGTACAAGTTCCGCGTTTTTATATTCTTCGAGTTTTGTTAAGTTACTTAAAATTTTAGCGCTTTTTTCAGCTCTTTCCTCATCGGAAAGAGCTGCACGGATCTTTTTCATCCGCTCACGAAGCGCTTTTTTCCGATAATATGTGTTCATCTATTTCATCCTAAAACAATTCTGATAATTTATTTATTGATTGTCAGAGTAAAATCTTCATCCCTGATTTTACCTTTTCAGCATTTTTGTTAAGACGCTCGGCGAGTTTCAGCCCAAAAGCAAAAGCGGCCCCGGGACCGTTGGCTGTGATAAACTGCCCGTCCTCACAGACTTGGGTATCCATAACTTCTGCTCCGTAGAGCTCATCTTCAAAGCCGGGATAGCAAACGGCCTTTTTGCCCTTCAGCAATCCCTTATGGCCCAAAATGGACGGCGCCGCACAAATAGCCCCGATAGTGGCACCGCTCTTTACCGCGCGGTCTATCGCCTTCTGGACACCTTCGCTTTTCTCCAGATTTGATGTCCCCGGTCCGCCCGGCAGCACTATCATTTCGGCGTTGTCGGAGATTTCGCTAAGCTCTATATCGGCTGTGACGATGATTCCGTGGGCGCCCTTTACCTGCTTGCCGCTGACGCCGACTGTTTTCACCTCTGCCCCGCTGCGGCGCAGTATATCAACCGGCGCTATTGCTTCAACTTCCTCAAAACCATCGGCCAGAAAAACATATACCATTTTGCATAACCTCCCTTTAATGTAAATCAAATCACATCTTTTCTATTTCAGCCATAAGTTCATCCAAAGCAACTGCTTCGGGAACCTTGCGCAATATCTTGCCGTTTTTGAAAATAAGGCACTGACCGTCTCCTCCGGCCAAACCGATATCCGCCTCGCGGGCTTCACCGGGGCCGTTGACAGCGCAGCCCATAATTGCCACCTTCAGCGGCTTGTCGACCGCTGCAAGGCGTTTTGAAGCTTCCTTGGCAAGTTTTATAATATCCACCTTGGTGCGTCCGCAGGTAGGGCAGCTAATAATCTGCACGCCCCTGTTGTAAAGCCCAGCCGCGCGCAGTATCTCAATGCCCGCCTTAACCTCTTCTGCCGGGTCATCGGTCAGCGAAACGCGGATTGTGTCGCCGATACCGCGCATAAGCAGCGAGCCTATACCCACCGCCGACTTAATCAATGCCGCAGTGCCGGTGCCGGCTTCTGTGACGCCGAGGTGGAGGGGATAATCACACATTTCGCTTAACAGTTCATATGCTTCAACCATCGTCTGAACATCTGAGGATTTCAGCGAAATGACAATGTCGTCAAAGTCGTATTTATTAAGCAGTTTGACATGCCGCATTGCGCTTTCGCACATTGCCTGAGGTGTCGGCTTTCCGTATTTTGCGAGGATATCGCGTTCAATTGAGCCGGAATTGACCCCAACACGTATCGGCACGCCCTTCAACTTACATGCGTCGGCGACGGCTTTTACCCTATCCTCGCCGCCGATATTGCCGGGGTTAATACGTATCTTGTCTGCGCCTGCCGCCACAGATTCTATCGCTAAGCGGTAGTCAAAATGTATATCCGCGACAACCGGCATGCCGAGTTCCTTGAGCTTTGGGATAAGCGGCACAGTTTCCTTATCCGGTATTGCGACGCGGATAATAGAGCAGCCGGCGTCACGCAGGCGTTTTGCCTGCGCAAGATTGGCCTCAAAGTCATGGGCAGGGGCACACAGCATAGACTGCACAGTAACAGGGCTCCCGCCGCCTATGGGGACACCGCCTGCCATAACCATTTTCGTTTTTCTTCGCTGCATCTTATCTTACCCCTTTATTAGCCGCATTATGTCATTGAAGGACACAATGACCATGAGTGCCATAAGGAGCGCGAAACCGGCAAAATGAATATATCCCTCGTATTTCGGGTTAATGGGTTTGCGTCTTATTCCTTCTATGATAAGGAAGAAAAGGCGTCCGCCGTCAAGGGCAGGCAGCGGGAACAGGTTCACAACGCCGAGGTTTACGGCAATCAAGGCAGCTACATACAGCAAATCCGGCAGTCCGGCTGCCGCCGCCTGGCCGACCGCCGCAGTAGTGCCAATCGGGCCCGCAAGGTCCTTTAGCCCGAACCGTCCCGTAAACAACTGGAGGAACGTCACCCAGACCAGCCTTACCATAGATATTGTCTGGAAAAATGATTCGTGCAAGACATTGAAAAAGGTCTTTTTCTGGCCTACTACCCAGAAATCGCGGCGTATCACTTTCCCGCCGTTGCCGTCGTCCATCATCGGGAACTGGACGTTTTTAAGGTCGACGAGTTTTCCGTCGCGTATTACCTGTATATCGACTACGCCGTCGCTGTCGAGCACCAAATCATACATGATATCGCTGCTGACATGGACACGCGCGCCGTTAATGCGGTAAATCTGGTCGCCGACCTGCATACCGCCCGGCGCATTGCTGGTGGCTTGGGAATCGAACTTCGCTACAGTAGTTGTAGCAATCGCCTGCGATATACAAGTTAATATTACAACCAGTATAAATCCAGTCACAATATTAGTAAAAGCGCCGGCGACAACAACCAATATTTTTTGCCAGACAGGCTTTTTATTGAAGGCTCTTTCGTCACTGCTCTCTTCGTCTTCGCCTTCCATTGCGCAGTAACCGCCAATAGGCAGTATGCGCAGGGCATAAGTTGTTTCTCCGCGTTTTATCTTAAATAAAGCGGGTCCCATGCCGACTGCAAATTCGTTGACCTTTACATTAGAAAGCTTCGCCACAATAAAGTGCCCAAGCTCATGGGTAAAGATAAGTACGCCGAAAACAAGTATGGCAATTATGATGCTTACTGCCGGATTGATATGAATCGTCCCCTTTGTAATTCAATTTCTAAGTGCAATTTTTAATTGTTTCAGTTCCTCATGCACATGAGCCCTCGCGGCTTTGTCCACTTCATAGACGTTGTCAAGCGTCATCTCACGTGGCAATGGCATAAACGCTGCGCTTTCAACAAGGTCACCTATATCGGTGAACCTTATCTTGCCGCTCAGGAACAATGAGACAGCCTCCTCATTGGCAGCGCTCGCCGCCGCAGTGCAAAGGCCGCCGCGTTCTGCCGCTTTTATCATAACATCAAGGCATTTGAAGGTTTTAAGGTCGGGCTTTTCAAAGGTAAGCCGCGACACTTCAAACAGGTCAAGGGCCTTTGCCGGTGACATAAAGCGCTGCGGGTATGTCAACGCGTACTGGATGGGAATTCTCATGTCGGGTACTCCGAGCTGCGCAATTACCGCGCCGTCCTGAAACTCCACCGCCGAGTGGATAATACTCTGCCTGTGAACAACTATCTCTATCTTTTCCGGCGGCAGTGAAAAGAGCCAGCAGGCCTCCACAAGCTCCAGTCCCTTATTCATCAGCGTCGCGCTGTCTATTGTTATCTTCGCGCCCATTGCCCAATTCGGGTGGTGTAAAGCTTCAACAGGGGTTACATTCTGAAGCTCCTCATATGTCCTGCCGAAAAATGGCCCTCCGGACGCAGTAAGGATTATCTTTTTAATTTCACGTTTCGGGTTTGCACTTCCCTGAAGGCATTGAAAGACGGCGCTGTGCTCGCTGTCGACAGGAAGAATTCTAACGCCGTTTTCTTCCGCCTCACGCATGACAATTTCACCCGCGGAGACAAGCGATTCCTTGTTGGCCAAAGCTAGCGTCTTTTTTGCCCTGATTGCCGCAAGAGCAGGTGCCAGCCCCGCAATGCCGACAATGGAATCCAGTACGATGTCGGCAGAAGGAGCAGATGCAGCTTCACAGATACCGTCATTGCCGCCCAAAACCTTGCAGGGCAAATCCTTTATGCGCAGTTTCAGTTCGGCAGCGGCTCTTTCGTCCGCAACGGCGGCGATTTCCGGCCTAAATTCCCGAACCTGTTTTTCCAGCAAGTCTATATTTTTACCGGCCGCAAGCGCCGCAATCCTAAACCCCATCATTCTTGCGACATCAAGCGCCTGTGTTCCTATGGAACCGGTTGAACCGATTACCGAAATTGTTTTTTCCTGCAATTTATGCCTCCGAGTTGATACAGTTAAAATCAATCAATTCTAATCTATGAAAGATAACGCTGCAAACATGCAGTTTTCAGCAAAATATCAGAATACAATGGGGAACAATTTCATCCAGACTATTATCAGCGGAACAACAAAAAGCATACTGTCAAAACGGTCCAGAATACCGCCGTGGCCTGGAAGTATGGTACCGTAATCCTTGATATTGTTCTGACGTTTTATAATTGACGCGGAAAGGTCGCCTATTATGGAAACGGCCGCGCACGCAAGCGCTAAAATGATAACTGATAAATAATTATAGTTAGCCGTTATTCCGGAAAACTGCAAATAGGCGCCATAACCAAACAGGAACAATACAGAAAATACTACAGCAGATACAATGCCTCCGACAGCGCCTTCAATCGTTTTCTTCGGGCTGATTTTAGGCGAAAGCTTGTGCTTTCCCATCAGTGTTCCGAAAATATAGCCGCCGCCGTCTGTAATCCATGAGCCGATAAACGCAAGGGCTATATAGAATACCGGCAGATCTTTTATGCGACTGGAAACCAAATTATCGCGAATAAAGATAAGCCCTGTCAAAGAGGCAGTTATAAGCACAGTCACCATAAAACACAGCGCCATGCTTTCCACCCTTACAGTCTCATGCTCTTTGAGCATAACTGAAAAAAGGGCGAGTAAAAGTGCGAATGTCAGAAGTATGCCTGTTCCGGAAAACTTGCAATAATATGAAAATGGCAAAACCGCCGCATATATATAGCAGCAGGCAATTAACGCTTTGCTTTTGCTTATTCCGGCGGCGCCGAAAATTTCATGCACTGCGAGAATCGAAATAAGCGCCACGCCGACGTTTAGTACCATTGTTTTATAAAATAGCAAAACTATTATAAGAGCTGTGACACCGCAGGCCACAGTAATCATCCGTTGCTTCATCTAATTCTCCATTCTTCCGCTGTGCCAGCATTTTTTATATTCCGCCGAATCTGCGGATTCGTTTGTTGTAATCGTCAATAGCCATTTCAAGATGTCGTGGACTGAAATCAGGCCAGAGAACATCAGAATACCAAAACTCTGTATATGCGGACTGCCAAAGCATAAAGTTTGAAATCCGCTTTTCTCCGCTCGGCCTGATAATAAGGTCAGGGTCAGGTTGACCAGCCGTGTATATTCTTTTTGATATTTCCTCTTCCGATATGTCTGATGGGTCTAAAATACCCTTCGAAATGTCTTCGCACAGTTTTTTCGCGGCTGCAACGATTTCCTGCCTCCCGCCGTAGTTTATGGCTATATTAAGCGTCAGGCCGGTTGCATCCGCAGTATCCTCTTCCGCTTCTTTTATCAGCTTTTGCAGGTCATCTGCGAGGGCAGAAATGTCGCCGATAAACCTGATTTTTATATTATCATTGTCAAGCGAGCTTATTGAATCCTTGAGATATTGCCTAAACAAATCCATAATGGCGTCGACTTCTTCTTGAGGGCGCTTCCAGTTTTCTGTAGAAAATGCGTAAACTGTAAGATACTTAAGCCCTATCTTATTGCAGTATTTTGCAATATTTTTAAAAGTGGACGCGCCAACAGAATGTCCGGCAGTGCGTGGGAGGCCGCGTTTTTTTGCCCAGCGCCCGTTTCCATCCATAATTATGCCAATATGCTGCGGAAGCTTGCGTTCGCGTTCAGCCTCTTTGCCCTTAATTTTCTTTCTGTCAAAGAATAACATTTGTACCTCCGAGCTGAATTACGAATTATTTCCAAATTCTTTTAGTACCAAATGTAGGCGAACCCTCTGGCTTCTCTCAAAAAGCCGTGGGGTTCGCCGGAATACCTAAACCTGTGCGCTTATAAAGTTAAATCTCCATTATTTCCTTCTCTTTTTGGGCACTCATTTCGTCAATTTCTTTACAGTATTTATCAGTGAGCTTCTGCATTTCCTTTTCAGCGTCCTTGAGGTCATCCTCAGTAATAAGGGACTTTTTCTTCTGTGCCTTGAAATCATTCAAAGCATCTCTTCTGATGGACCTTATAGCAATTTTTGATTCCTCGGCATATTTATGGACTGTTTTGACAAGTTCTTTGCGCCTCTCCTCACTCAGCGGAGGGAATGCTATACGAATAATTTTGCCATCGTTCTGGGGATTTATACCCAAGTCGGACGCCAAAATTGCCTTTTCGATATTTTTCGTTGCAGACGCATCCCAAGGCTGAATCTGCAGTATTCTCGCCTCGACTACGGAGATAGCCGCTATCTGATTAATTGGGGTCGGCGTTCCATAGTAGTCAACGCGGATTTTATCAAGAATTGCCGGATTGGCGCGCCCAGCACGAATTGTTCCATACTCCTTTGCCAAGGCCGCCACGGTTTTTTTCATTTTTTCTTCATAATCACTTGATTGTGCCATAAAAACAACTCCATTCCGCCGCTTCGCGCCGGCCTGAATTTATTTATTTCCGCCCTGCCACGCGAAGTAGATTATGGCAGGGGTTTATAGTCAATCAGCAAAACAATTATAACAAATGTTATCCGCGGCGTTCATCTTTTACGATGGTTCCGATCTTTTCGCCCATTACCGCACGGACTATGCTATCGCGTTCCTCAAGATTGAAAACGAGAATCGGTATATTGTTATCCATGCAGAGCGACGTGGCAGTGGAATCCATAACGCCGAGGCCGCGGTTCAGCACGTCTATATAAGAAATAGTGTCAAACTTCTTGGCATTGGGGTTCTTTTTCGGGTCGCTGTCGTAAACGCCGTCAACCATTGTTGCCTTCATGATAATATCGGCGTCAATCTCCGCTGCCCTGAGTGCCGCAGCGGTATCAGTTGAGAAAAACGGGTTGCCCGTTCCGCATCCGAAGACTACGACGCGCCCTTTCTCAAGGTGGCGCATCGCTTTATTGCGGATATACGGTTCCGCAATCTGCTGCATTGTAATGGCAGTCTGAACGCGAACCGGAACACCTTGTTGCTCGAGTGCATCAGCAAGAGCGAGCGAATTCATAACAGTTGCGAGCATTCCAATATGGTCAGCCCTTGTTCTATCCATCTGCTCATTGCTGCGTCCGCGCCAGAAATTTCCGCCGCCGACGACAACTGCAACCTGGACACCTAATTTTGTGGTTTCCTTTATACCCTCACATATCTTTGTGACTACATCAAAGTTAAGACCAAAGTGATTATCACCTGCGAGCGCTTCCCCGCTGAGTTTTAATAGTATTCTTTTATATTTGGCTTGCATTTTTACACCTCTGTTTTTTTGCAAAGCTGTTTTGAACAGCCTTTGGGTTATACTTATTTTACATGAATTGAGCTTAGCTGTAAACCCCTAATGCGGTTTATGTAAACCAAATAATCGCCATAAATTAAAATTTAACAATTATTTTAAATTTAAACACATAAGCTCACAAAACAATCTCAAACATATATATCATTTTTCTCAAATCGGCAAAAAAAGAAGCCGTCAAATGACGGCTTCCTCTATTTTTAACATCACTTTACCATATTGGCGATTTCCTCCGCGAAATTGTCTTCACGCTTCTGGATTCCTTCGCCCTTTTCAAATCTTACGAACTGTACAATCTTTATAGTACCGCCGAGCTCTTTTGCAACCTTGTCAGTATACTTAGCAACGGTAAGTTCGCTGTCCTTTACATAGTCCTGCTCAACAAGGCACATTTCCTTATAGAATTTATTGAGACGGCCAGCAACAATCTTTTCGGCAATATTCTGCGGTTTGCCTTCGTTTATTGCCTGAGCAGTGAGAATCTTCTTTTCCTCTTCAAGAACATCGGCAGGAACGCTGTCTCTGTCAAGATACGGCGGATTGATTGCAGCAATCTGCATAGCGATATTCTTTGCATATTCCTCAAAGCCGTCTTTTGAAGCGACATCGGTATCAAACTTAACAAGAACACCTATGCGTCCATCGCCGTGGATATAGGTGATAAGATCGCCTTCCATACGGGCAAAGCGGCGAATCTTAATGTTTTCACCAATTGTCAGAACCTTCTCACGGAGCAGGTCCGCAATAGTCATATCGCTGTTCTTTGCCTTCATGGAGAGAAGGGCGTCAACATCTGCAGGGTTGTTGGCAGCAATTGTATCCGCACATTCCTTTACAAATGCCTTGAACTGATCATTCTTTGCAACGAAGTCAGTCTCAGCATTTACTTCGATAATAACGCCAACTTTATCAATAACTTCAGCATATACCAGGCCTTCTGCGGCAATACGTCCTGCTTTCTTCGCTACAGCAGCAATGCCCTTTTCGCGAAGATATTCCATTGCTTTATCCATATCGCCGTCGGCACTCTGAAGAGCTTTTTTGCAATCCATCATACCGCAGCCGGTTCTCTCACGAAGAGCCTTAACATCTTGAGCTGTAAATGACGCCATTATTAGACCTCCCAAACATTATATAGTATGCGCAGCTTTTCAAAATAAAAACAATCAAAAGCCTGCCTGTCGTCCAAGCAGGCTTTTTAAATTCAGCATCTCAGTATGAAGCGTTGAATATATATAAATCCGGCAAGCCTTATTCAGCCGCAGCCTCTGCAGTTTCAGCAGCTTCCGCGGTTTCTGCTGTCTCTGTTGCAGCAGCTTCTGCAGGTTCAGCAGCAGGTTCAGCAGCAGCTTCCACCGTCTCAGCCGCCTCGGCAGCAGCCTCAGTTGTTTCAGCAGCTCCTTCTCCGACCTGTTCGCCCTGTCTGCCCTCGAGAACAGCGTTTGCTATAATCGAGGAGATGAGCTTAACGGCACGGATAGCGTCGTCGTTGCCCGGGATTACATAATCAACCTCGTCAGGGTCGCAGTTTGTATCAACAATAGCGACTATCGGGATATGAAGCTTGCGGGCTTCGGAAACAGCGATGTGCTCTTTGCGCGGGTCAACAATAAACAAGGCAGCCGGCAGCTTCTTCATATCCTTGATACCGCCAAGGAATTTCTCAAGAATTTCAATTTCATGCTTTAACTTCGCGGCTTCCTTCTTTGTGAGAAGGTCGAATGTTCCGTCCTCTTCCATCTTCTTGAGCTGGTTCAAACGGTCGATTCTGCGGCGAATTGTGCGGAAGTTTGTGAGCATTCCGCCGTACCAACGGGCGTTTACATAGAAGCAGCCGCCGCGGAGAGCCTCTTCTTTAATGGAATCCTGAGCCTGTTTCTTTGTTCCGACAAACAGGATGTTTTCGCCGTTTGCAGCGAGGTCGCGGACAAACATGTAGGCTTCTTCAAGTTTTTTGACAGTTTTCTGCAGGTCAATGATGTAGATCCCGTTGCGCTCTGTAAAGATGTACTGAGCCATTTTCGGGTTCCATCTTCTGGTCTGATGACCGAAGTGTACGCCAGCTTCAAGAAGCTGTTTCATGGTAACGATTGATGACATTATTTTTCCTCCTTATGGTTACACCTCCGCGGCATCTTAATTTCGGCAGACCAAAACACCGCCCTTTTATTAAGGGTGGCGTTTAAGGCACCAAGCCGATTAACACCGCGTGCGTATTTACCCGAATATTATATCACAAACCGCATTAAATTACAATACTGTCGGGCAATTTTTCCTGACTTTTGACGATAATGCGGTTAATTTTCCGCTTGTTACAGAATACAACAGGCTTGTGCCGATTTTCTACTGCGACGTATAATTCCTGTCAACATTTATTATGGTGTTATATTGAGCGTCTTTTTCCTTTACAGCCCTGTTGATTTTCTCAGATAAATCGTCTATCTCCTTTTTGGTGACTACGGTGGAATCGACGACTACATCAAAAATCACATTCTTAACGGCACCTTCGCCGACAACTCTGAAATCATGGTATGACAGAACCTCCGGAAAATCCTTTATCACACTGTCGACAACGCTTTGCGCGGATTTTACAACCTCATCGTCTTTATTGAGCGGGTCCATGTGAATGACAAGGATTATCCCCAATTCCTCTGAAAGGCGTTTTTCAGTGCTGTCGATAACGTCATGCACGCGCAGTATCGGCACATCGCACGGCACCTCCGCGTGGATAGTCGCCATAAACTTTCCCGGGCCGTAGTTGTGTATTATTAGATCGTGAACGCCGCTGACATATTCCGCCTCCAGCACGCCGTCCATGATCTTTTTCACCAGCTCTTTGTCCGGCGCTTCGCCCAACAGCGGACTCAGTTCCTTCCGGGCTATCGAAAAACCAGAATACAGTATAAAGAGAGATACCAATATACCCAGCCAGCCGTCTATCTGGATGTCTGAAAAAGCGGAAACCACAAGGGATGACGAAGCCACAAGCAGCACAAGAACATCGCTGAAAGCGTCAAATGACGAAGCTTTGAGCGCTGAAGAGCCTATAGCCTGACCCATACTCCTGTAAAAAGCCGACAGCAATAGTTTTAACGGTATCGCCGAAATTACTATGATAAATGAATCAAGGCTGAAGCTGACCGGAGATGGGTGAATTATCTTCTCCACCGACGTTTTGATAAACTCATAGCCGATAACTATGATTACCATGGCTATGATAATCGCTGAAATGTATTCGGCACGCCCATGCCCAAAGGGGTGTTCCTTGTCGGCGGGCTTATTTGCAACTTTGAAGCTTACCACAGTAATAACCGATGAGACAACGTCGGACAGGCTGTTAAAAGCGAATGCAATTATGGCAACACTGTTGACGATTGTACCAACAATCAGTTCCATCAAAAAGATGATGCAGTTGACTGTAATGCCAACAGCGCCTGATATCATGCCTGCCCTGCCCCTGACCTTTTCGTCAGACGGGTTCTGACCTTTTAATATTAACTCAACGATTCGCCGCAAAAATACATCCCCTTATACCTAAAATACCGTGATATAAGTAAACATTGTAGACATTATAGCACAATTACACATTTTGGAGCAACTGATAATAAGCCTACAGAATTTTTAAGCAATAGACTCATATTATTCGATAGTAACTCAAATCTACCTGTATGATGATTTATATGATTATTTCAAATACAGTGTTTTGTCATATTGTCTACTCTATCCTATAAAATTCTTATGGTATAACTATATTATTTTCTTGCTGCTTTTGTTACTCAACAAATTGGTTTCTGTCTTTTCACTTATAACAAATAGACGGCTCTGCTGTATCTGTTTTCTGGTGTCAGCTTTATTTTATACCTTACTTTCGTTGACGACGAAGATAGCGATAACGATAATGATAGACCGCAGAAAATAAAAAATACGCCCTCCCTTTGGAGGGCGTATTTTTATAAGTTTAACTTTAACCCTTATTAAATGAATCTGCTGTATAAATTATATTTAAACAGTCCGAAAACCCCGCAAAACGGGACGATCATACAATATTTGTGCCGGCTGTTTATTTCCTTCACTGATTTATTGTCGGCGAATCTTTTTCGCTGGTATGTATTTCAATTTAGTTTTTATTTTGGGTATACCTACAGTACAGTTACTTAAAGAAATTGAAGAATGAACCTCTCAGTTTTCTGTGGCGGCGATACTGCAGGTCAACACATACAAGAATTGTGTCTTCGCCGATGGTCTGAATATTGCACCACGGAATTATGATATCCTCTTCGCGGCCGAAAAGCCCAAAAAATTTTGAGCGACCGTAGATTATAAGGGAGACAACCCGCCCGTCAGTTGCATCTATCTCAATATCACAGATATGTCCGAGATTGCATCCATCCTTAACATTTATCACTTCCTTGCGGCTTAGCTCATCTATCCGGCACATAAATACACCTCCGCCAAATATATGTCTCACTAACAGCATATTCAGCGGGGTGCAGCTTATTCCTGTCTTAACAAAAACCCGCCCGGCGCAACCGGCCAGGCGGGTGAAAAAGAGTGTTTACCGCGCATAAGGAATTGGAAACGTCTCAGCTATAATATCACTAATTCTTAGGCTTCTGACTCAACTTTCCATGCCTTAATTACAGTCTTGACAAGATCATCCCATGTAACCTTGCCCTGACAATACTGGAGCAATTGAGCGCCGAAAATATCCTTAAAGTTCTGGCTCGGGAAGGATTCAAATGTCCACGGAACGATCTTTACATCTGTTCTCTTCATCCAGCTAATGGTCTGCTGAGCAAGAGGATCCTGCGGTTTTTCGGAATCGGTAAAGGTGTTGAAAGGTGCAATGAAACCGAGGTCTTCTATGACATGCTTTTTACCCTCTGTGCTTGAGAACAGCCAATCGAGGAAGTCAAGCGAATCTTGCTGTTTTTCCTTTGAAACCTTGCTGTTGATTGCGAAGAAGTTTTCTGTACCGATGCAAAGGCCCTGTTGTTCTTCGCCTTCTATACCGGTATAAATCGGCATGAATTTTACATCGGTGTCTTTAATGACATTACCCTGAACACCGCTTATCTGTGACCATGCCCATACGCCGTTCTGGACCATTGCAGCTTTGCCGAGAGCAAATTCAGACATTGAGTCTGCCACAGACTTGCTGCCAAGCATCTTCTTATCAACGGTTGAGTTGTTGATATAGAGGTCAAATATATTTTTGTAGTTTTGATTATATTTAAAGGTAATATCTTTGGTGTTGATACCTGCGAGAACTGTATCGTCGTATTTAGTGTTTTCTTTGAATTCATAATAGAATGGGAGGTTTGCCAGATGTGTCTGCCATCTCCATTCCTCGCCCTTAGTGAGCGACGTTGAAGCAAATACGCCGTCAATGCCAAGCTCGCTCTTGTGCTTGGTCATATCCTCGACAACCTGCTTAAGTGTCTGGAAGTTCTTAATTTCGTCAGCCGAATTTATAGACACTGCCTTGTTGGGAAGTGCAAAATATTTTTTCATTATTGAGTCGTTGTAAATGATTCCGTAAGCCTCAACAGCGTAAGGAATGCCGTACACGCCGTCTCCATCTTTGATTGCAAGGCTCTTGTCCTGAAGATAGCTGTACAGTTTTGATCCGGAAAGGTCTGCGCAATAATCTTTCCAGTTCTTGTATCCAACCAAGCCGTTAATCTGGAATATGGTAGGAGGATCCGACTTCGCAACTTCTGCCTTCAGCGTCTGCTCATATGTTCCGCTCGCTGCTGTAACAACTTTAACATGCACGCCGGTTTTCTTCTCATATTCACTGACGATCGCTTTGTACTTATCCGCAATTTCCGGCTTAAAGTTCAGGAAATAAATTTCCCGTGCCTTTTTGGAAGACGCTTGGTTTTTACTACATCCGGATGTCATACCCGCTATCAGACTTGCCATAAGAACTAATGCCGCAAGTTTTCTGATTTTTTTCATAATTCTTCTCCCTTTCATTAAGTAATTTACCGTTCCGGAAACGTTTCCGGAACCAAAAAAAATAAATCACACCGATTATAAGTAATGCGAGAGGTAAAGTACATTGTATTTTTACCAGCGTGCATATGTGTTGATGTCGATTAGGGATGAGCAAAATCGGCAACCGGCAAAAACGTTACCGGTAACGTTTCCGACCACTACATATGTTATCACACTCTCCTTTCAATGTCAATCATTTTTGTGAATTTTTTTATTTTTTTCCTTAGTAACGATATTTATCTGTGCAATATATATAATTTAAAGGCATGCGCTGCAGGCTGACAAAACTCTTGCGTGAATTCGTATCTACGGTCACCTGCGGCATATGTCACCAGGCAGAATTGCTCCATGACACTGGGTTGATATGCCAGATATCCTTTGCATATTCGCGGACAGTGCGGTCGCTTGAGAAAATGCCTGCGTTTGCAACATTGATAAAGCATTTTCTGTCAAATGCAAGACGGTCTTTGTAGTCGCGATTGGCCTTAAGTTTAGTTTCAAGATAGCTGTCAAAGTCATACAGCAGGAAATAATTATCCGCTGAATCGTAAATGCCTTCCAGCAGGGCTTTGTACAGCTCCTTGAAAACGCCAGTATTCCCGTCGTCAAATGTACCGTCAACAAGTGAATCGACTGCTTTTTTAAGTTCGCGATTAGCCTGATAAAGCTTTTTCGGGTCATAGTCTTTTCTTAAGCGTTCCAGCTCTTCAACTCTGGCGCCGAAGCAATAATTGTTTTCTTCTCCCGCCTGCTCAAAAATTTCGATATTAGCGCCGTCATAAGTACCGAGCGTAACCGCTCCGTTGAGCATCAGTTTCATGTTTCCTGTTCCGGAAGCCTCGGTTCCTGCGGTGGAAATCTGTTCAGATATATCAGCGGCCGGTATGAGCTTTTCAGCATAGGATACATTATAATTCTGCACGAATACAACCTTCAGACGATCTGAAGTTTCAGGATCCGCATTGACCTTTCTGGCAACCTCGTTTATGAACTTGATTATTCCCTTGGCCCTGAAGTAACCCGGCGCAGCCTTAGCGCCAAAGATACAAACCATGGGGTGGAAATCCGGCAGTTTGCCTTCTTTTAACCGGTTATAAATTGCGACGATTGACAGCGCATTAAGCAACTGCCGCTTGTACTCATGCAAACGCTTTATCTGCACATCATAGATAAAGCTTTCGTTAATCGCTATGCCTTCTTTTTTCAAGATTTCATCCGCAAGCTGACGCTTTTTCAATAACTTTATCTGTTCAAATCTGCGGAGCACTGCGGTATCATCTGCGAAAAGCTCAAGATTTTTAAGCTGCGAAAGGTCAGTAACCCAGCTATCGCCGATAAGCCCTGATATAAAAGCCGAAAGTTCAGGATTGCAAAGGCCAAGCCATCGCCGCTGCGTAATGCCATTCGTTTTATTCTGAAACTTCTGCGGTATCTTAAGGTACCATTCCTTGAACAAATCCTTTTTCAGTATTTCAGTGTGGATTTTTGCGACACCATTCACCGCAAAGCATACATAGACTGCAAGCCTCGCTGTATGCAGCATGTTGCCGCTTATTATTGCGCGGCGGTCAATTTCTTCCTGCGTACAGCCAGATGACCTAAGCTCGTTTAACAGCCTTTCATTGATTTTTTCTACAATACTCATTATTTCAGGCAAAACTGAACGGAACAGCTCCACATCCCATTTTTCAAGTGCCTCAGCCATTACTGTATGATTGGTAAAGGCAAACGTTTTCTGAGCGATTGAAAAGGCATCTTCAAACGGCAGGCCTTCACCTGTCAGCAAACGGATAAGTTCCGGAATTGCCATAACAGGGTGAGTGTCATTGAGCTGCACCGCAAAGTAATCTGGCAGCTTGCCGAAATCATCACCATGAGCTGCTTTAAAACGGCGCAATATATCCTGCACGGAAGCGGAGGTAAGCAAATATTCCTGCTTTATGCGCAGCTTCTTCCCTTCCGGCCTATCGTCGTTCGGATAAAGCACCAGGCTTATGCGCTCTGCCTGCTCTTTTTCGCGCACAGCAGCCTCATATTGCTGGTCATTGAACAACTTAAAGTCAAACGGATTGACAGGCTCGCTCTGCCACAGCCTGATGGTGCTGACATATCCTGACTTGTAACCGACTACGGGCATATCGTAAGGCACTGCCCAAACGCTCTGGTCAGCGTATTTTACCAGCACCCGTTCATCTTCACGGCGAACGGACCACGGATCGCCCTGCGATGTCCAGTCGTCAGCTGTCTCCTTTTGGAACCCGTTTTCAAAACTCTGCTTAAACAGGCCGTAACGGTAACGGATGCCATAGCCCATAAGCGGCAGGCGATGTGCTGCCGCGCTGTCCACGAAGCAGGCAGCAAGCCTTCCAAGCCCTCCGTTTCCGAGAGCCGGGTCGTCAATTTCCTCGAGCCTGTTCAGATCGAAACCTTTTTCGCTAAGCTTTTGCTTTACTTCGTCAAGCAGGCCCATACAGTAGAGGTTGTTAAATACTACCCGGCCGATGAGAAATTCAGCCGAAAGATAGCAAGCCTGTTTTTGGCCCGCAGCGATTTCGGCTGTCCGCTTCCACATGGGGTAAACAGCATTCATCGCTGCCTGAGAAAGGCAGTTATATACTGTCACGGCATCGGCCTTATCAAGGGTTGTATACGCGTGGTTCCTGAGTATTCTCTCAAAGTCATTTAAAACATCCTGTGCCTTCGGTGCGTCCCCTAACTTATAATCTTCACAGCGCCGATAGGCATTAGCTATGCGCTTCATACGTTCTGCAAGCGATGACGTAAGCATTCCCTCATTAAGTCGCCATTTCCAGTTTATACCCACCGTTGACGGCGTATTCATTCTGGCACTTCCGTCAAGGCCCAACCAATCCTGTATCGGAATAACCGCCAGCGACGCAGTGCTGGCAAAGAGAGCACGGATAGCCGCATCGGCAAACTCAGACTGGTCCTCAATATGCAAGTATTCAAGGGCATATGCCCGCTCGCTCTCACTCGCGCTGTTAAACCAGCCAACCAATGTATCGTTGTCATGCGTACCGGTATAGACTACCATATTATTAGTATAATTATGTGGCAGGTGATGGCTGTCATCATGCGCATCGAAACCAAACTGCAATACCTTCATACTGGGATATCCGGTTTTGCGCAGAAGTTCCCGAACGCTCTCAGCGGTGCTGCCCAAATCTTCTGCGATTATTTCTACGCCGCCGAGGTGCTTCTTAACATAATCGAAAAACTCAATGCCCGGGCCTTTTTTCCAAGTACCGTATTCGGCCGTCTTCTCCCCGAAAGGAATCGCATAGTATTCATCAAATGCACGAAAATGGTCTATCCGCACAACGTCGTATAGTTTGAAATTCGCCGCAAGGCGCTTGACCCACCAGTCGAAAAGTTCTTTTTTATGTCCATCCCAGTCATAAACGGGATTGCCCCACAACTGCCCCGTCTTGCTGAAATAATCGGGCGGGACCCCAGCGACAAACGCCGGATTCAGCCTCTCATCAAGCTGGAACAGCTTTGTGTTCGCCCATACGTCGGCGCTATCATCCGATACGTAGATAGGCATATCACCGATTATTTTTATGCCGTTGCCGTTTGCATAGACACGCAGCCTGCGGTATTGTGATAAGAAAAGATACTGCACATATTTCCAATACTCTATATTGCGGGCAAGCTTTTTCTGATAATATGCAACAGCTTGAGGAGTCCGGAATCGGATAGGCTCATCCCATTCCTGCCACGGCTTTTCATTGAAAGCCTTTTTGAGAGCCATGAACAGCGCATAATCATCGAGCCAGTATGCGTTTTCATTTTTAAACTTTGCGTAATTCGGGTCATCAGCGCATCTGCTGCGCTCAAAGGCTTTTTCAAGCAGTGCAAACCGATTCTCATAAAGTTTTAAGTAGTCCACTGACTGCGGGTTTTCGCCCCAGTCAATTGACTCACATTCTTCTTTTTCAAGCAGGCCGTCCGCTATAAGCATCTCAAGGTCAATCATATATGGATTGCCTGCAAAGGTAGAAACGGATTGATACGGAGAATCTCCATAGCCGGTTGGAACAAGCGGGAGGATCTGCCAATATTCCTGACCGGCGCTTTTTAAGAAATCAACAAACTGGTAAGCGGCACGGCCCAGTGTACCTATACCGTATTTGGAAGGCAGTGCCGAAACGGGTAAAAGAACCCCGCAACTTCTCTTTTTCATATGCCTCATACCTCAATTCCGCCGCCTCATGCTACCCGGTTGTCAGTATTGATGGCGGCATGCAGATTTTTTTGCCGGAAAACGCTGCGCGTGTCAGCCCTTGACTGCACCCGCGACAACGCCTTCGATGATATATTTCTGGCAGAACATGTAAAATACAATTACTGGGATAATAGCGAGTACAAGCATAGCCATCATTGCACCCATATCTATAGAACCATAGCCGCCCTTCAAATACTGTATCGCAATCGGAATAGTCTTATAATCCGAACCGATCAGCAGAACAGGGAGCAGGTAGTCGTTCCAAATCCACATGATATTCAGTATTGCTACCGTGATTGCTATTGGCTTAAGCAGAGGGAAAATAATCTTGAAAAATGCCTGTATGGGGCCACAGCCGTCGATTATTGCGGCCTCTTCGATCTCAATGGGTATTGATTTGATAAATCCGCAGTAAAGGAAGGTTGAAAGGCCAGCGCCAAATCCCAGATATATCGGAACAATACCTATTGGATTGTCAAGATGTAGCATGTTAGCAAACTTCGTCATAGTAAACATGACCATCTGGAACGGAACAATCATGGAAAACGCAAATAAGTAATAAACACCAGAAGAAATCTTAGAATGTACCCTTGTGATATACCAGCCGGTCATAGCAGTAAACAAAACTATCACAATAACTGAAAAGAAGGTAATATACGCCGACCAACCAAAAGCGCTCAGAAAACCTACCTTTTCCATGCCGTCGGTATAGTTTGAAAGTCCCACGAATGTTTCTGAGTTTGGAAGTTCAAAGGGACGTTGGCTTATAATGAACTGGCCTTTAAATGAATTGATCAGTATTATTAACAGTGGAAGAACAAACAGAATGGACAATACAACAAGCAAGGCAAATATTATGTAGTTACCTGAATTCTTGGTTTTTCTGCGAATCATAGTGTTTTCCATCAGTTCTCAACCTCCCTTTTCCTAGATATTGCAAGCTGTGTGAGCGCTATAATAGCAACCAGAATCGAAAACAGTACCGCTTTTGCTTGCCCAACGCCTTCCCAGCCTATTCTGTTGTAAAATGTGTTATAGATATTAAGTGCAAGCATCTCAGTCTGTTTTGAAGGAGCACCTGCAGTCAGTGCCAGGTTCTGGTCAAACAGCCTGAAGGAATTTGTGAGGGTTAAGAAGATACAGATGGTAAATGACGGTCTGACAAGCGGCAGCGTGACGTGGCGCATAACCTGTAAATTAGTTGCGCCGTCCACTTTTGCAGCTTCAATGAGGTCACGCGGTACATTCTGAATTCCCGCAATATAGATGACCATCATATACCCTATTAACTGCCAGTTCATCAGCACTACGAGACCCCAAAAACCATATTTCGGATCCATGGTAAGCGTCGCACCGAATTTGCCGAGAACACCGTTGATGATAAGCTGCCATATATATCCGAGTACGATACCGCCTATCAGGTTTGGCATGAAGAAAATCGTGCGGAATACATTAGTTCCACGCCTTCCGCCTGTAAGTAATACTGCAAGCAAAAAGCCGAAAACGTTTATAGTCACTACAGAAACTACTGCAAACGCAGCAGTAAACCCAAGCGCATGGGCAAACTCCTCATCAGCAAAAGCCCGGACATAATTCCGCAGCCCAACCCAATGGGCATCAGTGACCGTCGTGAATTTACAGAAGGAAAGAATAATGCCTAAAATAAACGGAATCAAAAACGCAATGAAAAAACAAACTAAAGTAGGCAGAACGAATATAGCAAAATATTTTCGTAGTTGCTTTTCCATAATGATTACTCCTTATCTGGCTTCGATAACAGCGCCGGCACAGCGCTCGTCTTAGGCTCAATTAAGAGCCGCCTTGGTTCCTCTATTCGTACATACAACTTTCACATGGCGCATACATCTCTTTTCTTAACCATATATAGACTCTCTATCACCTAATGCCGATTTCATCTAATTGCCGGAAACGTTTCCGGCAATAGGCATACCTATGTCCTGGCAATCCGGGCCTTGTCCGGCCCGGATTGCCGACCGGAATCTTATATTCTTTTTACAGAACAGCCTTTAATCATCTCTGTTTCGAGCTGGATTTGATTGCTTTCTATTTTCTCTCCATTTATTAGGCGGATCAATATATCAACGCTTATCCTTGCAAGTTCATTTGCTGGCTGTTTGATTGTAGCAAGAGTCGGATTATAGAAATAAGCCATGTCAATGCCGTCATAGCCTATAATCGAAATATCATCCGGTATCTTAAGTCCTGAATCAGTGATTGCTTTCGCGGCTCCAATAGCCATAATGTCAGACATAGCTAAAACCGCCGTTATCGGAGTCCCCGGGAAAAGCAAACGCGACATTGCACTGTAGGCATCAGACAGCGAAAATTTTGATTCAGCATAGAACCGCTCATCGAACTCTATTCCATGTTTTCTTAAGCTTTCCATCGCGCCTTCAAATCGCAAGTCTATGCCGTCTCTGTTGCCGCGTTCGCCGCCGATAATCGCAATATGCCGGTGCCCGTTCTCGACAAGATAATCCATAGCCATAGCAGCCGCTGCACGGTCATCGACGCACACGCAAGCCTTATTGCAGTCCGGCGGAAGAGGGACATAAACCGTCGAAACAACACACGGAATACGGAATTTAGTCAATTCCTTTTCAAACCTGCCGGCCGTACCCCCGAGAAAGATTATGCCTTCCAGCTTTTTTTCAACATTGAGTTTTGAAGCCTCGCTGATTTCGTCACTTCGTTCATCTATATAATTAACTAAAGCATTATATCCATGCTTTTCGAGGTCCTGCTGCATTCTTTCAATAATAACTTCAAAGAATGGGTTCGCGCTGCCTTTTACTACAATGCTTACATTATTTGTAGCATTTTGCTTGAGAATTTTCGCATTTTGATTCGGTGAATAATTATATTTTTCAACAATAGCAAGAATTTTTTGTTTAGTTTCTTCGTTGACATCTGGATAATTATTCAACGCTCTCGAAACAGTGCTGACACCAACGCCAGCAAGTTGCGCGATATCCTTTATTGTTAGTGGAGTCATAATATACCACCCATTCACAAAATCGTTTCCGGTAACGTTTCCGCTAACTAAATCATATCACAGTCAGTCCTTAATTGTCAATGATGGATTTTGCAATTTCAAAATAATTTCTGAAGCCATTTTTTTAATATTCTTTTTCCACTTATCAGCGCTTATGAACCCCACAACATTGGGGCGGGAAGTTATATGGAACAAAAGACGGAACTGCAATGAGCAGTTCCGTCAAGTTTTTTATATTTGTTTTTTTATCTTTGAAAGGGCACCCTTTTCAAGCCGCGAAACCTGTGCCTGTGAAATGCCAATCTCGGCGGCCACCTCCATCTGCGTGTGCCCTTCAAAAAATCTCAGCGACAGGATGCGCTTTTCCCGGTCTGTCAGATGACTTATCGCCTCCTTAAGCGCAATTTCATCAAGCCAATCGTCATCTTTGTTATTATCGCCTATTTGATCCATTACATATATAGTGTCGCCTCCATCAGAATAAACCGGCTCGTAAAGCGACACCGGTTCCACCACCGATTCGAGGGCAAGGACAATTTCCTCTTTGGGAATATCCATCGCCTTTGCGAGTTCTTCAATTGTCGGCTCTCGCTGCTTTTCATTTGTCAGCTTTTCCTTGCACTGCATCGCCTTATATGCTATATCACGCATTGAGCGCGACACCCGCACCGGATTGTTGTCCCTTAAATATCTTCTGATTTCTCCGATTATCATCGGAACTGCATAAGTGGAGAACCGGACATTCTGAGAGAGGTTAAAATTATCAATTGCTTTTATAAGTCCTATACAACCGACCTGAAACAGGTCGTCTAAATTTTCTCCTCTATTTGTAAATCTTTGTATCACACTGAGAACCAACCTGAGGTTTCCGTTGATAAGATCTTCGCGCGCTTTTAAGTCGCCTTGTCTGGTCTTTTGTAGCAAATCCATTTTCTCAGCTTCGGTCAGAACTTTTAGCTTTGATGTGTTGACACCGCAAATTTCTACCTTGTTTAATTGCATATCGGCCCCTCCAGTGCTGGTAATACTTTTCATTTTCAGTATTACCTTGTAAGGGACTTTTAATACCGCTATTCTGAATATTTGGGGCCATCTATGCGATTGTAAATATTGGTAAACAAATTGCGGCCTATCAGCTCACTCTTTCGATTTCCTTGCGAAGCCTTGATATTATGCGCTTTTCAAGCCTTGATATGTATGATTGTGAAATTCCGAGCGTATCCGCCACTTCTTTTTGGGTGCGCTCGACGCCGTCGCAGAGGCCGAACCGCATTTCCATAATTGTTCGTTCACGCTTTGAAAGGTGGTTAATCGCGTCCTCAAGCAGCGATTTCTCAACATCTTTTTCAATATTCTGATGTACTACATCGCTCTCTGTCCCGAGGACGTCGGAAAGCAGCAGCTCGTTGCCATCCCAGTCTATATTAAGCGGTTCATCAATTGAGACCTCATTTTTCAGCCCCGAGTTTTTCCTCAGGAACATGAGAATTTCGTTTTCGATGCACCGCGAGGCATAAGTTGCAAGCTTTATATTCCTTGAGGGGCAAAATGTATTGACCGCTTTTATGAGTCCAATCGTCCCGATTGAGACCAAGTCCTCAACGCCAATGCCCGTATTTTCAAACTTCTTTGCGATATATACGACAAGCCTTAGATTATGAACAATCAGCTTATTTCTGGCTCCTGCCGCCCTATCCTCATCTTTCATGAGGTTGCGGAGACATTCTTTTTCCTCCTCCGTCGCAAGCGGCGCCGGAAGCAGCTCCGGACCATTTATATAATAGACTTTGCGATTTAAAATTCTCGCGGCGGCAAGATTTAAACTTAAATTGATTCTCAGAAGTATTTTTTTAAATATCCCGAACACAAAACCATCTCCAGTATAAAGCAGATGCATTACATTTATTTTTGCGACTTTGCCGCTTTCTGTATCTGAGGAACCGCTTTTCTGAAAATTCTCGGATTCAGCAAAGCGCTGAAACTGCCGTCATCAGAAAACTTATGGTCTGAGACTGCTACAAGGACGTCGGTACATTCGATGTCTGCACCTTTTACTACGAGTTTATCCGGACGGAAAGCCGGTAATACCCCGCCTGCACTGCCGACGGATTTGTATGGTATAACCCTGAACCTTTTATTGAAACCTGCTGCTTCCAAAACCGACGGGTCTGCCATAACCCCTGTTTTATAGCAGTGCCTCAGTGATTTGGGAATCAACTTCTCAATCTTTGAATACTCTGCTATTATTACTGGCGCGCCCGTCAGCGAGTCGCAGAGGTCGTTGCCGTTATCAAGCAATGCGTCCATTGCGGCCGCAGTGCCGTTGAGATAAATTTCTGTCTCATAAATATCGTCTGTATGTACATTTCTATGAAAAAACTTTGAGAAAAGATGTATCGCAATATAGCACCCCGCACTTGTCAATATCAACAACATCGGGGAAATGTCCATATATGTAACGCCGTTTCTGACGTTCAACACAGGCGGCGCCAAAAAATACTGGATAGCATACATAGCACCGCCGAAAAGCATGCTGATAAGATAAAAATTGAAAAGCAGCACAATAAAATGCTTCAAACTATGTATTTTGAACGAGATGAATATTATTACAGCAGAGGCAAGTAGTTTTGAAACTGCCGTATACATGAAATTTAACTCTGGGAAAAATATAAATACCGCATACAAGGCGCCGAAAACTGCGCCCGCAAATATCCTTAGCCTTTTGCAGTTTATCTGCAGCAAACTGGCGACCGCAAGTGCTATGAAATAGTTTATAATCAGGTTAATTATAAACAAAACATCTATGTATACGGTCATTATTCTTTCCTCAGCAATATTTATTTGCTCTTAAAAATATCAGGGATTCACATTCAATCCAACGTGATATCGTAGCGTTGTATAACTATTATATGCCTGTCTTGTTGTTTAAAGGTGTCGTTTAATGGTACAAATGTAAAATTGAGCATAAAAAATCCTCCGCTTAAAAAGCGGAGGATTTTTAAGCATATTTAAGCCGTTATTCAATTAGTCATAAACAGCTGTTACCATACCTGAGCCTACTGTACGTCCGCCTTCACGGATAGCGAAACGCAGACCAACTTCGATAGCAATCGGAGTGATGAGCTCAACATTCATGGTAACATTGTCGCCAGGCATGCACATCTCAGTGCCTTCCGGCAGAGTGATGACACCAGTAACGTCTGTTGTACGGAAATAGAACTGCGGTCTGTAGTTGTTGAAGAACGGAGTATGACGGCCGCCCTCTTCCTTAGTCAGGACGTAAACCTGGCCAGTGAACTTTGTATACGGATGAATTGATCCAGGTTTGCAGAGAACCTGTCCACGCTCGATTTCATTTCTCTGAATACCACGGAGAAGTGCACCGATGTTGTCGCCGGCTTCTGCGAAGTCAAGAGTCTTACGGAACATCTCAAGACCTGTGATAACAGTCTTCTTGCGCTCTGTTGTAAGACCGACAATCTCAACTTCTTCACCGAGCTTGACAGTACCACGCTCAACACGGCCTGTAGCAACAGTACCACGGCCTGTGATGGTGAATACGTCTTCAACAGGCATAAGGAACGGCTGGTCGTCTTTACGTTCCGGAGTCGGGATATACTTATCAACTGCATCCATCAGTTCGAGAATGCTCTTGTATTCAGGAGCATTGATATCTGTTGATGTGCACTCGAGAGCCTGGAGAGCTGAACCCTTGATGATCGGGACTTCGTCGCCAGGGAACTCGTACTTCGTGAGCAGGTCACGAATTTCCATTTCAACGAGCTCAAGCAGCTCAGGATCGTCGACTTGGTCAGTCTTGTTCATATAAACGACGATATACGGTACACCGACCTGACGAGCAAGAACGATGTGCTCACGAGTCTGCGGCATAGGACCGTCAGCAGCGGAAACGACGAGAATAGCGCCGTCCATCTGAGCAGCACCAGTGATCATGTTCTTAACATAGTCAGCATGACCCGGGCAGTCAACGTGTGCATAATGCCTTGCATCTGTCTCGTACTCAACATGAGCGGTGTTGATTGTGATACCGCGCTCTCTCTCTTCAGGAGCCTTATCGATCTGGTCATAAGCCATATACTCAGCTTTGCCCTTGAAACCGAGAACCTTTGTGATAGCAGCGGTCAGGGTTGTCTTACCATGGTCAACGTGACCAATCGTACCGATATTAATGTGAGGTTTGTTTCTCTCAAACTTAGCCTTTGCCACTTTTTTGTCCTCCTTATAAAACACTATTATTGCCCATACTACTGATAGAACAATTTTATCAGTATTGCCCTAAAATTTCAAGTAGTAACGGGCTGATTACATAGATAATTAATCAAAACTAAAATTATTACTCTTTTTTGCCGCGTTCGGCCATAATCTTTTCCTGAATTGACTTCGGTACTTCGATATAATGGCTCGGCTCCATAGAGTACTGTCCGCGTCCCTGTGTCTTTGAACGCAGGTCTGTTGCATAACCGAACATCTCTGCAAGCGGGACATAAGCTGTAATCTGCTGTGAACCCGGTCTTGCGACCATGCCTTGGATCTGTCCGCGGCGGGAGTTCAGGTCGCCGATTACATCGCCCATGTACTCCTCAGGAACAATAACGACAACCTTCATAACAGGCTCGAGGAGTACCGGGTCAGCCTTCTTCATGCCTTCCTTGAATGCCATTGATGCGGCAATCTTAAAGGCCATTTCAGAAGAGTCGACCTCATGGAAAGATCCGTCGTAAAGTGTTATCTTAACGTCGACAACAGGATAGCCGGCAAGTACACCAGACTGCATAGCACCCTGTAAGCCAGCGTCAACAGCAGGAATATATTCCTTCGGGATGGCACCGCCGACGATGGCGTTGACAAACTCGTAGCCTTTGCCGGGTTCGTTCGGCTCCATCTTAATCTTAACGTGACCGTACTGGCCGCGTCCACCTGACTGACGTACATACTTGTGTTCTACATCGGCTGGCTTGCGGATTGTCTCTTTGTAAGCAACCTGAGGTTTACCGACATTAGCTTCAACCTTGAATTCGCGGAGCAAACGGTCAACGATAATCTCAAGGTGGAGCTCACCCATACCTGCAATAATGGTTTGTCCGGTTTCTTCATCAGTATAGGTCTTGAACGTCGGGTCTTCTTCAGCGAGTTTTGAAAGTGCGATAGCCATTTTCTCCTGACCCGCTTTAGTCTTCGGTTCAATAGCTACGCGGATAACAGGCTCTGGGAATTCCATTGACTCAAGGATAACCGGATGCTTTTCATCGCAGAGAGTATCACCGGTTGTGGTGTTCTTCAGACCGACAGCGGCGGCGATATCACCGGCATAGACAGTATCAATATCCTGTCTGTGGTTTGCATGCATCTGAAGAATACGGCCTAATCTCTCGTTATCGTCCTTTACGGAGTTGTAAACGGTATCACCGGCGTTAACTTTACCGGAATATACGCGGAAGAAGCACAGCTTTCCGACGTACGGGTCTGTAGCGATTTTGAATGCAAGAGCAGCAAACGGTTCATCGTCGCTTGCGTGACGTTCAACTTCCTCATCAGTTTTTGGAACTTTTCCCTTTATTGCGGGGATATCAGTAGGAGCCGGCATATAGTCGACAATAGCGTCGAGGAGCTTTTGAACGCCCTTATTCCTGTAAGACGTACCGCAGGTAACCGGAACAAGCTTGTTCGCGATTGTTGCAGCACGCAGAGCCTTCTTAAGCTCTTCTTTTGTAATCTCTTTGCCCTCGAGATACTTGGCCATGAGCTCATCATCGGTTTCAACAATCAGTTCAACCATTTCCTGATGATACTGCTCAGCCTTTTCCTTCATATCATCGGGGATTTCTTCAACTCTCATATCTTTGCCGAGGTCGTCGTAATAAACGTCCGCGGTCATGTCCATAAGGTCGATGATGCCTTTAAAGCTATCTTCACTGCCGATGGGAAGCTGAATTGGAACAGGTGTACACTTTAAGCGCTCCTTCATCATGTCGATAACACGATAGAAGTCAGCACCCATGATGTCCATCTTATTGATATATGCCATACGCGGAACGTGATATTCCTCAGCCTGACGCCAAACGGTTTCAGACTGCGGCTCAACACCGCCCTTGGCACAAAATACTGTAACTGAACCGTCAAGCACGCGAAGTGAACGTTCAACTTCAACTGTAAAGTCAACGTGGCCCGGCGTGTCTATAATATTGATCCTATGGCCCTTCCAGAAGCAAGTCGTAGCAGCAGAGGTGATGGTAATACCCCTCTCCTGCTCCTGCTCCATCCAGTCCATCGTCGCCTCACCATCATGGACTTCACCGATTTTGTGCGTTTTTTCAGTGTAGAAAAGGATACGCTCGGTTGTAGTCGTTTTGCCGGCGTCGATGTGGGCCATTATGCCAATATTTCTTGTTAATTCCAGTGGAACTTCTCTTGGCATAGTGTCCTCCTTAAACTACCAATACGTGTGCATACGGCGCGGCAAAAATATATTGCATGGTTTTGCGCCGTATAAGAGTTTCTTTCTGAGGCTGGAAGGCACTTTTACCACCTATAGTGTGCAAACGCCTTATTAGCTTCAGCCATTTTATGTGTATCTTCTTTCTTCTTGACAGCGCCGCCGACGCCGTTAACAGCGTCGAGTATCTCTGCGGCAAGTCTCTCACGCATAGTCTTTTCACTTCTTGCGCGGGAGTATAGTGTCAACCATCTAAGTCCGAGCGTCTGGCGCCTTTCGGGGCGAACCTCTATAGGAACCTGGTAAGTTGCACCGCCTACGCGGCGTGCCTTAACCTCAAACACCGGCATTATATTTTCCAAAGCCTGCTCGAAAACTTCAAGCGGGTCTTTTCCGGTCTTTTCTTTTACTATCTCGAAAGCGCTGTAAACTATTTTCTGCGCAACGCCCTTCTTGCCATCGATCATTACATTATTTATAAGACGGGTAACAAGCTTTGAATTATACAGTGGATCTGGCAAAACATCGCGCTTTGAAACGGAGCCTCTTCTTGGCACTTCGCTTCCCTCCTTCACATTATGAATTCACAGGTACTCGAACACATATTCCTTTCGGCATTTTGTGTTCGTGATGCTAGCAGAGGCAAAAAACATACAGGATTCATTTTGAAACCTTCATATATTTTAAACTGCCGCTGCGTGGCATGATAACTCATTTCAAAATTACTTCTTGGCTGCGGAACCGGCCTTCGGCTTCTTAGCACCGTACTTAGAACGTCCCTGCATACGATTTGCAACACCCTGGGCATCAAGAGTACCGCGGATGATGTGATAACGCACACCAGGCAGGTCCTTAACACGGCCGCCGCGAATCAGAACAACGCTGTGCTCCTGAAGATTGTGACCAATACCAGGAATATAGGATGTGACTTCAATACCGTTTGTAAGTCTTACCCTGGCGATTTTACGCAACGCTGAGTTAGGCTTTTTCGGTGTCATAGTCTTTACTACTGTGCAGACACCGCGCTTTTGCGGAGAATTCTGGTCGATATAGATATGCTTCTTGGTATTGTACCCCTTCAAAAGAGCAGGAGCCTTGGCCTTTTTCTCGACAGTTTCTCTGCCTTTGCGTACGAGCTGATTAAAGGTTGGCATATTGCACCTCCTCACTTTAATATTTTCCAATAACATGGTTTTTATGTGAAAGCGGAAAATAACCGCTAAACACGCCTTGGATTGCTTAAAACGGATGTTATGGTGTTTCGTTAAATTACGAAACACCATAAATCAAGGACTTTTTTGATGAATTTAGTCAACCTTTCAAATTGTATCATCACGAAGCCTGTTTTGTCAAGCCTGTTCTTCTACTTCAATATCAACATCGCGGTAGCATTCCATACCGGTTCCTGCAGGAACAAGCTTTCCGATGATAACGTTTTCTTTAAGTCCCAGCAGCGGGTCAACCTTGCCCTTGATGGCGGCTTCGGTGAGAACCCTTGTTGTTTCCTGGAAGGAAGCAGCCGACAGGAACGATTCTGTAGCAAGAGAGGCTTTTGTAATACCGAGGAGCGTCGGTACATAGGTGGCTTCGCGGAGACCTTCTTCACCATTACGGATACGCTCGCGGATCCTTCTGTTTTCTTCCTCAATTTGCGGCAGTTCAAGCAGTTCGCCCGGCAGCAGGTTAGTATCTCCCGGATCATCGATCTTAAACTTGCGCATCATTTGACGAACGATAACCTCGATGTGTTTATCGTTGATATCAACACCCTGCATACGGTAAACTCTCTGAACTTCCTGAATGAGGTAATCCTGAACCGCCTCTGGACCGTTTACTGCCAAAATGTCGTGCGGATTGACGGAGCCTTCTGTCAGGAGGTCACCTGCGGAAATCCTCTCGCCTTCTGAAACCTTAATTCTGGAGCCGTAAGGAATAGAGTAAGTGCGGGAGTCTCCTGTTTCAGGATTTGTGACGATAACCTGACGTCCTTTCTTATCCTCAAACATGCTGACGACGCCATCAATCTCAGAGATAATAGCAAGGTGCTTTGGTTTACGAGACTCGAAGAGTTCTTCAACACGCGGCAAACCTTGTGTAATATCCTCGGCACTCGCGATACCGCCGGTGTGGAAAGTACGCATTGTAAGCTGTGTACCGGGTTCACCGATGGATTGTGCTGCAATGATACCGACGGCTTCACCTACGTTGACCGGCTCGCCATTGGCAAGGTTCGCACCGTAGCATTTAGCGCAGATACCGTTCTTGGACTCACAGGTGAGCACTGAACGAATCTTGACCGCTTCTATGCCGGCCTTTACAATTCTGTTCGCCGTCTTTTCGGTAATCATGACGTTGCGCTTGGCTATCACTTCACCCGAATCCGGATCAATGACATCTTCAGCCGGATAACGTCCTATAAGTCTGTCAGTCAGCGGCTCGATCATCTCATTGCCGTCTTTGATCGAGTGGACGGTTATGCCTTTGCTTGTTCCGCAGTCCTCTTCGCGGATAATAACTTCCTGCGAAACATCGACAAGGCGGCGGGTCAGGTAACCGGAGTCCGCAGTACGAAGAGCCGTATCAGCAAGACCCTTTCTGGCACCACGGGATGAAACGAAGTATTCCAATACGTTAAGGCCTTCACGGTAGTTAGCACGAATCGGAACCTCAATGGTGCGTCCGGACGTGTTAGCGATAAGTCCGCGCATACCGGCCAACTGTCTTATCTGGTTGATGGAACCACGAGCACCGGAGTTCGCCATCATGAATATCGGGTTGAACCTGTCGAGGTTGTCGGTCAATGCGTTTGTGACCTTCTTTGTCGTTTCATCCCAGACTTTAATGACATGGTCGAAACGCTCTTCCTCGGAGAGCAGGCCGCGGCGGAACTTTTTGCTTATATCCTCAATCTTCCGTTCTGCTTCGGCAATGAGTTCCTTCTTCTGCGGAGGAATTACGGCGTCGGAAACAGAAACTGTAATGGCGCCCTTGGTTGAATACTTATAACCCTGTGCCTTAATCTTATCAAGCACTTCCGCAGTAACGGATGTTCCGTGAACTGCTATGCACTTCTCAATAATTTTTCCGAGTTCTTTCTTGCCGACGAGGAATGCGATTTCCAGATCAAGCATATGCTCTTCGTCGGTTCTGTCAACATAACCGAGATCCTGAGGAATCGGTTCATTAAATATGATACGACCGATTGTGCAGTCGATAATACGTGATATCTTCTTGCCGTCTATCTCTTTTTCTACCCTTACCTTAATAGGAGCGTGGAGACCGACGACGCCTGAATGATAAGCAAGGAGGGCTTCTTCAAAGCTGCGGAATACCTTGCCTTCGCCCGGCTCGTTCGGCATTATGATAGTCAGATAGTAGGAACCGAGGACCATGTCCTGAGTAGGAACAGTAACAGGGCGGCCGTCAGAAGGCTTCAACAGGTTGTTAGCAGCAAGCATCAGGAAACGTGCCTCAGCCTGCGCTTCTGCCGAAAGGGGAACGTGAACAGCCATCTGGTCACCGTCGAAGTCCGCATTGTAAGCAGTACAGGTAAGCGGATGAAGCTTAAGTGCACGGCCCTCAACGAGAACAGGTTCGAATGCCTGTATACCGAGTCTGTGCAGAGTAGGAGCACGGTTTAGAAGAACCGGATGCCCTTTGATTACGTCTTCCAGCGCGTCCCAAACCTCGGTCTTTGCGCGTTCTACCATCTTTCTTGCGCTCTTTATATTATTGGCAGCACCTGTTTCAACAAGGCGCTTCATAACAAACGGTTTGAACAGCTCCAGAGCCATCTCTTTCGGCAGGCCGCACTGATACATCTTCAGTTCAGGGCCGACGACGATAACCGAACGTCCGGAGTAGTCAACACGTTTACCGAGCAGGTTCTGGCGGAAACGTCCCTGTTTACCTTTCAGCATATCTGAAAGCGATTTCAACGGTCTGTTGTTCGGGCCTGTAACAGGGCGTCCGCGGCGTCCGTTGTCGATAAGGGCGTCGACAGCTTCCTGAAGCATTCTCTTTTCGTTGCGGATGATAATATCCGGAGCTCCAAGCTCAAGGAGCCTCTTGAGTCTGTTATTACGGTTGATAACCCTGCGGTAAAGGTCGTTTAAATCCGATGTTGCGAAACGTCCGCCGTCCAACTGGACCATCGGGCGCAGGTCCGGCGGAATGACAGGAACTGCTTCCAGAATCATCCACTCCGGCCTGTTGCCAGAAAGACGGAATGCTTCGACAACTTCCAGACGCTTAAGAATCCTTACCCTCTTTTGACCGGTTGAATTCTTCAGCTCTTCTTTAAGCTCTGCAGAGAGCTTTTCGAGGTCGATTTCAGCAAGCAGCTCTTTAATGGCCTCGGCACCCATGCCGGCCTTGAAATCGTCCTCATATTTTTCACGCATGTCGCGGTATTCTTTTTCGGTAAGAAGCTGCTTTTTCTCGAGCGGTGTATTGCCCGGGTCGATTACGATATAAGAAGCAAAGTACAGCACCTTTTCCAAAAGGCGCGGGGATAGGTCAAGAATAAGTCCCATTCTTGACGGAATGCCCTTAAAGTACCAGATATGTGAAACTGGGGCTGCGAGCGCGATATGGCCCATGCGCTCGCGGCGAACCTTTGAGCGGGTTACTTCAACACCGCAGCGTTCGCAAATTTTGCCCTTGAAACGGATACGCTTATATTTTCCGCAATGGCACTCCCAGTCCTTCTGCGGCCCGAATATGCGTTCGCAGAAAAGGCCGTCACGCTCAGGCTTTAAGGTTCTGTAATTTATTGTCTCTGGTTTTTTAACCTCACCATAGGACCATTCATAAATTTTTTCGGGAGAGGCAAGCCCTATCTTAATCTTATCAAATACACTAAATTCCACAAAAGCCGACCCCTTACATTTTAATTTTATTCGTCAAACTCATCGAAATCATTGCCCAGGTTTTCATCCTGATCTTCAAGTTCTTCGCCGTCGGGGAAATCAATTGTATCGATTTCCTCGTTGATATCTTCGTCCGGCTCTGGCTCCGGTTCACCTATCTGGAAACCGTCGTCAAAGTCGTTGTCAACTGATACCTTTGACATATCTTCGATATGTCCGATCCCGATATTATCGTCGTCAAATGTATTTCTGAGATCAACCTCTTCATTGTTTTTGTTGAGCACCTTCATGTCAAGGCCAAGAGACTGAAGTTCCTTGATGAGAACCTTGAACGATTCAGGAACGCCCGGTTTCGGCACATTCTGTCCTTTGACAATGGATTCATAGGTCTTAACTCTTCCGACCACGTCGTCGGACTTGACAGTCAGGATTTCCTGCAGGGTATAGGCAGCGCCGTAAGCTTCCAGCGCCCAAACTTCCATTTCACCGAAACGCTGACCGCCGAACTGCGCCTTACCGCCGAGCGGCTGCTGAGTAACAAGTGAGTACGGGCCTGTTGAACGGGCGTGGATTTTATCATCGACAAGATGGGCAAGTTTGAGGAAGTACATATAACCAACCGTAACAGGATTGTCAAACGGCTCGCCGGTACGTCCATCGTAAAGTATACACTTTCCGTCCTCCCGCAGGCCTGCTGCTCTAAGGCATTCAGCGATGTCTTCCTCGTGGGCACCGTCGAATACCGGTGTCATCACCTTCCAGCCCAGTGCCTTCGCTGCATAGCCGAGGTGGACTTCAAGAACTTGACCAATATTCATTCGGGAAGGTACGCCCAGCGGGTTAAGAACAACGTCAAGGGGCGTGCCATCCGGCAGGAACGGCATATCTTCCTGAGGAAGAATACGCGAAACAACACCCTTGTTTCCGTGACGTCCCGCCATCTTGTCACCGACGGAGATTTTGCGCTTCTGAGCAATATAGCAGCGAACTACCATATTTACTCCGGGGTTTAATTCCTCGCTGTTTTCTTTTGTAAATACCTTTACGTCGACAACTATTCCATATTCGCCGTGCGGAACGCGAAGCGATGTGTCGCGGACTTCACGGGCTTTTTCACCGAAGATAGCACGCAGCAGGCGCTCTTCTGAAGTAAGCTCGGTTTCACCCTTTGGTGTTACCTTGCCGACCAGAATATCTCCGGCACGAACCTCAGCGCCGATACGGATAATACCGCGTTCGTCGAGGTCGCGCAGCGCATCCTCACCGACGTTCGGAATATCGCGGGTAATCTCTTCCGGACCGAGTTTGGTATCACGTGCTTCAATCTCGTATTCTTCTATATGAATTGACGTATAGACGTCATCTCTTACAAGCCTTTCGTTGAGGAGAACTGCGTCCTCGTAGTTATAACCTTCCCAGGTCATAAAGCCAATGAGGACATTGCGTCCGAGTGATATCTCGCCTTGGCTTGTCGACGGGCCGTCGGCTATAACCTGTCCCTTCTTGACGCGCTCGCCCTTATAAACGATCGGGCGCTGATTTATGCAGGTGCCCTGGTTAGAGCGCATAAACTTAATGAGGTGATAAGTTTCCATCTTTCCGCTGTCCGTGCGGATAACGATTTCACGCGCCGAAACCTTTTCGACCACGCCGTCTTCCTTAGCAAGGACAACAACGCCTGAGTCGATGGCAGCCTTATATTCCATACCGGTGCCGACAATCGGAGACTCAGTCTTGATAAGCGGAACAGCCTGCCTCTGCATGTTTGCACCCATGAGGGCACGGTTCGCGTCGTCGTTTTCAAGGAACGGAATCATAGCAGTTGCTATAGAAACGACCATCTTAGGAGAAACGTCCATGAAGTCGACCTTTTCGCGCTCGACTTCGAGGATTTCATCCCTGAAACGGGCAGCAACACGCGG
Source organism: [Clostridium] cellulosi (assembly GCA_000953215.1). NCBI lineage: Bacteria > Bacillati > Bacillota > Clostridia > Eubacteriales > Oscillospiraceae > Ruminiclostridium > [Clostridium] cellulosi. The sequence goes on from LM995447.1 coordinate 1,786,121, forward strand.
CCGTACGAAATGCCCCTCTTCATCAAGAGGCTCGTTAGCCTGCGCGATTATGAACTCATCCTCCATATCAGCGGTCATATATACAACTTCGTTGGTAACAATGCCGGTTTCTTTATCAACCTTGCGGTAGGGGGCTTCAATGAAACCATACTCATTTATTCTCGCATAAGACGCAAGGTAGGAAATCAGTCCGATGTTAGGACCTTCAGGGGTTTCAATTGGGCACATGCGTCCGTAATGGGTGTAGTGTACGTCACGGACTTCGAATCCAGCTCTATCACGGGACAAGCCGCCGGGGCCGAGAGCTGAAAGACGGCGTTTGTGCGTAAGTTCCGCCAGCGGGTTTGTCTGGTCCATAAACTGTGACAGCGGCGAGGAGCCAAAGAACTCTTTGATTGCCGCCATTACCGGACGGGAGTTGATTATCGACTGAGGCGTGACAACATCCATGTCCTGGGACTGGAGGTTCATGCGCTCACGAATAACCCTCTCCATACGTGAAAAACCAATACGGATCTGGTTTTGGAGAAGTTCACCCACGCTGCGGACTCTGCGGTTGCCCAGATGGTCGATATCGTCTATTGTGCCAATATCGCTGGCAAGGCAGTTGAGATAATTTATAGAAGCAAAGATATCATCTACGATAATATGCTTAGGAATAAGCTCGTCTACACGTTCTTTAAACGCTTCTTTGATTTCATTCTCATCTTTGGAGTTTTCGAGAATCTCACGGAGCACGGAAAAACGCACTTTTTCGTTTATTCCGACTTCCTCAGGATCGAAGCTGACAAAATCCTTTGCGTCGACCATACCGTTTGAAATAACCTTGACTTCACGGCCGTTTACATCAACGTAAACGGTGTCGACGCCGGCTTTCTCAATTTCAAGTGCTTTCGCCTTCGAAAGTGTTTCGCCTGCTTCAGCCATTATTTCGCCTGTCATCGGGTTGACAATGGGGCGGGAAAGCGTTTTTCCCATTATCCGTGCGCCGATTGCAAGCTTCTTATTATATTTGTAACGTCCAACACGTGAAAGGTCATAACGGCGGCTGTCGAAGAACAAAGCGTTGATATGGGCCTGTGCGCTCTCAATTGTCGGAGGCTCGCCCGGGCGCAGCTTGCGGTAAACTTCGATAAGCGCCTCGTCCATGGATTTTGTATTGTCTTTTTCTATAGATGCCTTGATACGTTCATCATCCCCGAAAAAGTCGAGAATCTGCTCGTCCGTTCCGAGTCCGAGTGCGCGTATCAGAACAGTAATCGGAATTTTACGGTTTTTATCAATACGGACATAGAAAACATCGTTGATGTCGGTTTCGTATTCAAGCCACGCGCCGCGGTTTGGGATTACAGTTGAAGTGAAAAGCTTTTTGCCTGTTTTGTCATGGTCCATTCCGTAATAGACGCCCGGTGAACGAACTAACTGTGAAACTATGACACGTTCCGCACCGTTTATAATGAATGTACCGCTGTCGGTCATGAGCGGAAAGTCGCCCATGAAGATTTCCTGTTCCTTAACCTCTCCAGTCTCACGATTTACGAGCCTTGCGAGCACATGCAGCGGAGCCGCATAGGTGGCATCGCGTTCCTTACACTCTTCAACGGTGTACTTAGGTTTGTCGTCAATTCTGTAGTCGACAAAGCTGAGTACAAGGTTGCCGGTGAAGTCAGTAATTGAAGAAACGTCTTTTAAAACTTCCTTCAAGCCCTGCGTAAGAAACCATTCGTATGACTTTTTCTGCACCTCAATAAGGTTCGGCATATCAAGAACCTCGTTGATGTGAGAAAAACTCATTCGGACATTCTTGCCAAGCTCTACCGGCGTCACATTCACCATATAATCAACACTCCATTCATCTTTTGACCTATCTGAAGTAACTTAAGTGCAATTTAAACAAATTTCACAGGACTATTGAACAAATAAAAAGCATATGCTATAATAAAAACAGGATTATAAAATAGAAAAATTATGCTATGGTTATTTTGATACAGTGTTATATTATACAGCAAACAACGTGCTGTGTCAATACACATTATTAATATTTATTTAATATAAATCCCGCATATTGGCCGTGTCTAAAAAGTGGACACGGTTTTTTTGTTATCGCCGAAAACCTGCGGCGTGCTGCCAAACGAAAAGTTTTGCAGCACGCCTTTTTTCTGTTAAATCAACTGCTATGAGCATATATGTACATAAAAAAAGCCGGAGCAGCTTAAGAACGCATGCCCAGCCGCTCCGGATATTAGCCTTAGGCTGTTTTACCAATATTAACGCTTGCCTTGGTCTTTAATACCGAAATTTATGCTTTCAAATTTATCCCGAATAGCCTTTGAAACATCGACGAAAATCTTGTGGTAATAACAGCCGCAGTCGCTCTCCGTAAGGCTGCAAGGCAGTTCACCAGAAACACAGCGGCTGATAGCAATCGGGCCGTCTACAGCCTCGATTACCTGTCTCATGTTGATTTCGGACGGTTTCCTCGCCAATTCATAACCGCCCTGAACGCCCTTATAGGATATAACAATCCCGCTTATTAGGAGTTTTCTCAATATTTTAAGTGTAAAACGCAGTGTTACTCCGGTCATTTCCGATATGGTACGTGCATCTAACCTCTTGTTCTGCCTCGCAAGGCAGTCAATTATCCGCACGGCGTAATCGGCTTCCTGCGTAATGCGCATTTTTACCCTCCGGAACTATCACATAGTAAAAAATCGTTTCTATAAAAATACCGGTCAGTCAAGAAAATCCTTGAGCTTCTTGCTGCGGCTCGGGTGTCTCAGCTTTCTGAGCGCCTTTGCCTCAATCTGCCTTATGCGTTCCCTGGTGACATTGAATTCCTTGCCCACTTCCTCAAGAGTGCGCGGGCGCCCATCGTCAAGGCCAAAGCGCAGGCGGAGGACTTTTTCTTCCCTTGGGGTCAGTGTATGCAGGACATCGCCGAGCTGTTCACGCAGAAGTATGTGGGATGCGGCTTCTGCCGGAGCTGGAGCGTCCTCATCCGGAATGAAATCGCCGAGATGGCTGTCTTCTTCCTCACCTATAGGTGTTTCAAGGGAAACCGGTTCTTGCGCTACTTTCATAATTTCACGCACTTTTTCAACAGACATGCCCATAACCTGTGCAATCTCATTGGCCTGCGGCTGGCGTCCAAGCTCTTGGAGCAACTGGCGCTCAACGCGGACAACCTTGTTGATTGTTTCGACCATGTGAACAGGTATGCGGATAGTCCTCGCCTGGTCGGCAATAGCGCGGGTTATCGCTTGCCTTATCCACCAGGTTGCATAGGTTGAGAATTTGTATCCTTTAGTATAGTCAAACTTTTCAACAGCCTTGATAAGTCCGAGGTTACCCTCTTGAATCAAATCAAGGAATTGCATGCCTCTGCCGACATAGCGCTTTGCTATGCTGACAACAAGTCTTAAGTTCGCCTCAGAAAGGCGCTTGCGGGCCTCTTCGTCGCCATTGCTCATTCTGCGGGCAAGCTCAATTTCTTCTTCGCTCGTAAGAAGCGGAACACGTCCGATTTCTTTAAGATAAACCTTAACCGGGTCGTCGATTGAGATGCCTTCCGCTGAAAGCGACGCCTCAAGGTCCTCTGCCTCGTTCACTTCCACATCGTCATCGGACAAATCATCCGGTGACGGTTCGCTTAGGTCGTCGATAATCTCGATATTCTGGCTTTCAAGCGTATCGTAAAGCTTCTCCATCTGCTCGGGATCAAAGTCAATTTCCTCAAGGGCGTCGGTAATCTCTGTTTCTGTCAGATGCCCTTTGCTCTTGCCAATTTCGATCAGTTCATGGATAGCGGATTTTTTATCCGTATTCATCTATTTTTCCCTCCGGTACTTTTTCTGTTCCAGTTTTTTATGTTTCAGTTCATTGAATATTTCCAAAGCGTCGGCATTTTCGTTAGCTCTTAGCATTTTTTCTTCCAAAATCACATTTGCGCAGTCCCGCGCCTCCTCAATTGTGTTTGAAACAGGGCGCATAACAAGCATTTTTGTTATTCTTCCTGTTTCCTCCGGCGTAAACATGGCACCCATTAATGAAAGGTCAGGCTGACCGCCGGACAGTATTATATCCCTCTGCGCCGAGTAAACCCGTCTGTTGAATTCCGTTAAAAAATCTTCTGGTTTAATAATTTTGTCAATATCCTTCTGAAAATCAGGGTTCTTATAAAGCAATACTATGAGGGTTTCTTCAGCATTTGCCGCCTTAAGATACCTGCCTTTCTGAGGATTGATGCGGTCTTTCAGCCCCCTTAAATCGGCAAGCTCATTCCTGATTTCCGTCTTACGCTCACGCGCTTTCTTACGGGCGGCAAAGCGGTTTATCTCTGCAAGAAATGTATCTTTTGTAATATCAAGCTCTTGCGCAAGTTTTCCGGCATATACTTCTCTTTGAACAGCGCTTTCGACTGTTGAAAGTATCTCTTCGGCTTCTTTTATAAACTCAATCTTTTGCTCAGGTATATTCAAATCATATTTTGACTTTGCTTTTTGTATCTGGTAGTCAATATGACTGCCGCTTTTTTTAAGCAACATTTTGAATTTATCGGCGCCGTGAGTCTTTATAAACTCGTCAGGGTCTTTTCCCCCTTCAATATGGAGTACGCGGACATTCAGCCCGGCGGAGGTCAACAGCCCGATTGCCCTTTGTGCTGCCTTTTGACCCGCCGCGTCGGAATCATAAGACACTATAACTTCTTTTGCATATCGTGACATCAGCCTTGACTGCTCCGGTGTCAGCGCTGTCCCCAGCGTCGCGACCGCGTTCTTAAAGCCCGCTTGATGCAGGGCGATAACGTCCATATACCCCTCGCAGAGAATCAATGTGCCGTCGGCATTGCTTTTCGCAAAATTCAGGGCATAGAGCCCGCGGCTCTTTTTGAAAACCGGAGTATCAGAGGAGTTGAGGTATTTCGGCTCACCGTCGCCCAGCACCCTGCCGCCGAAGGCGATAACATTGCCCTGAAGGTCAATGATTGGGAACATCACGCGGTCTCTGAATTTGTCATAGCTATGCCCATCCCTTACGACAATGAGCGACGCCGCCTGCATTTCCTTTTCGGTGTAGCCGAGGGACTTAAGATGATTTTTCAGCGCGTCCCATTTTGCCGGAGCATAGCCCAAACCAAAGCTCGTGATCGTCGAAGGGAGCAACTGCCTTTTTTTAAAATACCTGCGTCCGGGTGCTCCCTCAGGCGATTTCAGGCAAGCATAGAAGAATCTTGCCGCGGCCCTGTTCATCTCAAGGATTCTCTTGCGAAGCCTTGCAGTGCTGTCATCCGCAGCCTCTTCCGGAACTTCAAGCCCGCACTGCGCAGCAAGGAATTTTACCGCGTCGACATAATCGAGGTTCTCAATCTGCCGGATAAACGTAATTACATCGCCGCCGGCGCCACAGCCAAAACAATAAAAACTTTGCGTATCCTCAAAAACGTAAAAAGAAGGGGTCTTTTCATTGTGAAATGGACACAGTCCGACATATCCCCTGCCGCTCTTGCGCAGATTAACATACCTTTGGGCCACCGTCGCCATATCAGCACGGTATTTAAGCTCCTGCAAAAACGAATCGGAAAATGCCACAACATGCCCCTTTCAATTACCATTATTTTCAACCAAAAAAATAAATTTATACCTTTTTGTGATTTTTTATACGTTTTTAAACAAAACATACCCGCAACAAGGCTGCAGAAGTTCGGTATTAACGATATTCAGTTTTAAGCCGTATTGTTTCGCATTATTCCGTTTTTTGCAATATGTTTTCGAATAAAATATTGTCTTATTGACAAAAAATCTTAAAATAAACAGCCGAAAGCACTATAATTCGATTTTATTTTGCCTTTCCGCACTTTAAATATATAACATTCATATATTAATATATACGCAATTTGTGGTATTTTTCCTTGACATCTGCAGCAAAAAACCGCTCTGCAAATTATTTTTGGAATACCATACAAATTTTCTATTTTTAATATGTAAAATTTTATTTTATTCGTCAATTAAAACAGTACGCTCAGATAGCGTTCGCCCGTATCGGGGGCTATACAGAGTATCCTCTTGCCCTCGCCGAGTTCTTCCGCCAGCTTAAATGCAGCGCATACCGCCGCTCCTGACGAGATGCCGAGAAGGAGCCCATGCTCCGACGCTAACTTTCTGGCATATTCATAGGCTTCTTTGGTTTTTACTTTTATTATGCGGTCAACAAGCGACATATCCAAGTTTTCGGGAATAAATCCCGCGCCTATGCCCTGAATATCATGTGCGCCGGGTTTTCCGCCGGAGATTACTGCCGATTCTGCCGGCTCAACAACAGTGCATATAACATTTGGAATCGCTTTTTTCAAAACACGGGACACACCGGTAAATGTTCCGCCGGTTCCAACGCCGGCAACAAACGCGTCAAGCCTGCCCTCTGTGTCCTTGAGGATTTCCTGCGCCGTCGTGTCCTCGTTTATCTGGGGATTGGCAGGGTTTTCAAACTGCATTGGCATGAAAGCGCCGTCGATTGAATTTACGAGCTCTTTTGCCTTTTCAATCGCGCCTGACATGCGCAGCGCACCGTCCGTCAGGACAAGCTCTGCGCCGAAGGCGCTCATCAGCCTGCGGCGTTCTATCGACATTGTATCCGGCATGACGATAATTACGCGATATCCGCGGGCCGCGCCGATCATGGCAAGACCTACGCCTGTGTTGCCGCTGGTCGGTTCGATAATGACACCGCCGGGTTTGAGCTTTCCTGATTTTTCAGCTTCATTTATCATAGCGAGCGCAGCGCGGTCTTTAATACTGCCGCCCGGATTAAAACATTCTAACTTAATTAATACCTCCGCCCCAGCGTGATTAACCGAATAGACGGGTGTGTTCCCGATAAGTCCCTTAATATCCTTGACTATAGCCATTGTGAACCCTCCCACAGACGGTTATTAATTATAAGCCTAAAGGCGAAGGCATAAAGTTCCGAATTTAACAAACAGATTAAACGCTTTCGGCTTTCATGTTTAATATTACTTATAAAATAATCTTGCTTTTAGGAATTGACGGTTTCGGCGCCCTACCCCGCCATAATCTAATATAATTTAGTTACAATTTAATAGTAATATTTCCGGCGCGTCAGTGATTTATGTTTAGCAATCTTTCATTTATATAAATATCCCCGCCGGACAGCGCCTTTACTGTACCGCCGCTTAATTCGGTTAGCTCATTTTTAAACTGCTCAATTTTATCCTTTGGAAGCGCTATTGATATTGTAACGGTTTCTTCAAATTTTCTGTCTTTTACATATCCGCCGCAGGTTCTCAGATATTTTTCGGCGCGCGCATAAAAATCATAGCCGCAGTTGACATTTAAAATCTCGCAAAGCTTCATAGAAGCTTCTCCGGCCTTTTCCACCGCCGCCGCAGCGGCATGCGTATATGCCCGAACAAGCCCCGGGGCACCCAGCAAAACCCCGCCGAAATAGCGTGTCACGACAACTGCTGTATTGACAAGCCCTCTCTTTTTCAGCACCTCAAGCACAGGCATTCCGCCGGTTCCCTGCGGTTCGCCGTCGTCTGAAAATCTGACCGCCCCGTCTTTTATGATATATGCAAAAACATTATGCCGGGCGTCATAAAACTCCGACCTAATGCTGTTTATAAACTCTGTTGCAGCCTCTTCAGTTGAAACGGGAGAAACCGTTGCAATAAACCTTGAACGCTTCTCTTCATATTCAGCTCTTGCCCATTCGGCTGCCATTTTGTAATCCATTTTACCCTCACAATTTAAAAACTCGGCCGACGCCATGAGCGCCGCCCGAGTTTCTGGCGATAGCTATTTTGCTAAGGGCTAAACGCACTTCGCTAAAGCTCTTATTTGTCCTGATTGAATCTCTTTTTAAATCTCTCGATGCGGCCGCCTGTATCGACTAACTTCTGTTTGCCGGTAAAGAACGGATGACACTTCGAACAAATATCGACATGAAGGTCCTTCTTTGTTGAGCCTGTCTCAAAAACAGCTCCGCAGGCGCATTTAATTGTGGTCTGCTGATACTTTGGATGAATACCTTCCTTCACGAAAATCACCTCTTTCATTGAACACATGACACAATGCTATTATTTTAACATGGAATCTTGCAAAATGCAATACAATTTTACTTTTCCCATCACCTTTAAGGGTAAAGATTATTATATCAATTTTTATTGCATTTGTCAAAATATCTGAAAATATTCTTACAAAAAAATAGGGACAGGCTGCCGCAGTAAAGCAGCCCGTCCCCACAGCGTTTACCTAAGATTACTGCGGTTCAACGCCCCATATCAAGTTATCGCCGGAATATGCCGTAACCTTATTCCAATCGACATAGGAATTATCCGTCGCGTTGAACGAGTAGTCGTTTGACTGGTCATAATTGGTCCAGTCGCTCTTTGAAAAACGTGCCTGAACCTCAATAGCCTCGCCCGGGGCGATGGAACCCGCGGCACTGCTAAAGCTTATCTCGAGATAGCTGTCCGCCGATTCTTTTGCCGAAGGCAGCTTTTCGAACCGTCCGGATACATTGCTGCTGCCGACACTCGACCAGTCACACCAGAAATTCTGCTGCTGTGAGCCATCAGAAGTATAGTAATAGCGCAGTTTTATATCAGCAAGCTGAATTGGCGAATTGCCGGTATTTATAAGACGGAACTTCGGCATTATCCCGTTTGTTACCGGGGAAGTATTGCCGTTAAACATCTGAACTTCAAGGGTGCCAGGCTGTGTTCCGCCGCTGGAACCTGAGCTGCTGGAACCGCTTGAGCTGCTGGAGCCATCATCCCCGGAGCTTCCATATGTAATTGTAATCTTGGGGATTTTTCCTCCGGTGGTCAGGAACATAAGCGTGACTGAATCACCGGTTTGAGCTGAAAGGTAAGACTTTGAGATAATAACCGCATTGTCAGTAACCGTATAATCCGTACCCTTTGTAAGGGGCACAGCGCCATTGACAACGCTGTCTATTTCGTTCCCGTTAAACTCTGTGGGAATTGTGATATCGGCTGGTTTGCTTCTGTCAAAAGTCGTAGTTGTCGGTGTCATTACAGTGTCAAGGGTTTTGTCTGCCGAACCGTATATCTTTTCCAACCCGGCAAGAGCGCCAAGAAGGCCTGCATCATAGTCGATTCCGGTCTCGGTGCACTGATACTGTGAACCATCGTCGTTGTAATGGTCACTTGAGTCCGGTCCGCCCATGAGCCCGCCGAGAAGCAGGTTCTTAGCCGGTTTCAGATTGCCGTTGTCTATGTAGGTATATCCGTTCGCCGCCCTATGGTGCGGATGAGCCGGCCATTTGCTGCCGTAGCCAATCACATAGGACATATTCTCTGGATTATCGCCGAGTATATAGTCAATCTGGGACTTTGCAAGGTTCAGAGCGCCCTCATCGCCCGTATCCTCGCTGTAGATCAGCGCTACCATAGCCTCTGCGGCGCTGTAACGCAGTACACCCCAGCTATTGAGGAATTTAAGTCCGCCGGGCGTGGTCTCGATACCGTTTTCCCAGAAGTTGATATTTGCCGCAAGGGCGTTTTTATAAATCTGGTCGCCAGTAATCTCATACAACCTTATCTCAGCCGGAATGAACATATCGTCCCAGCACATAGTCCACTTGTCCTCAAGGGGCAGGCCGCTGCCGGGCTCAATTACAAAAGCAGCCGCATCGTCCAGATAGGACTGGTCTTTTGTAATCGTATAAAGCCAAGTTGCCGCCCATGCAAGGTCGTCCTTATAGGTTGAGGAATAATAGAACCCCTGAGCATTGCTGAGCCCCTGATTCGATTTGCCCATATTATACAGTTCTTTTGCCGCGGTCAGGCATTTTTCACTGTATTCAGGGTCAATGTCGTTGTAGTTGAGATACATCAGTGCCAGCGCCGCTGCGCTTTCGCCTAAAACATCCGACGCCGCGTTGCTCGAATCTGCCTTAAACATGGTCGGGCGGCTGGTCGTCTGCTCTTCAGGCGGGCCCCAATAGCTATGGTCTGTCGTGCCGTCACCGCACTGATAATAGAATACGTCAGAGGTCGGATGGCACTTCAAGAAGTAATCAGTGAAATGTTTAAGCTGCTGCAGCATTTTCTCAGAGTTGCCGGTTCTCTCGAATATGTCCTTATACCGGTAATATGACCACTCGAGTATTGATGCTGCATAACCTTCGGTAATACCGAATTTTACATGGTCGCCGCAGTCGTGATAGCCGCCGGTAAGGTCAAGCCCGACATCGGCGCCGTCTGTCGTGTGACACGCCCCGCGCCAATCAAAGAAATTGTTTTCTCCGGCGTCCTTGCCGCATTTGTTGGCGTCATAAAAAATGATGGTGTCTCGGAGCGCCTCGCCGTAATTAAACCCTGGGCCGCTTACAGCTTTTACAACGGCTGTGCTGGGCAGCGACGTCGCAATAACTGCGCAGCTCAGCAGTGCCGCTCCGATACGGCTTATCATCTTGCCTTTCATAACAATCTCCTTTCATCTCTATTGTCAAAAATATGCTAAGCACAGCCAATGCCTGCTTGGTGGCGCTGAGGATTAAGGTCAATCCCTTGCCGCGGGTATGTCCTCCGGGCAATATCAAATTTTAGTTAGCAGGCATTGACTGATACTTATTCCTATTTATACAGGTTCATTTTTATACAGGCTCATTGCCCCAAACCAGGGTATCGCCTATATATGCCGTCATCTTGGACCAATCCACATAAGAAGTTGCTGTGGAGTTAAAGGAATAGTCATTGCTCTGGTTGTAGTTGGACCAGTCGGCATTTGCTATACGGAAATGGATTTCCGTCTCCGCACCGGCTGCGATGGTGCCTGTCCCGCTCTTGAATCCGATTTCAAGGCAGGTATCGGCATTTTGCCCTGATACCGTCAGGAATGTTCCTGTGACGTTCGAGGTTCCGGCGCTGGACCAGTCACACCAGAAATTCTGCTGCTGGGTGCCGTCTTTGGTGTAGTAATAGCGGAGTTTGACAGTGGACAGGTCAATCGGCCTATCTGATGTATTAATGAGTTTTATGCGCGCTGATATGGTGTTTGAGGTCGGCGATAAAACGCCGTTTACCATCTGAACCTTAAGGTCACCGGTTTGTCCCTGATCGCCTCCCGGTGTTTGGCCACCTGAAGATGTATCCGTAATATTCACTGAAAGCGACGGGTCGGCTCCTCTGTTAAAGTCAAATTTAAGTGACACCGTGCCTGTATTCAGCGAAGACAGATAGGATTTAAGAATTGTCACTGTCGTACCGTCGGAGGATACGGTGTAATCAACGCCTTTTACAAGGGCGTAAGAACCGTTATAGATACCGGAAAGCGTATTGCCGTTTAGGGTAAGTTTGACTGTGATATCCGCCTGATTGTCCGGATTTTTGTCAAAGGTAGCGGATGTAGGCGAAATCGTTGAATTGGAAACGTCAGTTTGCCTTTCGGCTATCGCATAAAATGCGGGTTTTGCCTTAAGGTTGCTGTCAAACAGCAGCGGAGCGTTGTTGGCTCCAAGCCATGATGCATCGTCGGAAATGCCCCAGAATGTGACGCTGCTTATGTATTGCTTTTCACTGACAAATACATCGAACAAAGCCTTATACTTATCCGCCTGTACCTGCAGTGCTGCGCTATCTGTTCTTCCCTGAGTGCTGCAGTCCATCTCGGTTATCTGCAGATCAATTCCGAGAGAAGCAAACTTTTCAATGGATGCTTTGACATCCGAAACTGATGGGTAATTGTTGTTAATGTGCATTTGCAAACCAATGCCATCGATCGGTACGCCTTTGTCCAGAAGGCTCTTTACCAAGTTATACATATCAATGGTCTTTTGGTTGTTATCTTCAATGTTATAGTCATTAATGTAGAGTTTTACATTCGGGTCGGCCTCGTGCGCATACTCAAAGGCCTTTTCGATATAATCGGGGCCTATGATATCAAGCCATTTTGAGTTTTCACTTGAGCCGCGCAGTCCGTTATTGGCATGGCTGTCTGAAATAACCTCGTTGCAGACATCCCAGCAGTAAATCGGGTTCTGATCTCCATATTTATCCCTGAAGTGCCTGAGCACAGTGGTAATATGGGTCTTGAGCCGGGCAAGGAGCTGGTCCCTTGTAGCGGGTCTGCCTGGGTTATTCGGGTCGGTGAAGAACCAGTCTGGAACCTGATTGTGCCAGAGCAGGTTATGACCCCTGATCTTCATGTGATGTGCTATCGCATAATCGACCATCCTATCGGCCTCAGTAAAGTTAAAATAGCCTTCTACAGGCTGCAAAGAGGATATTTTCATGACGTTGCCCGCGGTGAGGCTGTTAAAATGCTGACCGATAAGCTTTGAATGAGGGTCAGACGCGTCAAGCTGACTTACGGGGTCAACGGCCACACCGATATCAAAGCAGTCTTGATAAACCTCGCAAAGGGAAGGCAGGTCTGTATCCGGATTCATCTCGACCTCGACAACGCTCACGTCGTCTATGTAATACTCCAGAGTGTCATCCGGTGACTCAATATAAACAGAAACACCGCTCAGTTGCCCACTGGCAGTCAAGGTGTATCTGCCGGACAGCTTCGTCCAGTTATTCTCGTTTATGTCCACGCAGTAAGCGACGGAATCATAATGCTCGCCGTCAGAATCCGTCCGCTGAACCGTCAAAGTGGCCTGTTCAGTATGGGATGATGACTGGCCGGCCCTTGCCTTAACATAAGCCGTAATATCATAGGTCCTTCCGGCTTGCATTATGCCGGTGAGATCATAGCTGGCGCCGTTCCAGTTTTCCTCGCGGTCAGTAACAAGGAGACTGTATCTGCCGGAATATGCGGTATCCGATGTCACAGTCAATGTTTCATTGCCTCCGCGGGGCGACCAGCCCTCTGCTGTTCCGCTCTCAAATCCGCCGTTGCTGACAAGGTTGCCATCAGCAGCGTTTGCAGTTACCCCGACTGGTACCAAAAGTGTCAGTCCGAGGGCGACTGAAACTACGGAAGCAACCGTTTTTTTCAAAAACCTGAAATTCAACATAACACTACTCTCCTTCCTTTACCTCAAATATTTCAAATTTATGGAAACTCTCATGGTTCAGAGCCCCAAATGAGACTATCGCCGAGGTAAGCTGCGACTTTTGTATAATCTGAATAGCCGCTGTTAGCATTGCTGAAGGAGAAGTCATTTTCCTGATTGTAATTGCTCCAATCCTCCTTTGCAAAGCGCGCCTGAACCTCTATGCTGGCGCCCGGAGCAAGCGTACCCGCTGAACTTGTAAATCCTATTTCAAGGCAGGTGTCGGCGTCATCTTTTACGGTGTCAAGTTTTATAAAGCTGCCTGTGACATTTGACGAGCCGACGGTTGACCAGTCGCACCAGAAGTTCTGATTCTGGGTGCCGTCCTCTGTGAAATAGTAACGTATTTTCAGTTGAGACAAGCTTATTGCCGACGAACCGGTGTTAGTAATGCGGAAGCGCGGCATAATGCTGTTGGTAACTGCCATAGTATTGGCATTATACATCTCAACTTTAATATTGCCCTCTGGTACCGGTGAAGGTGTAGTATCCGAAATTTCTATGGCAAGCACAGGGTCGCTGCCTGCGCTGAAGTCAAAGCGCAGTCTCAACGTGCCCTCGTCCTGTTTTGAAAGATAATCTTTTAAGATAGTCACTGTGTCCCCGGAAACGGTATAATCTATTCCGTCAACAAGGGCTGTGCTGCCGTTATAAATACCGTTGAGGGCATTGCCGTTGTAAGTGATTTCAACAGATATATCCTGTGGGTCGTTGATGTCAAAGTACGCAGTTGTCGGGTTAAGGGAAGAGTTGTTTTGCGGTGTGCTGCCACCGTTTTTCTCCTCCATCTTTGTTTCATACTCTGTGATAAGCGAGGCCACGTCACTCGGGTATTTAACATCAAAGCCGTCATAATCCGGATATGGCTGGCTATTATCCCAACCGATACCGGTCAAAAGCCAGAACATGCTACCCGCGGCGCCCTCGCCGAGTTCACTGTTTTTATAGACAGCGTCGTTAAACTTTGTGTAATTTTCGATTTTGTTGCTGTGAGTGCCGTATTCCTCGAGGATAACGGGTTTTCCAACTTCCTTTGCCTTGTCGATATGGTCATTTATGTACTGGATGCACCAGTCGATACTTTTGCCCCATAAGTCGGGGTACAGGTGCATCGTTTCAAAATCAATGTTCGGCAGAGCGATAAGCCTATCCCAGTCAACACCGCTGCCGCCGTTGTAGCAGTAATCGGAACCGCCTCTGTTGAAAAATCCCTCGTCACCCACTGTTACTAAATGTTTTGAGTCAATACTTTTAATATATGTGCTCATCTCGTCAGCCCAGTTGACCAGCGTATCGCCTGTCGGGTCAGACTGGCATCTCGGCTCGTTGCCAAGCTCCCATGCCATAATCGTCGGGTCATCTTTATAGGCGATGCCGGTATAGGTGTTGACGCGATTTAAAACATGTTTGATATAGTTTTTATACCCTGTTTTACATATCTCGTTTGTATAAAAATCATCATGGTTTGAAGCGCCCGCCCAGGACACATACTGGTTCATTCCGCCGAAATCATCCCAGTTGTTCACCAACGGGAGTATCAGCTTTATGCCACGTTTTGCAGCTTCGCTGATTGTATAGTCAAGCCTTTCAAATCCGCTCTCGTCATAGACGCCGAGGGAAGGCTGCATTACACATCCAGCGGACTCTTTACCGTCGATAAACGCCCAGCAGCGGAGCACCTTGAGATTCATGGCGGCGGCATCATTCAATACGTCATCAATCATATAATTCGGAGCGTAATTAAGGTAATAGTTATTTGCGCCCTGAAAATAAAATGGTTTTCCGTCAAGTACAAAATAGTTGCCATTCGTCGCAACAAATCCTGACTCAGCGTTCGTCTCCGACGCTGCGCTTACACTTGTAAACGATGTCATGCCAAAAACTATTGCCGCCGCAAGTGCAGCCGCAGCGAATTTTTTCATTAGGAAAACCTCCTGTCATTGAGTGTGGAGGGTGCGGCACCTGCCGCACCCCGCCACCGATTAGGTTTAGGGCTCCATGCCCCATTCGAGTTTGCCATCTATATAAAGAGTTGCCTTTGTCCAATCGACATACGAATTATCCGTTGGGTTAAACGAATAGTCGTCTGCCTGATTGTAATCGCTCCAGTCAGCCTTTGAGAAGCGGGCCTGGACTTCAACGCTTGCACCCGGTGCAATCTGTCCCGCGCCAGAGGTGAATCCTATCTCAAGGTAGGTATCCGCCCCATCGACCGGATTATCCATCTTGACAAATGTGCTGGTGACGTTGGAGCTACCTACACTTGACCAGTCACACCAGAAGTTCTGACTCTGGGTGCCGTCCTCTGTGAAGTAGTAGCGGATCTTTACTGTTGACAGGTCAACAGCAGTATCACCAGTGTTGACAAGACGGAAGCGCGGCATAATGCCGTTTGTCGTCGACTGGGTATTGGAGTTGAACATCTGGAGCTTAAGGTCACCAATGACTATCGGCGACGTATTGACAACGGTTATTGCAAGGATCGGGTCTGTGCCCTTGTTGAAGTCGAATATGAGATTCAGAGTGCCAACCGGCTGCTTTGAGAGATAGGATTTGAGTATAGTAACTGTTCCGTCGCTGCTGACTGTGTAGTCAGTGCCTTTTACAAGGGCTGTGCTGCCGTTGTAAATGCCGTTCAGCGTATTGCCGTTGTAGGTGACCTCAACAGGAATATCGGCCTGATTCTCGGCATTGAGGTCAAAGGTTGCAGTCGTCGGTGAAATCTCAGAATCTACAACCGGTGTACTGTCGGTAATCGTGACTTTGAGAACCGGGTCTGTGTCTGAGTCAAAATCAAACCTCAGGTTCGCTGTTCCCTCATCTAATGTTGCAAGATAGCTCTTTAAGATAGTGATTGTATCGCCGTCACTTGACACAGTATAATCTGTGCCTTCTGCAAGGGCAGTAGTTCCGTTATAGATACCCTTGAGCGTCTTGCCGTTGTAAGTAACTGAAACAGGTATATCGGCCTGTTTTTCGGGGTTAAGGTCAAATGTCGCAGTTGTCGGTGAAATCTCAGCACTTACAACCGGCGTTGTGTCGGTTATTGTTACTGTGAGAACAGGATCTGCACCTGCGTCAAAATCAAACTTCAGGTTCGCAGTTCCCTGATCCAATGTTGAAAGGAAGCTCTTTGAGATAGTGACTGTCTTGCCGTCACTTGACACAGTATAATCTGTGCCTTTTACAAGGGCGGTGGTTCCGTAATAAATGCCTTTGAGCGTATTGCCGTTGGCATTTACTGCAACGGAGATGTCCGCCTGATTCTGGGGATTGAGGTCAAATGTCGCAGTTGTCGGTGTGATAGAAGCATCTTTTACGCCGCTTGAACCCGGCTCATTGCCAAAGATCTTTACACCGTCGTCATAAACCGGAATATTGAGCGCAAGTACGGGTGATGAACCCGGGGTTGTAGAAATACCCTCGTATGAGAAGTCGTTCGAGTTATCCCACACGTTGACATTCTCCGGATAGGACATTCTGAACTGGACTTCTTTCCTATAAACAGACTGTCCGCCCGGATAGATCTTTGTGCCAGTGAAATCAACATTTACATAGTAGATATTGTGTGCCTCGTCCCACGGATAAAGGCCGCTGACAGTCGCGCCGGCGTTGTAATTGGTCTTAATGGTGACGTCTTTCGCGCTGTAGCCAGCTTTGACGAGTTCACTGATATCAATAAAGTATTTGAATGAGAGCTTGTCCCCCATTCTTGCAGGCCAACCTGATTCGTTGTAGATCAACGCTTTGATTTCCTCAAAGTTGCTGCCTGCGGAGTTAACTGAGGCTTCTACAAAGAATTCGTTATTTGTCGGAGTCTCGATTGCATTTAAGCCTTCAATCGGCGATCCGCCGTAATCTCTGTACAAAGAGGTAAGCGCACAGACAAGGCCCGCGTTGTAGTCGCAAGCAACTTCTGTCTGGGTATAGTTGGCGCATGAATCATCATAGCTGTCCCCTTGGTCCGGTCCGCCGACCAGTGCGCCAACAAGGAGGTGGCGGCAGTAACCGGGTATCTGCATGCTGTCAGCCCATGAGCTTTCAGCTGTCCTGTGATGAGGATTCTTCGGATAATTGGTACCGAATCCGATTACATAGCTGCGTCCCGAAGAGCCAAGTGCATAGTCTACCTGTTGCTTTGCAAACGCTTTGTAAGTATTGGCCTTTTCGGCGCTGCAAAGTCCGCTGTTCGCATAAACGTCGGCCAGGAATGCCGCCGTTGTTGCATATCTTAATGGACCCCACTGTTGGAGCCATGCGAGCCCTTTAGGCGTATATGTAACCCTGTCGCCGTCATAGCCAGTTGTCCACCAGTCAAGGTTCCTCTCAACTGATTCTTTGTAAATGGACTTGCCTGTGATACGAGCGAGCAGGAGTTGGGCACCATAATGGACATCATCCCAGCACTGGGTGTACTTATACTCTATAATGTCCGACTGGCCCTGCCTGTTCCATTTGTCAACATAGGATTCAGCCTTATCGAGATAATCTGAATCGCCTGTTGCGATGTAGAGCCAGACTGCAGCCCATGAAAGTTCATCATAGAAGCCGCTGAATGAGTTGTAATATCCCGAAGCGGCTGTATAGCCGGCATCGCTCTTTGTCGAATCTGCGAAATTGAATAAGTCTTTCGCATGCGACAGGCAATTTGCGGCATATGAGGGATCGGAGTCCTCAAAGACAACTGCCGCTGCCGCCAGAGCTGCGGCTGCTTCAGCAGAAACGGTTGAACCTGGGCTTGAGGTATCAACCTTAAAGGCCGGGCGTTTCATCTGCATGACCTCGGCAGGCCCCCACCATGCGTGGTCAAGGCTGCCGTCGCCCACCTGATAATAGAATACGTTGGGTGACGGATGACACTTAATAAGGTAGTCCGTTGCCCACTTTATTGCAGTTTTTATGTAGCTGAGCTGACCACTTGAAGCAAGGGCATCCTTGTTCTCATAAACGTCCCATGCCAGCATAGCTGCTGTATATGACATAGGAAGATTGAACTTTACATGGTCGCCCGCGTCATAATAACCGCCGGTGAGGTCGAGACCAACGTCGCTTCCGTCGCTCATGCCGGAATCGCCGCGCCAGTTGTTGCGCTGGTCGGGGGCAACGGGACCGGAACGCTGGAATTCATAAAACATGATTGCTTTCTGCAGCGCTTCGCCGTAGTTGTAGCTGCCGGATGCCTGGGTCGCCGCTGAAGCAGCAAACGGCATCGGGATGGCGGTCATGCTTACAACTGCCGCTGACAGCGCCGCGCTGAGGAATTTTTTAAACGTCCTCATCCACAAAACTCCTTTCATTTATTCCATGCCCCTCCCAATAGGAAGGGGCATGGATAATGTACTGATTAAATTACGGTTCAACTCCCCAAATTAGCTCGTCGCCGAGATACGCTGTTACCTTTGTCCAGCTGGCATAGGATGAGCCGGAGGAGTTAAACGAATAGTCATCTGCCTGGTTATAATTGCTCCAGTCAGTCTTTGAGAAACGGGCCTGAACCTCAATACTCTGGCCAGGAGCAAGAGTTCCCGCTCCGCTGCTGAATGTGATTTCAAGGCAGGTATCAGCCCCGGTCTTAGGAGTTGAGAGTGTCTTAAAGGTGCCGATGACATTGTTGCTGCCGACGTTCGACCAGTCGCACCAGAAGTTCTGCTGCTGAGAGCCGTCTGCAGTGTAATAGTAATGCAGTTTTACATCCGACAGGTTAATTGGCTCCGTTCCGGTGTTGACAAGGCGGAAGTGCGGCATAATGCCGTTTGTCGTCGTCTGGGTATTGGAGTTAAACATCTGCACTTCAAGATTTCCGGTTACAGGCGGCGGATTTTCGGTTGACGAATCAATTATCGTAACCGTAAGGGTTCTCCGTGCGCCAGCACTGAATATGAACTGCAGCCTTAACGTTCCTTCATCTTGCTGTGCAAGATAATCCTTCGAGATAACGACAGTATTGCCGTTGACGGTGTAGTCTCTGCCTTCTACAAGCTCATTTGTACCGTCGGTTATGCCCACCAGCGTATTGCCGTTGAGCGTCATCGTGACGTTGATATCAGCCTGATTATCAACGTTCTTGTCAAAGGTGGCTGTAGTCGGGGTAATGTTTGAGTTCTGAGTATCGCCTTGATCTTCTTCAAAGAACTTAGCAAACAAACCGGTAGCGACTGCAACCTCTGTCTGAGCCCAGAAGCGATGGTAATTGAATACGGGGGCTTCTCCGCCGTCGAGGTAATTCTGGACCTTTGCCCAATCAGGTTCGTCCAGATATTTTGACCTGATGCTGAGGAAGGTGGAGTTAGAATTGATCGGATCGCCGTTAGGCATTGTTCCAGTCCATCCTGCCGGAACATATATGGGCTGGTTGAAGCGGGTGTAGTCTTCTCTTACTTCAGGCGCCGAAACACCCTTTTCATCGCTGTAATTTGCAAAGATACGGTCAATAAGCTGCTGAGCTATATTCTTAGACTCAGTGTCGCCAGTTGCCACAGCATAGTAAATAAGGGCATTGGCAAGTGAACCGGCAATACCGACGTCTGTGCCATAAGACTCGACGCTTACATGCAGATTCTTGTTCTCCTTCGGAGTGCCTGTCCAAGTCTCAGGCTCGCCTTCCCAAATAAGGTTGCTCGGGATCAAGAATGTGCCGTCGTCATTGAATATGATTACCGACTTTACCCATGAAATCCATTTGTCAAGCAAATCCTTGACCTGTGGGTCTTTTGTCGTGTAATAATACTCAGCGACTCTCTGCATTGACCATGCCTGGAAGCCGAACCATCTGTTGCTGCCCGGGTCATGGTATACAGGATGTTCCTGATAGCCCATTCCATAGAATGTCTTGGTATCGCTCGGCCATGCCAGATAACGTCCGGCATTAGAGTTGCTGCAGCCTCCGGCAATAGCGCCTTCTGCAGACTGGAGCCATTGATAAAGCTCTATCTGACGCTGCAGGCTTGTCTTCCAGTCGTTGGCGCCGTTTGGCGACTTCGGCTTAAACTCGCTGGTGTTTGAAAGGACCCATGCGGCCAACGGGTTCTGATAACCGAAGTGAACATGGCTGCATCCAATCTTCCATGACCAGCCGCCGTCCAGCGCTCCGCCCCAAGCGTAGTACCATGACAGCAGGTAATGGCACGCGTCATAGCCTGTTCCGGCCTCTGAGGGCTTGCCTATCTTTCTGAAATACTTGTCGAACATCGAATATCTCAGATAGTCACCGAGCTTTGAGGCTCTTCCAATATTATTGGCAATGGAAGCGCCGTTGTCGTCTGACCACAGCATAGCGTCATAAGTAGCCTGAATGGCTCGGGCATCGGCGTCAGACGCTATGGTGTATTTAAACTGCTTTGCATAAGAGCTGTCGCCTGTGAACAGGTCGAGGTATCCGTTTTTACCGCCGAAGCTGAAATCATCCCAGCAGGGCTGAGTGATTGTTTCCCAGCAGGATTCCTCTGGACCTCTCTGGTATGTGTTTATATACGACGGAGTACTCTTGCCGTCTCCCCGTCTGCCGTATCCATACCAGTTATCCGTATCCAACAGCCAGTGCATGCCGTACATCAAGCTTGTCCCGTACGTCGACTGAAGTTCATTGTGGATAGGATCTGTCCCGACCGGCGCGCTTGAGTCAAGCGGGCTCGGATAATCACTCGGCAGATCGCCTTCTGGTGCATATGTTGCAGGTTTGGCTGCATTATACCTGCTCATGCTGGTTTCGAGCTGGTCCTGATCGTTTGGGATTATGTACTTTTCAAGTGTATCCCAAGCGGTATTAAAGGATGACCAGTCGCCAGTGAAGCTATCCGCCATCGCTTCCAGCCAGAGATAATAGCTGAAAGTCTCACTTGTGGTCTCATGGCCGTAATCCGGCGCTTCACACATAAGTGTTTCAATCGAGTGGTAGGGGATACCTTGAGGGCTGAAGTAACCATTTTTTGCGTCATGGATCTTGTTGTAAAGTTCCATGAACTTCGCCTTGTAGGTCCCATCATCCGCTGCTGAAACCCTTACAGCCGGCGTTATTGCCGACATCATCGAGACCAGGACAGCGCCTGCGACTACAACGCTGGCCTTTTTGATGATTGACCTTCTCATGCAAAAACCTCCTGTCATTTATTTATATTGTTATCCAAACAATCCCATTTAGCGAGAGCAAAAATGAGCAGCACACATCATTAAAATACTCACTCGCAGCCTCAAATGAGTTATATTGGATGTGTTACTGCCCCATTAATAATGCGGTTTGAGATCGTTCGGATCACTATACCGTATAAAATATTTAATTTTTGTTTAATTTATTTTGTTAAATTTGTCATGTTAATATTAACATAAAATTTTAAGAATGTTAATATTTTTGGCTCATTTCGACAATTTTATATACCTCGGGTCAAAAAAGTGAACAACCTTTCTGAAGCCATATTTTTGTATATCCCTTCCAACGTTTATTTTGCAATAGAACAAAAATTGCCTTTTGGCGAATTTTTGCCTGTTTTAGTTATCGGCCTTAAATTTTTTGGTATACAATATTGCTATATGGTGCATATTATTGTCATCCCATTCTTTAGCAGCTCCCCGTATCACCTTATTTGACAGATTTCAGCACTATTAAGCACTTTTCGACCCAAATATAGGCGGTTTAGTATCCTTCCACAACCAAGTAAAGGCTTAAATGCTAATAATTGTATATATTTACCTATTTTCCTATCTAATCCATAATATATGATCTATTATAGAAACAGCCACAATTGCTTTATATTTGCGATTTTGAAAAGACTTAGGTTACTACTAATTATGGCTATTTTTATTAAAACATTTTTTTGACACAAGTTTTTGCTGCTTATGCGGCGGTGACAACTGCCATAATTTTTATACCCAAATGGTTTGACATATCCGGGCTGCTGACTTAAAATTAATAAGAAGCAAATCAACAATTTTAAGAATAATAATCAATAATATGGGTGTGGAGGAAAGTGATGGATAAGATTTTGAAGTCGCGGCTTGCGTTAAGTTCACTGACAGTGTTCAGGGGGCTGCTTGACGACACTGTTGTCAGCAGTTATTCGGAACTTTTGGAAGCGGTTCACGGCATTGACATCAGAAGTTTCGTCGACGCATACTGCAAATTTTATTACAATCTCCTGTCAAAAGATACGGTTTCAGTATCAGATTATTTGACAAAGGCAGTTTTATACGACCGCAGCATTTTCAAAAGGCAGGCAGACGGCGGCAAGGCGGCGTTGCCTGATCCAATTTTAAAGGCTGCGGAACATGACTTAGACGCAATTAAGACATCACTTTTGCCGGCTTCAGCGATAAAGGAAGCAGCGCAACAGCACTTCGACGACACTGAGTATACAGACTTAATTTCCAATCTGCCGGAATGGGAAGTCTCGGCTTTCGATATTACAGTTGAGAAATTATGTGACGTAAACGGAAATAAGGCATAATTGGCTTGATGTTTGCTATGTTTTCGGCGATAAAGCATTGCAAAAAAGCAGGGATAAGTACGAACTGTACTTATCCCTGTTTTCATATTCTGAAATATATAAATCTGCGGAATAAAAGCCTATTAAGGCCTGCAGACTCACGGAGAGTATCAGGGAGGGCAGTTATAAATATTAAAATGCTTATTTGTTTGCATAGGACCATTTTACGCCCTGAGGTGTGTCTTCAAGGATTATTCCCCTTGCCTTCAGCTCATCCCTGATTGCGTCGGCAGTTTTGAAATTGCGGGCCTTTCTTGCCTCTTGGCGTTTCTGGATAAGCGCTTCTATTTCGGCGTCAATAGTCACATTTTTCTTCATTTCAAACCCTAAAACGCCGCTCAGTTCATCGAAAATTGAAGCTGCATATTCCAGCGTTTCTTTATCAGGTGACGCCGATATGGCGATATTGATGTCCTTTGCAAGCTCAAACAGCGCAGAAATCGCGTCGGCGGTATTGAGGTCGTCGTCCATCGCTTCACAAAACTGCACCCTGCGGCTCTCAAACTTCGATTTCAGCTCGGTATCTATTTTGCCGCTTTTAGCGTTTGAAATGGCAAAATCGAGATTGTCGCGGCAGTTGTGAAGCCTTGCAAGGGCCGCTTTCGCCTGTTCCATTATATCTTCACTGAAATTTATCTGGCTTCTGTAGTGCGACGACAGCATGAGATAGCGTATTGGCTCATAACCGAACTTTTTGGCGACTTCGCGGACCGTAAAGAAGTTGCCCAATGACTTCGACATCTTGCGGTTATCAACATTAATATAACCGTTGTGCATCCAGTAACGCGCAAAGGGCTTGCCCGTCGCACATTCGCTCTGCGCGATTTCATTTTCATGGTGCGGGAAAATCAAATCCTGGCCGCCGCAGTGAATATCTATCGTGTCACCGAGATACCGGCGCGCCATAGCGGAACATTCGATATGCCAGCCGGGCCGCCCCTTGCCCCAGGGAGATTCCCATGCAGGCTCGCCGGGTTTAGCGGATTTCCAAAGCGCGAAATCCATCGGGTCCTCCTTTATCTCCGAAACGTCAATACGGGCACCCGCCTCCAAATCGTCCAGCGGCTGGTGTGACAGTTTGCCGTATTCGTTAAAGCTGCGGGTATGGAAATAAACATCGCCCTGTGAAACATATGCATACCCCTTGTCCACAAGGGTTTTTATAAGCTCAATGATGTTTTCGATGTTCTCTGTCGCCCTCGGATGAACTGTCGCTTCCCTTACGTTTAGACCCTTTGCGTCAACCTTATATTCAGCAATATACTTTTCGGCAATTTCCGGCACAGTTGTACCTTCGGTATTCGCGCGGTTTATCAGCTTATCGTCGACGTCGGTAAAATTCTGTACGAATTTGACCTCATACCCTTTGTACTCAAGGTATCTCCGCAGCGTATCAAAAACAACCAGCGGGCGGGCATTGCCTATATGGATAAAATTGTAGACAGTCGGTCCGCAGGCATAGATGCGCACCTTGCCGCTCTCGATAGGAATTAATTCTTCTTTCTTTCTCGTCAAAGTATTATAAATCTTCATCTTCGCACCTCGAAATCCGTTTAATATCTTCAGGAACGCCTTTTAAGCTGCAGCAGGCGCTCCTTATTAATCAATAATTCTGACCACATAGGCCGGACAATCACAGCAGCTACTGAATGTGATTTTCAACCAAATTATCAATTTCCTTCTGCAGGCTGTCGATCTTATGCTGAAGCCTGCAAATCTCCTGTGAAACAGGGTCGGGCATATGGATCTGGTCAAGGTCGGCGGTCCTTTTCACGCGCTCGCCGTTTAATTTTACAATGCGCGCCGGGACACCGACCGCCGTCGCATTCGGCGGGACTTCGCTCAAAACCAGCGCGTTCGCCCCAACCTTGGCGTTGTCGCCCACTTTAAAGGGGCCTAAAATCTTGGCGCCGGCGCCGACCATGACGTTGTTGCCTAAAGTCGGGTGACGCTTTCCCTTATCCTTTCCCGTTCCGCCCAGGGTAACCCCCTGATAGAGCGTGCAGTAGTCACCGATTTCGGTCGTTTCACCGATAACCACGCCTGTTCCGTGGTCGATGAAAAGGCCTTTGCCTATTTTTGCACCCGGGTGTATCTCTATGCCTGTCTTGAATTTTGCATGCTGTGACACCCATCTGGCGAGAAAATACCTCTTATGCATATACAGCCAATGAGCAATTCTGTAGTATATGACTGCGTGCAATCCGGAATACAGCAGCAACACCTCAAGACTGGATCTCGCTGCCGGATCACGTTCTTTTATTGACCTTATATCCTCTCTCAAAGTTTTAAACAAACTTGATTCTCCTTTCACAGAGTCCGCTTATATAATCAATATTTGCATTATGCCGGATACCCCAAATAAAAAGCCTCCGGCATTTAATGCCGGAGGCGGTATCCCGCGGTTCCACTCCGATTTATAACTCAAAGGCTTTAACGCTGCCATACGCCGCACGCTACTTTGAATTTTCACATGCGGGGCTCCCGGGCGCATTTCACTTATATATACGGCAGGAAAGCTTACAGCCGGCGACTTTCCCTCTCTTTAGCCTTTATAAAAGCTACTCTCCCGATCAACGCCTTATATTTATTGCTATTTTATAATATTACCATATACAAGCCAAAGGTTCAAGCAAAAATAACTTTTTTAAATTTATCAATTTGCGGCTGAAAGATACTCCCTGTAAGTAAAGGCATACTGCACGCCGGATATGACCGTAAAGACAGCGGATATCCAAACGCAGATGCTTCCGATATAAGCAGGAAGCGAGAAATAACTGAAAACCATAACAGCGACAATGGCTATAATCTGGCTGTTTGTCTTTATTTTGCCCCATATGTTGGCGGGTATAACTTTGCCTGAACCAGCCGCTATAAGCCTTATTGAAGTGACAAGGAATTCTCTCGCGATAATTAAAAATACAGCCCAGACATCCGCAAGACCGGTCGCCACAAAACATATCAGCGCCGATGTGACAAGCAGTTTGTCAGCGAGCGGGTCCATCAGTTTTCCAAAATTGGTTATCTGATTGTATTTGCGCGCGAGTTTGCCGTCGATGAGGTCTGTTATTGACGCGAGAATAAAGAGCGCGAGGGCAAAAATCATGTGCCCGGGTATCTTGTCTACTAACAGAAACAGCATGAAAAACGGCACCATAATGACTCGCAATATCGTTAATTTATTGGGGGTATTCATTGTTATTCCCTCCACTTTTCTAAGACTGCTTCACCGGTGAGGTCATAATCGCAGACATCAGTTATTCTGACGTTGACGAATTCGCCCGCAGCCGGCCTTTTTTTTGCCGTGAAAAATACCTTTCCGTCAATTTCCGGGGCGTCTGCGGCACTCCTGCCGTAACAGTACCCCGCATGTTTGTCGTACCCTTCACATAAAACCTCTATGGTTTTGCCTATCATGGCGTTGTTCTTGGATTCAACAATCTGGGACTGGGTTTCCATGATAATTTCCTGACGGCGCGCCTTAACCTCCTCATCAATCTGGTTAGGCATAACGGCCGCCGGCGTCCCCTCTTCCTGAGAATAGGTGAAAACGCCGAGCCTGTCAAACTTTATCTCCCTGACAAATTCGTCAAGAAGTGCGAAATCCTCTTCTGTCTCCCCAGGAAAACCGACAATCAGCGTGGTTCTGAGGATTACTCCGGGGATCTTCTCCCGAAGCTTCTTTATGAGCGCTTCAAGGTCCTCTTTGGTATCCCGGCGGTTCATCGCCTTTACAATCCTCGGGCTCACATGCTGAATCGGCAAGTCAATATACTTGACTATCTTCTCTTCGTTCGCAATGACGTCAATAAGCTCATCTGTCACCATGTCGGGATAGCAGTAGAGAATCCTTATCCATTTGAGCTTTTCAATTTTGCAAAGTTCGCGCAGAAGCTGCGGCAGAGCCAGTTTGTGATACAGATCCTCGCCGTAGCGGGTCGTATCCTGCGCAACGAGGATAAGCTCCTTAACGCCGCCCTCGGCAAGTTCCTTTGCCTCGTTTACCAGCTCCTCAATCGGGCGGCTCCTGTACCTTCCGCGAAGATAGGGGATAATGCAGTAGGAGCAGCGGTTATTGCAGCCTTCCGCAATCTTCAAATATGAATAGAACGGCAGCGTCGTCTTAACGCGTTTGCCGCTGATTTCAAGCTTTTCCGGTGCTTCATACAAATTCAGCTTTTTATTTTCATATGCAGCTTTGACAGCCTGTGCGATTGCTCCGGCGCTGCCAACCGAGAGGATACAGCTGACCTCGGGGAATTCCTGCTCCATCTCTTTAAAATACCGCTGCGCAAGGCATCCGGTGACTACAATGCCCTTTATTTTCCCCTCTTTTTTCAGTTGGGCCATCTCGAGTATATTTTCAATTGATTCTTTCTTAGCGTCTTCAATAAATCCGCAGGTGTTTATTACAACTACATCTGCCGAGCTTACGTCCGGCGTCAGTACATAATTCTCATCATGCAGGCGTGCAAGCATTATTTCGGCATCGACTTGATTTTTCGGACATCCAAGAGATATCATGCCTACTCTTATTGGCATTATTTCACTCCGTTCAAAATTTCTATCGGACTTTTCTATTATAACACTTTTACAACAGGTCAAAAAGGCTATTGGTTAGAATTTAAGTTTCGTTCGTTTAATTTCTTAAATAAATATAAAATGAACCTGCTGACGCTGCCGTCTTTTTTATCAGTATCACGCCGCGTTTTTCTAAACAAGCCCGAATTTTAGCGCTTTAGCAGCATAGACAAAATAAAAAATCAATGGGATGGCTGTCAAAACCATCCCCTCATCTTACATATAATGTTCTTCATCTTTATCAGGAAGCCCACCAGAGGCGTGCTCATCTTTCTCCTCTATTTTATCTTCAAGATGTGCAATGCGCTTCTCCGCCAGTGAGAGACGATAAGCCAGCATGCCAGCCAGCAGTGCCAGCGCTACAACAGCGCCGTCAGCCGGCGAGAGATCCTGATGCAGCATAGCGGTTTGCACCACACCGATCAATGCCATAACCACAGCGAATAAGGTAACCAGCATAATCGAATAATAAGATTTCATATTAACCTCCCGGCATAGCTGCAATATGCTACTGTTCACAAGTTTCCTTTATTTTAGCACAAAAAAATGGTTTATGCCAGCTATTCCAAAATAACTGTAAATTTATTTAAGTTCGAGTATAGTGACGCCGTCTTCGCCCTCACCGTAATGCCCCAGCCTGAAGGACTTTACAGCCCGGTGGCTCTTGAGGTGCCGCTGGATGGCGCTTCTTAAAGCGCCTGTGCCTTTTCCGTGGATTATCGAAAGAACGCCGATGCCTGCAAGCTGTGCGTTGTCAATAAATTTATCGACCTCAATAAGCGCTTCTTCAACGGTATATCCGCGCAGGTCAAGCTCATTTTTCGCAGGGATTTTTGAGCGGTCGATATTGGTCTTTATGCTTGACTGCAGCTTTTGCTGCTGTTTATTCTCGTCCAAAAGACGCAGGTTCTCAATCCTGACGCGGGTTTTGATAATACCCGCTTGTACTTCAACAAATCCAGACGAGTCCGGAGCTTTCAGAACCGTACCCTTTTTGTCGATATCCGTAATAAGCACATAGTCGCCGGGCCTTAACTGACGCGGCAATTTGTAAGGCTCCGCAGGCTTCTCTTTTACGGGGTCGGCTATGCGCTCAAACTGCTTTAAGTGCGCACCAATCTGGGTTTTAGCAAGTTCCCGCAACTCGGCGGCATCCTGCGTGTCTTTCATTTTGCGCAGTGCCTCAATCTCATTCAAAATCATCTGCGCCTGTGCGCGGGACTGCTCCAAAAGGCGCTTTGCCTCCCGCCTTGCCTTCTCGAGTTCCTTCTCCTTTTCCCTTTCGACGGATTTTTTCAGCTCCTCCGCCTGCTTTTTGAGTTTTTCGGCCTCGGTTCGGGCCAGCATTGCCCGACCGCGCTCGATCTCCATGTTCTGGCGGGTGGTATCAAGCTTTTGCACAACATCCTCAAACCGCGAATCCTCGCTTGAGATAAGCTCCCGTGCCCTGTCTATTATCGCGTCGTCTATACCAAGCCTTTTGGAAATAGCAAAGGCGTTGGAACGCCCCGGCACACCTATAAGCAGTCGATAAGTCGGTTTAAGAGTCTCAACATTGAATTCGCAGCAGGCGTTTTCAACCCTGTCCGTCTGAAGAGCGTAAACCTTCAGCTCAGCATAATGGGTCGTCGCCGCGGTCTTTGCGCCTTTTTGCTTCAAATATTCCAGAATAGCTACCGCAAGCGCTGCCCCTTCGACGGGGTCGGTTCCGCTCCCCAGCTCGTCCAGCAAAACAAGGCTGTTTTCGCCGCACTCATCAAGGATATCCCTTATATTCGTCATATGTGCCGAGAATGTGGACAATGACTGCTCTATGCTCTGTTCATCGCCGATATCGGCAAGCACCTTTTCGAAGAATACGACCCGGCTGAATTCAGCGGTTGGTATCATAAGCCCCGAACACGCCATCAACGTCAGTAGCCCGAGCGTTTTGAGGGCAACGGTCTTGCCGCCCGTATTAGGGCCGGTGACAACGAGGGTATCAAAGTTGCCGCCGAGGTACAGGTCTATCGGAACCGCCGTTTTAGGGTCCAGCAGCGGGTGCCGCGCCTTATGGAGTTCAATGCCGCCGTCGGCTTCAAGTTTTGGGGCGGTAGCTTTCATCTTAAACGCCAAGCGTGCCTTTGCAAATATAAAATCCAGTAATACCGCGGTATCGGCGCTCTCTTTTATGCTGTCTGCAAAGGTGCCGACCTCTTTGGAAAGCTCGTCGAGAATCCGCTCAATCTCTTTCTCCTCTTTGGAAGACAGCACCTTGAGCTCATTGTTTGCTTCCACCACGCCCATAGGCTCGACAAATATGGTCGAACCGCTGGCAGACGTATCGTGAACAAGCCCCGGAATCTCTGCTCGCCACTCCGCTTTTACCGGAACAACAAAACGCCCGCCGCGGATTGTAATTATCGCTTCCTGCAGATATTTCTGTGTCTGCGGGGAGCGGATTATCTTTTCCAGTTGGTTTCTGGCGCGCTCTTCGGTGCGCTTTTTCGCCCTGCGTATGCGCAGAAGCTCCTCGCTGGCGGTGTCGGCGATCTCGTCCTCGGAGATTATCGCGCTGTCGATCTTGTCCTCAAGGTATTTGTTCGGCGCAAGGTTGTCAAAATACCCGTCAAGGCAGGTCTCCATGCTCTCAGATGTTTCGCGGTAATGCGAAAGCGTGCGGATAGCATAGAGCACCGACTTTACATCGAGCAGCTCCCGCGGGTTCAGTGAGCTGCCGATCTTTGCCCGGTGAAGCTGATTCTTAATATTTTTAAGCCCGTAAAACGACGGGCCGCCGAAACGCAATGACAGCCTGCAGGCGTCCTCGGTTTCACGCATTGCGTGTCTTGCCTTTTCTATATCGTCAAAAGGAACAAGCGCTCTTGCCAATGCCGCGCTTTCTTCGCATGAACATTCAAGGGCGAGCATTTCGGTTATCTTATCATATTCAAGCGCTTTCCTTGATTTTTGGGATAAATCCAATATCACCACATCCGATATCTTGGTTTTGCAGTCAGAAATAATTATTTACCCGCGATGGAATTATAAAAATCCAGTGTCGGGAAACTGCGCTCCAACTGGCTTTTGAAATATGACTCACACGCCGCGCCGAGTTCTTTCAATGTAGCGTCGGGCAGTGAGAACGAAAACAGCTTTTCAAAGTCTGAATAAGCGATATGGCGCATAGCGGCGAGGGCGCCCTTTGACAGTTTGGGATTGCCGGACACAGCCGCGCCATGCCCCAAAGCTGCGCAGTCACCGCAAAGGAGCGTGCCGGTTATCGGGTCAAGATACATTGTGTCGGCTTCATATGCGCCGCAGTTTCTGCACGCGACGAGGTCAGGCATATATCCCGCCATTGTCAGAATACGCAGTTCAAATACGGCCTTTATCTGAACGAGTTTTTTGTTGCCGTTCTTGATAAAGTTTAATGAGTTGAGCATAAGACGCAGAAATGGCTCAGCGTTGTCCTCTTCAGGCGCAACAGCCGCCGCAGCCTGAGCAAAATACTGCGCCAGCGCAAGCCCTTCAAGGTTCTTGTTTATGCCGAGAAAGAACTCAATTGGCTGTGCGTCGTCGATTATGTATTTTTCACGGCCTTTGAACAGAGTAAAATCCGAATAGCAAAACAGCCGCGTTGCAGTCGATAATCGGCTCTTGACGCGGCGTGCCCCACGTGCCGAGGCTCTTACGACGCCTCGGGAACGTGTCAATATTGTTACTATCCTATCATCTTCACCGACATTCAGATCGCGAATGATCAGTCCGTCGGTTTTTATCTGCATTAGCTGCTGCCTCCCGGTTATCTAAAGCGCCGGACATACCCATGTTATGGTACAACATATAAGCGCCAATATTGCCTGTCTTTTCGAATAATGCCCAAACGGCGTTTCTGTCCACCAAAATCCCTCCGAT
This sequence comes from [Clostridium] cellulosi, assembly GCA_000953215.1. Lineage (NCBI taxonomy): Bacteria > Bacillati > Bacillota > Clostridia > Eubacteriales > Oscillospiraceae > Ruminiclostridium > [Clostridium] cellulosi. The sequence goes on from LM995447.1 coordinate 1,817,122, forward strand.
TAATGGGCTGCCCCATTTGTTTTGAAACGCTTTAAATTGCGGATGTCTGAAAAATATCTTTTCAAACATTCCAGTTAAACTTTATCAACGCTTCCTGTTAAAGTTTTTCACGAAGGTGACGGCAATATGTCCGGTAATATATACTTCAAGTTCCATTAGTTTATCATTGACTTTTTAATATGATAAATCAATATCAGTCATACCCCAGCGTTCTTAGGATATTTTCCCTGTTGCGCCAATCGTCCTTGACTTTTACCCAGAGCTGGAGATTGACATGACAGCCGAGAAATGCCTCAATATCGGCTCTGGCTTTGATGCCGACCTCTTTGAGCATGCGCCCGCCTTTGCCTATAATTATACCTTTGTGGCTTTCTTTTTCGCAATAGATTGTAGCCTCAATGTCCATAACTTGAGGGCGCTCTTTCATCCTTTCGACCGAAACGGCGGTGCCGTGGGGAACCTCGTCCGACAACAGGTATAAGAGCTTTTCCCTGATGATTTCAGCGACGATAAGCCTTTCCGGCTGGTCGGTCAGCATATCGTCGGGGAAATACTGCGGGCCCTCGGGCATCTGCTTTTTCAGCTCATCCTTTAAAATTTCGACACCGTCTCCGGTTTTTGCGCTGAGCGGAACAATTGCGCTAAAATCATACCGTTTTGACCATTCGCTGATAACTTCCATCAGGCTCTCTTTTTTTACTGTATCAATTTTATTGACAGCGAGCAAAACCGGAGCCTTTTTCGCCGACAGTTTTTTGATAAGCTCCATTTCGGAGTCAGTTGCATTGACCTGCGGCTCAACTACAAGGACGGCGGCGTCAATTTCAGTCAGCGAATCGTCAATAGTGCGGCGCATATAGTCATCGAGTTTGTTACGTGAGCGGTGAAGCCCAGGAGTGTCAAGAAATATAAGCTGGACGTCACCGTCCGTCAGCACCCCTGTTATCTTGTTGCGCGTAGTCTGGGGCTTTGCTGAAACAATGGCGACTTTTTCGCCTATCATAGCGTTGAGTAGTGTGGATTTGCCCACATTCGGGCGTCCTACTATCGCGATAAATCCGGATCGTGTTACTTCCAAGTTGCTCTCCCCTGCCGATTAAATTTAACGGCTCAAATTTATTTTTTTAAAAACTTGATGCCGGACGGCAAGCCAAAGATAAAGAAAGCAGACGCCGGCAAAGATAATAAAAATAATACACCATATAATATGTTGTGTATTAGAAAGCTAAAAATTTGTGCAATAACTGCGGGTTTAAAGAACAATATAATGCCCACTACAACGGCGAATACAGCGCAGATAAGCACAGCGCCCGCGGCTACATCCTTTGCTATGCGCGCAAGGCTGTCATAGCTCTGGGTTTCAAGGTCAACAAGCGCTTCAATCGCCGTATTAACCGTCTCAGCAAAAAAGACCATGCCGATAGTCAGGAGCAGGATAAGGTACTGCGTAGCTGAAAAGTTATAAAACACAGAGAATATCAGTACATAAGCGGCGACGACAATATGAATCCTCATATTGCGTTCATTCTTTACGCAGTGGACAATTCCCCTTATCGCGTACCTGAAACTTTGGGCAAGGTTTTTTACTTTCTTAACCATTGTTTAAATTATCCTCGTAAACATCATGGTCAAGGCCGAGTGCAGCCATAACCTCGTCCTCACGCTCATGCATGCGCATCGCCTGAATTCCGCCGTTCACATGGTCATAGCCCAGTATATGCAACATTGAGTGAATGGTCAGAAATCCGACTTCACGCTGCAATGAATGTCCGTATTTTTCAGCCTGTGCCGCGGCATGTTCAAGGGAAATGACAATGTCGCCGAGCACATAGGCGCCTGTATCTGGATTTATGTCAAACTTCCCGTTTTCGCCCATCGGGAAAGATAGCACGTCCGTTGATGTATTTTTGCCCCGGTACTGCTGATTAAGTTCTTTTATCTGTTCATCATCGACAAATGTCACATTTACTTCTGCGCTTCCCTCAAAATTTTCAGCTACAAGCGTTGCGTTGCAGCAGCGCCGCACAAGGAGCCTCAGCCCTGAAGGAATTTTTACTTTCTTTTGCCGATTCTCTATATATACTTTTAGTTTATCCATTTTATCGTCTTCCTTCCCTTTCGTACTTCTCGTATGCCTTGATAATCTTTTGCACTAATTTATGCCTTACTACATCCCTCTCAGTAAAATAGTTGATGTGGATGCCCTCAATATTCTTGAGTATTTTAGACGCTTCGATAAGCCCTGACCTTCTTCCGTCGGGTAAGTCAATTTGTGTTACATCGCCTGTGATAACTGCTTTTGAGTTGAATCCGAGCCGTGTTAAAAACATCTTCATTTGTTCGGGTGTTGTATTCTGAGCCTCGTCAAGAATTATAAAAGAATCATCAAGAGTACGGCCTCGCATGTAAGCCAGCGGGGCTACCTCTATGCTTTGCCGTTCTTGGTATTTTTGAAAGCTCTCACTGCCGAGCATATCATAAAGAGCGTCATAAAGCGGCCTTAAATAAGGGTCAACCTTTGTCTGAAGGTCTCCAGGCAAAAAGCCGAGCTTCTCACCAGCTTCAACCGCCGGCCGGGTCAGCACAATGCGGTTTATCTCCTTGTTGCGGAACGCGGCTACTGCCATAGCTACTGCGAGATAGGTTTTACCGGTTCCCGCGGGGCCGATACCGAACACAATAGTATTTTCTTTTATCGCCTCTACATAGTTTTTTTGTCCGATGGTTTTCGGCTTAATTGGCCTTCCGTTGGACGTTATACAGATACAGCCGCTGAGCTTTTCAAATTTGTCTTCGTTACCCTCCTCAACCAGTGTCATAAGATAGCTCAGGTTCTGACTGTTGATTGTTTCGCCGCGGTTCATCGCTTTGATAAGTTCGTCAATTGTTCTGACTGCTTTGTCAACATCCTCAGGTTCGCCGGTTACCCGCAGGTCTGTACCACGGTTGAGAATATTAACATTGAACTCTTTTTCGATTGCAAGTATATTTTCATCGAAATTTCCGAAGAGCCCTGTTATCTGGTCGATTCTTTCGATGCTAATTGATTGCTCAGCCATTTCCTCACCCTTAATTTTAATTTAATACCTGGATTTTTGCCGCTTGTTTATCACACCGCTAATTTCCATAATATTGTACCACAAAATATCCTATTTTCATATTATCATTTTAACTAAAATTATCAGCTTTCTTGCCTAATTATCCTTTTGCCGCCCGTTTCGCCGATTTTCACCTCCTTTGATACGGCAATGTTCTCCTCGCATTTGTATTTCCCTATCAATGTAATTCCATCCGGCTCAAACTTCTGTTCATATTCTTTGGCAGTTACTTTAATGCCTGAAAACTCGATTCTTTCTTTGTCCGCAATCAATTTTTTCGCCTTTTCAAGCGCCTGCTGCTTGTTAAGCGTTACCGGAACATTTTTATACTCCAGAAAGGCGGTCGTATTAAACGAAACGGGAAGCTGCGTACCGCCTATCACCAGCGGATTTTTATAGGCAAGCCGTCTGTAGTTGCCGCTCGGCACCCCAAAATAAAAGGGTATAGAAACATTCAGAAACCTTATTGAGTATTTCTTTATCACCTTGCCGGTATCCCTGTTTTCTGTTGTTTTGAACGGCACCTTTACGCTGAGTTCCCGGGAGGTCGAGGCTATTATCTTCGCCCTCGCGTGGACGTATCTGGTGAGCATGGTCATCGGCTCCTCAATTACGCCGCTGACCAGCAGCTCGTCTTTTTGGACTGTGTCGCCGACCTTCAGCGTGGTCTGCCCTTCATAGACCTCCATTTGCAGTATCTGCCCGGTTTCACTCGCCTTTATATTGCAGGGCCTGTCGTCCGGAACCAGTTCCGGACGCTTTGTCCGCTCACCCACCTCAACATTTGCGACCGAGCCGCTTAAATTTATATGAATCCATGACAACTCAGGTATCTTTTCTAACGCCTGCTGCTCTACTGTTTTTCTGTCAAATGTGCTTTTTCTCACCCCCGGCTCAAGCCCCTGGTCACTGAGCGCATACATTATTTCGCGGGAAGAAACTGTGCTGTTGCCGCTGATTTTAATAATCCACACATAGCCTGAAAAATATACGATAATCGCGGCAAACAAGACTATACCTAACACGAAACCGAGCCGGTTCTTCAGCTTTATAAGGTATACCGGCACACCCTTTCGCTTAACAATTGTAAGCTTTACCCCCGCCTTTTTCGCGAGCTGTTCTGCGGTTTTATATTTTGACAAGAGCACGTTTGCATAAAGGCCCGTCTTATCGCGCCTTATATTCCATAAAACTATGCCGGCCCTCGACACAAGATTTAAAAACTTCTCACAGCTTGCCCCGTCGACTCTGAATTTAATATATCCGAGAAATATCTGGATTAGCCTTAAAAAAAACATAATTCCTCCGATTTGTCATCAATACGGCTGTTCCCGCTTTAATGCGGCTTTAACTGTTAAGCCGCACTAAGTCAAAAATTCTACCGAATTGATAAAACCACTGACAGTTATTGATTTATCAATATAATTTCTGATGGCAAGGTCCCTGCCCAAAAACCGGACTTTCATTTTTCCGGTGTCTATGCACACAATGTTCTCGTCATATTCAAGGACTCCCCGGCAGCCCTCAACCACTACTTCCCGGTTCCCCGAAAAGTCTAAATGTACCATTCCGGCAACGAAATCTATGGGCAGTTCAACCGCCCTTGCCGCTTTTATTGCCATTGTCTCGGCTCTATTTGATCTTCGCTTTCTCTTTTCAGATTCTGGCCTTTTTCGGATTTTATGACGCGCCAATCAAAGCACCCCCGAGCTGTCATCAAAGCCTGATTTTTACATAAATCGCTGTTTTAAATTTATGAGGCATTTCCAATAAAAATACATGCTGTCACAGCTTTGCCACATATACATTACGGGGGAGGAATTAAAATGTCCAAGAATACATCCACAATCATGTTAAGGCGCACGAAAAAAATTGTAGCCGCCATTTTAGCCGCAATACTTATGCTGCTGCTCATGTTTGTACCTCAGCCTGCACTGGAGGGTGCCAGAAAAGGGCTGCTGCTCTGCGGCAGTACAATTATCCCGTCTTTGTTCCCGTTTCTTGTGCTTTCCTCATTCATCATAAGCTCAGGAACAGCCGACTGGTGCGGGCGCTTTCTGGAACCGGTGACAGAACTGATATTCCGCCTGCCGGGCAGCTCCGGAGCTGCACTTGTATTAGGGGCAATAGGCGGCTACCCTGTCGGGGCGGACGCAGTGGCTAAGCTCTGCCAAAACGGGTCGCTTACAAAACGGGAGGCCGAAAGGCTTTTGTGTTTCGCCATAAATTCAAGTCCGGCGTTTATCATCGGCGCAGTTGGGGCAGGCTTTTTCAAGAATGTGCAGGCCGGCATACTGCTTTATATCGTACATTTGCTGGCCTCTTTTACAATAGGGCTTGTCATGCGTATAGGGCAAAAACGCAGGGAATCGGGCAGGGGCAAACATATCCATGTTACAAGGAGAGCTGACAATCTGTCCGCGGCCTTTGTCAAGTCTGTGACCGGTTCTGCCCAAAGCATAGTCACAATCTGTGCCTTTGTCATCCTGTTCTCCGCGCTGAACAGCCTTTTGAATTACACAGGAACCATACAGCTTCTGGCCGACACCGTGTCACATATAATCCCGCCTCCGGCATCCGACCCATCGTTCTACAGCCGCGCAGCCGTCGGTTTGCTTGAAGTGACAAACGGGTGCGCCGCCGCTTCTGGCTCTGTTGGGCTGCCGGCAATACTGCTCACAGCAGCAATCCTCGGTTTTTCGGGATTATCTGTCCAGTTTCAGGTGATATCCTTGATAAAGGAATCCGGTATTTCCGCAAAACTTTTCATTCTAACCAGAATCCTGCATGTATTCTTTTCCACAGTGTTTGCCCTTGTGCTGTTTAAAATATTCCCCTCCGCCATACCGACAAGCAGCGTGGTATCTGCTTTTGCCACATACCAAAACAACCTGATAGTTTCATGCCACAGCATACCCGCCGTCTGCGCAATGCTGTTCATCATCGCTATTCTGCTCCTGTCTCTTGTAAATGTCTGAACTGGAAAATTATATATGTTCAGCCAAGCCACTCCGAAGATTGATTTTTGTCGTTTATTTGCTATACTTATATGTGAAATAAATCGATTTTTCTGGTATGGCTACCTATAAGCGGCAAGTAGGTTATCTAATCGGAGGGAACTGTTTTGAAAAGCCTGTTTTCAAAGACAAAAGACGGCAACTGTTCAATCTGTATGCACGGCAGACCCGCAAACGACGGAATCAAGATTCTTTGCAAGAAAAAAGGCGTGGTCGATGCCTCGTTCTGCTGCCGCAGCTACAAATATGACCCTTTAAAACGCGTCCCTTCACACGCGCCTATTCTTCCGGAATTTGATAAAAGCGACTTTGAACTATAAACTGCCGCAGAACAGATGTGACTGCGGCAGTTTTTGGTTTAAAAATCAACTTCTGCTGAGAAGCTGGTTCAAAAAAGCCGGAACAACCTGACCTTCTGGTTTTGGTTGTTCCGGCTTTTGCATATGCCATAACATTCATTTCGTTTGTTCTCAATTCCTTTTTATGCGACTTCTCAATGCTCATGTACTGGCTTTTTCAATAACACGCACCATAAAAATCAATGTATATTTGGTGGTTTATTCTAATTTATATTAATTTTTGTCTCTCCCTAAATTAACCTATTGACTTAATTTTTTTTATTTTATATAATTAAAAGGTAAGGCAAAGGGTACCCGCATCAGCGGTTAACCCAATGTCCGCGAAATAGCCGCATCCATTGAGCACGGGGCGGCTATTTTTTTATTGTTTTTACGTATCCTGTGGCAAATATAAGTATAAGTATAATTGCCGCCAAGTACTCCACAATATCACCCCCCATCTTAGGAGAGTGATTAACCGCCCATTAAATACCCTTTGCCTTTATGTTATTTTACACCAATTAGATGTAAAAATCAAGAGAATTATTCCAATTGGCTCCATTAATATTTGCCTTTTTACCTAAATTTTGGTTTCTTTTTTTGTCATTACCCGTTAGATTACATATAAGCGGCTTGCTTGCAAATTGAGTACTTAAACAGCAAAACTGCCTCTGATTTAATTCAACCAAAGGCAGTCCTGCAGAGCACGTGTTCTTATCCGAAAAGTGTAGTTGAAAGATATCTTTCACCGGAATCCGGGAACATAACTACAATCAATTTGCCCTTGTTCTCCGGCCTTTCAGCAACCTGTGTTGCAGCGAATGCGGCAGCGCCGGAAGATATGCCCACAAGCAGCCCTTCACTCTTTGCAATACTGCGGGATGTTTCAAAGGCATCCTCATTTTTTACAGTAATGATTTCATCGACAACGCTGCGATCGAAAACATCCGGAACAAAGCCGGGGCCAATACCCTGAATTTTATGCGGGCCGGGTTTTCCGCCTGAAAGGACAGGTGAACTGAACGGCTCGACTGCAACTATTTTGACATTTGGGTTCTTTTCTTTAAGGAATTTGCCAACGCCCGTTATTGTGCCGCCTGTGCCGACACCGGCAACAAAGATATCCACCTTTCCGTCGGTGTCGTTCCAGATTTCAGGTCCGGTCGTCGCTTTATGAATAGCCGGATTCGCTGGATTTTTAAACTGCTGCAGTATTATTGAATTCGGAATGGAAGCTGCAAGCTCCTCTGCCTTTTCAACGGCACCTTTCATGCCATTTGACCCGGGGGTCAAAACCAGTTCTGCCCCAAGAGCTTTCAGCAAGTTACGGCGTTCAATGCTCATCGTGTCAGGCATTGTAAGTATCAGCCGATAACCCTTTGCCGCGGCGACAAATGCAAGCGCAATGCCGGTATTGCCGCTGGTGGGTTCTATTATAACACTGTCCTTGTTAAGGCGTCCATGTTCTTCAGCGTCTTTTATCATCGCATACCCGATTCTGTCCTTTACGCTGCTTGCGGGGTTAAAATATTCGAGTTTTGCTACGAGAGTAGCCCCGAGATTTCTGCTTTTATTGTAGTTTGAAAGTTCAAGCAGCGGAGTGCCTCCGATTAAATCCGTTAAATTCTTTGCGATTTTCGCCATATCTATTCCTCCAATCGTTAATCCATATTATTCATACATATTTACTATGCTTTTATTATATTCCCAGTATAGCCGTTTGTCAACAAAAATTTATACTAATTCTGATAGGAATAATAATATTTTTTTTATAAACATATTTACTTTCACATTTTCTGCGGCAGACGAATATACTTTTATAAAGAGCTTTTTTCAAGAATATTTAAGCGTTATTGTGTTTTGGAATTCAGTTTTATGATTTAATTTTTAATTATGTTCATGCTGTCAGCATATTTTTATGTTTAATTGTATTGCAGGCAATTCAAAAGAATGATTAAATAACGCAGAAAAAGTAATTAGAAAGCGGTGCCCCCCACAGGCACCGCTTATTATTGCCAAGTTTCAAATAAGTATAAGCGCTGTTTGGCCGCCTGATTTTACAGGCGGTTTTTTATTTGAAAAAATTCATTCAGCAGAAATTTATACAACCAATAGACCAAAACCGACACTATTCTCACATTAGTATGAAAGAAAGATTAATATTGCTTTTTTAATTTGACAGCATATCAATAAAAGCGTAAAATAATAATGTTATGGAATTTTACGAAAATATATATAATTTTAGCCGCATAATACATTTGCGGCCCGATCTCGGGAGGAGCAGGTTTAATTGGTACGCAGCGATCTCCGCAATATCGCAATAATTGCCCATGTCGACCACGGCAAAACAACATTGGTCGACGAAATGCTTAAACAAGGAGGCGTATTCAGAGAAAATCAGGTTGTGCAGGAGCGCGTTATGGACTCGAACGAGCTTGAACGTGAACGCGGCATAACCATTCTGGCTAAGAACACCGCCGCAAAGTTTGACGGCGTTAAGATAAATATAGTGGACACCCCTGGCCATGCTGACTTCGGCGGCGAAGTTGAACGTATTCTCAAAATGGTAAACGGGGTTCTCCTTCTCGTCGACGCCGCAGAAGGGCCTATGCCGCAGACGCGCTTCGTGCTTCAAAAGGCATTGTCCCTCGGCCACAAGGTCATCATTGTCATTAACAAAATAGACAAGCCAGATGCAAGAATTAAGGAAGTTGAAGACGAAGTACTTGAACTTTTGTTTGATCTGAACGCAAACGAGGAGCAGTTGAACAGTCCTTTCGTTTACTGTTCCGGCAGAAATGGAACTGCTACATTGAATCCGGACGAGGAAGGCAAGGATCTTGCTCCCCTTTTCCGGAAAATTATCGAATATATACCGGCGCCTGAGGGCGACGAAACAGGCTCGCTTCAGATGCTCATTTCTTCAATTGACTATAACGATTATGTCGGGCGCATAGCTATCGGCCGTATTGAGCGCGGCACTTTGAAGCAGGGACAAGACATAGTTGTCGCAAACTATCACAACACATATACCCCGTATAAAGCCAAGATTACAAATGTCTATCAGTTTGAAGGATTAAAGCGCGTTCCTGTCGAAACTGCGACAATCGGCGACATAGTCGCTTTATCCGGAATTGAAAACATAACTATCGGCGATACGATTTGCGATCCAGAAACCGTTGAGCCACTGAAGTTTGTCAAGATTTCCGACCCCACAATCGAAATGACATTCTCGGTTAACGACAGCCCATTTGCCGGCCGCGAGGGCAAGTATGTAACTTCCCGCCATCTCCGCGCGAGACTGTTCAAAGAACTTCTCAAGGACGTTTCACTGCATGTTGAGGAAACTGAATCGCCGGATTCCTTCAAGGTATCCGGACGCGGTGAAATGCACCTTTCCATATTAATAGAGACAATGCGCCGGGAAGGGTATGAGTTCCAAGTAAGCACACCGCGTGTGCTTTTCAAGGAAATTGACGGCGTTTTATGCGAGCCGATTGAGGAAGTAGTAATCGACGTCCCTCAAGACTACATGGGTTCTGTCATGGAAAAGATGGGCATGCGCAAGGGCGAATTGCAGCACATGGAGCCGCAAGGCAGCCGCATGCGCGTTGAATTCCTTATTCCTTCACGCGGTCTTTTCGGCTACAGAAGCGAATTCATGACTGATACAAAGGGCGAAGGTATTATAAGCTCGGTTTTCCACGGCTACGAGCCGTATAAAGGCGAAATCCCATCCCGCAGTTACGGTTCACTGATTGCATTTGAAGACGGTGAAGCTGTTACTTACGGCCTTTTCAATGCACAGGACCGCGGGACATTGTTTATTGAACCAGGCACAAAGGTATATGGCGGTATGGTGGTTGGCTGTTCACCTAAGGGCGATGATATCGTCGTCAACGTTTGCAAAAAGAAACATGTAACCAATATGCGTTCCTCTTCAAGTGACGAGGCGCTCCGCCTTGTGCCGCCGCATAAGTTAAGCCTTGAAGAGTCGCTCGAATATATGGCTGACGACGAACTGCTCGAGGTTACTCCGAAGAGCCTGCGTCTGCGCAAGCGTATTCTTGACCACGCCGCCCGTATGAAGGCAAACGCTAAAAAGCAACAAAATCAGTAATGATTTTAAAAGCCGCCCTCGAAATGAGGGCGGCCTTTTATTTTGTCGAAACCTATTCCATTTTGTTCTATAGTGTAACTTTTATACAGCAAGTATACACTTTCACAATCTTTTTTCGGTGCCCTGCTGCTTCTTAATAATAAAGGGCGGAAATAATCCGTCCTTTTTTGCTGTTTATTGCACGCAGTATTTTTCAAAATATTCTTCCATGCGCTGTTTTACATCGTCGTCGATATAGACCTTGCCGTCGATCGGCTGGTTGTAGATTGAATCGATAATCTCTCTGACAGTGACTATCGGGTATGTCTTAATGCCATACTGCTCAAAAAGCTCCTGTTTCGCGGTTTTATCGCCCGTCCCCTTTTCCATGCGGTCAACGGAAACTATCAGTCCGACAATATTTACGTCCGCCTGTTCTTTCAGCAGCGGCAGACATTCCCTCACCGACGTTCCGGCTGTGACGACATCCTCTATTATTACGACGTTGTCGCCGTCTTTTAGCTTATATCCGACCATTCTGCCGCCTTCTCCGTGGTCCTTGGCTTCTTTGCGGTTAAAGCAATAGTTTACGTTTTCATTGAATTTGGAGTATAGAGCCATAGAAACCGCAGTGCACAGCGGGATCCCCTTATATGCCGGGCCGAACAGCGCGTCAATTTTTTCTTTGATATTTGCCTTTATGCACTCAGCGTAAAATCCGCCGAGCTTTTGCATCTGCTCACCAGTAACATAATTTCCTGTATTGACAAAGTAAGGCGTCCTGCGTCCGCTCTTGGTCACAAAGTCGCCGAAAGTGAGCACTCCGGACCTCACCATAAATTCAATAAATTCCTTTTTATAGGCCTCCATATGATTACCCTTTCGCTGTTTTTGTTAAAATTATAACCCCCATGAAAAATTTTGTAAAGCAAGTGCTGATGGTGTTTACAGCAATATACAATTAATACCGTGCTGAAAAGTTCAATCAATTGGCGGCAAAATAAAGTTATTCTGAATTTACTTTTTAATTTCGGCATACACTATTAAAAAAAGCTGCCGTCAGAACGACGACAGCTTTTGTGTTAAAGCCCCAGCATTTGAATGATATCTTCTTTTGGACGGGCCCCGACAGATGAAGCGGCAACCTTTCCGTCTTTGAAAAACAGAAGCGTGGGTATGCTCATGATGTTGAAGTTGGACGCGATTTCCGGCTCGTCATCAACATTGACCTTGCCGACCTTGATTTTATCTCCGTATTCGGCTTCTATTTCATCGATAACCGGAGCAATCATACGGCACGGGCCGCACCATGTCGCCCAAAAGTCAACCAGAACAGGTTTATCTGAATTCAAAACTTCAGTATCAAAATTTTCTGAAGTAATAGTTAATGGCATTTTCAGTCCCCCTTTTTTGATTATATACTACACTGCCACGCGCAAAATATCTGTGATTTTTATTACATTAGGCCTTTATTAATATAACGCAAATGTACTGAATAATACTAAACCATCTTTTATAGCTATCTGCCCCAACTTATTTCAGTTATCACTATAACACAAATTTTTAACTGTGTAAATTATCCGCTTAAAAGCTGTGACTTAAAAATTTTTTGCGTAAACCAAAAAGTAAAATTAATAAATTTTGAAAATTTATGCTCATTTTTAAAACTTTGAATATAATATACTGATGTTTTAATTAAATTCTGACTTTTTGACTTTTAAAAGATGTCTTAATTGGGGGCTTAAGATATGAAAAGAGGCTTTTATCCTTACAGCGGCCCGGCAGGCAAAGATGACCCTTCACGTCCCTATCCCAGATGGTATTACCCTGACGCTGACGGCACCGCCTTTATCGTGCATAACGTACAGGAATACATAACCGCCATAGATTTCTTTTACAGGAGCGTTTTTGGAAACTCGGAAAATACCCTCTGGTTTATTGGACTAACCACTGATATTCCGACACTTTTGCCTCAGGTTCTTAGCTCCGGTAACCCATTTGACGAGACTGCAGACATATCGAACTTTGTCGCAGGTATCGGCGCGGGGCGGGCATATGCCTATCCGGAAGTCCTTTTGCAGATGGCGTTTCATAATATACCGACAAGGCTCCTTGAGTGGTCCACAAACTCAATTAAAGCGCTGCATGACGCCCTTAGCAATACAAACAGCAATTTACCTGCAACCGTTTTTGCCCTTGACCCCCTCGGCCTTAACCGCGCAGCGTCAATTGAGATGTCCGACTCTTTACATGTTCCAGAGGCGCTGCGTGCCGCAGCGGAAAAGCTGTCCGACGCCTTACATGCTCCCGAGGCCCTAAGCGCCGAAATAGCTCCCCTGTTCGGCAGCTCGGACAGAACCTCCGCTGGCGCCAACTCGCCGTTTGCTGTGACGGCAATGGATAACAACGGGAAAAAAAGAATGTTTACTGTCGCGCCGAACAGCCCGCAGGCTCTTGCCATCGAAAGGATACCCAACAGCGCCCGTTACCTGTTTAAAATTCAGGTGCCGTCTGAACTGAGAACGCTTTTGCTGCGCCAACTGCAGCGCGTAGGGCTTTTATAGTTGCGAAATCCCCCGTAAATATGGTATAATATAGACAATATCGCAGTTCGGTTGGACGTTTTATACGTTTTCAAGATTCTGCTTCTTGGGTGGGAAGCCTTTTTGAGGCTTCTCTTTTTTATGTCCAATATTGCTATTTCAAGAAGCTGTTTGCAAGTTATCTGCTGTCAGGCCGCGGCTTACATTATCACAAAACCATCAATGCACCTTGCCTGTCGCAGATTAATTTTCAAAACAGCATCTGGAAACAATATTTATGGAGGTTCAACAGTGGAAAAAATACTGCTTCAAATCGCACTTATACTCATCGCAACAAAACTGCTCGGAGCTTTAAGCCGGAAGATAAAAATGCCCGAAGTGCTCGGGGCGCTAGCAGCAGGTGTCTTAATTGGCCCGACTGTGCTCCACTTTGTTGATTATACCGATAACATTAAACTGCTCTCCGAACTCGGGGTCATAACGCTGATGTTCTTGGCCGGGCTTGAAACAAACTTAGATGAAATGAAAAAAGCGGGGCTTTCCGCATTCGCCATCGCCTGCGGAGGCATAGCGCTGCCTTTCATGCTTGGGACTCTCTGTGCCAACCTGTTTAACCCCAATCTTATTGAAAGCGTTTACATCGGCGTGATACTTACGGCTACAAGTATCAGTATCACCGCGGAAACGCTCAATGAGATGGGTAAGCTCAACACCAGAGCCGGTATCAACATCTTAGGTGCCGCCGTAATCGACGATATTCTGGGATTAATTATAATTTCAATAACGCTTGCATTATCAGGCACGAAAAGTGCGGAACGCGCCTCCCTTCCTGTGACATTAATCAGCATTGCGGTATTCTGCGTTGTATCATTTCTGGTGATTGCATTCCTGCCGAGATTCGCAAAAAAGTACGTTGACAAACTAAAGCCCAGCCCGGCGCTGCTGTCCTTAACGCTTGCTCTTGTGCTGCTGTGCGCCTTTGCAGCCGAGAGCCTCTCCATCGCCGCTATAACCGGTTCTTACCTGTGCGGCCTGCTGCTGTCACAATTTGGCCACAGAGAATGGCTTGAACGCAATGTCAAGGCGATTTCTTCGGGATTCCTCGCCCCTATATTCTTTGCAAGTGTCGGGATTCAGGCAAATCTTAAAGGTATATCGCCGGACAACATATTCTTTATCATTGTCATATTCGTCATAGCCGTCATCGGTAAAGTTTTCGGCTGCGGCGCGCCTGCCGGCTCCTTTAAGATGAAGAAAAGCGAGGCGCTGCAAATCGGCGTCGGAATGGTCTCCCGCGGCGAAGTCGCTATAATAACCGCAAATATCGGGCTTCAAAACGGGATAATCTCAAACGGCATGTTTACTTCCATCATCCTTGTGGTTATTTTGACTACCATTATCACGCCGGTGCTTTTGAAATTCTCTTTCTCACGCAAAATTGAAAAACGGCTCGGGTAAAATTCCGAGCCGTTTTTATTTGCGCTTTACAGGTCATCAAATACTGTGGGTGTATTAAATTACCGCAGTCTTGTGCCTTGTCACATGGCAGCCCATATTTACGGCAACCGGCAGTCCGGCGATATGGGTCGCAAAAACCTCGATGTTGACGGCAAGCGCCGTTACTGTTCCGCCGAACCCTTGGGGGCCTATTCCCAAAGCGTTTATCTTGCTTAAGATATCTTCTTCAAGTTGCCTGTAGAACTCATCCTGTTGGGGTGTGTCAAAGGGGCGGCAAAGGGCCTTTTTTGCCAGCAGCGCTGCATATTCAAAGTCACCGCCTATGCCTACTCCCACCACAACGGGCGGGCAGGGCTTGCTGCCGGCTTTTTCAACCGTCGAGACGACAAAATCAATAATATCGTCCCGGGAAGCGGCAGGGGTAAACATACGGATGGCGCTCATGTTCTCGCTGCCGAATCCTTTCGGTGCGACGGTAATCTTGATTTGATCGCCGGGGACTATACGCGTATGAATGACCGCCGGGGTATTGTCCCCGGTATTAACACGGCGCAGCGGGTCACACACAATCGACAGCCGCAGCAGCCCGTCGACATACCCGCGGCGAACCCCCTCGTTAATCGCGTCGTTCAGTGCGCCGCCGACAATATGGACATCTTGTCCCACATCAACAAAGACGACGGCCATGCCGGTGTCTTGGCAGATAGGCACCTTGATTTCCCTCGCGGCGTCAAGATTGCGGCAAAGGTCGCTCAGAACCTCTTTTCCGAGCGGCGATTTTTCTTTTTCCAGACTGCCCCGGAGCTTTTCCTCCATGTCGCATGAAAGCTCGTGGTTTGCGTCAATGCAGAGCCGCTTTACTGTTTCGGTTATTAAACCCACCTTAATTTCGCGCATTATTTCACCCTTTTTCCGCCTACTGCAACAAATTTGACGTTCGTATAAAGCTGCAAGGGGTCGCCGTCAAAAATTACGAGGTCGGCGTCTTTGCCGGCTTTCAGCGAACCAACCCTGTTGTCAATTTTCGTTATGCGTGCGGGATTTATCGTTATAGCCCTCAGCGCTTCTTCATAATCCATCCCGTTCTTGACCGCCAGTGCAGCACAAAGCGACAGATATTCAATCGGAATGACCGGGTGGTCGGTGATAATAGCAACTTCAAGCCCGGCCTTTGACATAATGCCGGGGCCTTTCGGCGTCTGGTTATGCAATTCGGGCTTACATCTGTCGCAAAGGAAAGGCCCGGACAGCACCCTTGCGCCGTCTTCTTTCAACTCGTCAGCAATAATGTGCCCGTCAGTTCCGTGGACTATGACATAATCAAGGTTAAACTGCTTTGCAATGCGGATAGCGGTGAATATGTCGTCGGCTCTGTGGGCGTGAAAATGCGCCTGTATCTCCCTTTTGAGCAGAGGGATGAGCACCTCGCACTTGTATTCAAAATCCGGCTCTTCTTCATCCTCATCCTGAGAGGCTTTTTCGAGTTTGTCCATATATTTCTGAGCTTTATAAAGCTGTTCGCGGATAATCGACGCAGTGGCCATACGAGTGACCGGCGTCTCATGGTTTGCATGATAGCAGGTCTTTGGGTTTTCGCCCAAGGCGAATTTCACAGCGACAGGATTTTTGAACACCATTTTGTCGACACGCTTGCCGTAGGTTTTCATGGCGATAAGGCGTCCCCCGATGGGGTTGGCACTGCCCGGCCCTGTGATGACTGTAGTGACGCCGGCCGACAGCGCGTCGTCAAAGCACCTGTCCATAGGATTTATCGCGTCCTCAGCAGACAACTGCGGAGTTGAGGGGTCGGTATCCTCATTTGTGTCTTCGCCTTCAAAATCAAGGCTGTCTTCACACATCCCTATATGTGTATGGGCGTCAATAAGGCCCGGCAGCAACACCCCATCGCCTGCATCTATTATCTCCCCTGAATAATCTGGGGCTTCACCCTCCCCCAGAGAATGTATAATGCCGTTTTCCGTCCTGAGCCATCCGTTTTCTATCGGACGGCCTTCCATAGTATAAATTTTCGCATTCTTAATAAGCAACCTATTCACCCTTCAATTGAAATTTTAGACTTGTTCGTCAGCAGTATGTACTGAATGTCTTTCAGCAATAAGCAGTATTTTTGATTCTATTTAAATGTAACCTTTCATTTGCAGCATTAAAGCATATGCAACCAATAATGAAAACGGAGTGTAACACTACACTCCGTTCTAAATTTTCACCTTGTAGAAGCGCGTCTTGAAAGATTTCCGCGTTTCGGATCAATATATTTTTTAAGATCTGACAGCTTTTCTTCACTCGACTGTTTAAACTTGTTCATCATTTCTTCAAACGTCATGTTCTCATTACCCCTCGGCTGCCATTCAAAGTTATCCGGTCTTCCGCCGAACTGGCGTTTTGCCTGAGGCTCAACCCTCTTCATTGAAAGACTTATCTTGCCTTCGGGCGTAATGCCGAGAATTTTGACTTTTACGGTTTCATTTTCTTTGACATAATCTTTAATTTCTTTTACATATGTCGGCGCAACTTCAGATATGTGAACCATACCCGTTTTTCCGCCTGGAAGTTCGACAAAAGCCCCAAATTTGGTTATGCCGGTGACTTTTCCTTCTAAAACAGCACCAACCTCAAGCTGCATAAAAAACAATAATCCTCCTAAAAAGTGTTACTCTGCGTGATTATAGGTTAAATCAGTTTCCTGATGCGTCGACATAAATACGTTCATTAGGTTTTGAATATCCCAGCTCTTCTCTTGCGACACTTTCCATAAATTCCTCGTCGCTCTCGTTCAGAAGTGCTTCTAACTTTTCATTTTCTGCTTGCGTAGCCGCATACTGGGATTTCACCTGAGCCAGCCTTTTATTGCTTTCTTTGATTTGAACTGCCTGATAGATAAGCGTCGCCACGATATACACCGCGAACGAAAGGATAGCTATTTTTAATATCAAACTCTTCCTGCGCTTTTTCATCAAGTCACGCTCCAACCAAAAAAGCGGTAGTTTCAAAGAGCCCCGCTTCTTATTGAAGATTATCGTTTTTTATGAGGCTTGGGCTTCTTTGCTGGTTGTATTAAATTATACATCATCTTAGACTTAACTTTCAAGCGTATTTTCAAAAGTTTAGAATCTTTTTTAATATTCCTGTATGCCTTATTACAACTATTGGATATTTTGGAAAACGCTTCACCGCCATACTTGCGCACCGGCCCCATAACTGCCTTGCCCGCCTGTTTTACATGTCTTTTTACAGCCCTGTCGATTTCCTCAGCCCTTTTTATAAAAATAGCGCCTATTGTATAATAATACAGCGCCGCTCCCAATGCTTCAACCAATAAAACAAGAAATCTGATTTTTCCCTCATTTTCCAGCAGGATAAAAACAAATGTCGCAATAGAACAGATGAGCCAGTAAAAAATATCGAGAAAAACCAACCCCACGCGCCCGCACCTAGTAGCCACCCTTATAAACCGGAATACATCGTACAGGCCGCCGAGCATAAAACCAAGAAGGGCCGCCGAAATAAGCAGCCCCGTCTGTCCCGAAATCGTTATCCCCATAAATGTTCATCCTATCTAAAAAGTCTGCCCATAAAGCCGCCAGAGCCGCGAGGAACCTCATCCTGATACGACAGTGAGGAGATATTGCCCTCTATGCTGACGTCACCGGTTTCTACATTGAGCTTGTTCATATGCAGGTCGGTTCCGCGGATGGTAAGCTCACCAAGCTCTGTATACAGCATGACGGTTTGCTCGTCAAAGCTGTCGACATCGGAAACGCCCGAGACAGTAAGCGACCGTCTGTCTTCAAGTATAATGTTGTGTACCTTTTTGACCGTATTTTTATCATCCTGCATCGGCATTGCAATCCCTCCCGCCGCAGCAACGCGGCATGTTCTCATAAACGGCTTCTTTCTATCAGACTATATGCCGCTCATGGACAAAATATTACGGCGAGTATGCAATTAGTAAGGTTGTATTTCAATTTGACGGCCGTTGATTAAGAAAAATAAATATAGCTTAATATCACAAGTCAGGCAATAAGAAAAACTGCGCAAAAAAATCCTGCTTCAATAATAGAAGCAGGATTTTTTATATATTCGCGATATCAGTCCGCCATCAGCTTTACCATAACCGCTTTCTGAGCATGGAGCCTGTTTTCAGCCTCTTCGAATATCTCGTTTGCATGCGCCTCTAAAACCTCGGCGGTAATCTCTTCTCCCCTGTGCGCAGGCAGGCAGTGCTGAACCATAGCGTCCGGCTTTGCGACTTTCATAAGCTCGGCATTGACCTGGAAGCCTTTGAAATCGCGGCGGCGCTTCTCGACCTCCGCCTCCTGCCCCATAGATGCCCAAACGTCAGTAAATACAACATCGGCGTCCTTTGCCGCCTCCATCGGGTCGTGGCAAAGTGTAAACACAGGCTTTTTCTTGTTTGCCTCGTTTGCGAAATCCAGCACCTGCTGCGCCGGCTCATAGCCCTTCGGGCAGGCGACAGATACTGTCATGCCGGTTTTTATGCCGCCGACGATAAGGGAGTTCATCATGTTGTTGCCGTCGCCAATAAAGCACATCTTCAAACCTTCGAGGCGTCCCTTGAACTCACGAATGGTCATCAGGTCCGCGAGAACCTGACAGGGGTGGGCAAAATCGGTAAGGCCGTTGATTACCGGGATAGTAGCGTACTTTGCGAGGTTTTCCACTTCTTCCTGAGAAAATGTACGAATCTCTATGCCGTCAAGGTAACGTGAAAGTACGCGGGCGGTATCCTCAACCGGTTCGCCGCGCCCAATCTGGAGGTCACGCGAGCTCAAAAACAGCGCATGTCCGCCCAGCTCATACATGCCGACCTCGAACGAAACACGCGTACGCGTTGATGACTTCTCAAAAATCATGCCCAGAGATTTGCCGGCAAGGCGCGGGTGAGGAATATTATGTTTCTTTTCATACTTAAGCTGGTCAGCGAGGTTGAGTATCTCTATGATTTCTTCACTCGTAAGGTCGAGCATTTTCAATAAATGCTTCACTGGAAA
This sequence comes from [Clostridium] cellulosi, assembly GCA_000953215.1. NCBI lineage: Bacteria > Bacillati > Bacillota > Clostridia > Eubacteriales > Oscillospiraceae > Ruminiclostridium > [Clostridium] cellulosi. The sequence goes on from LM995447.1 coordinate 1,836,708, forward strand.
TCCCCCTCTTATTTCATGCTTTTAATCGTGTCTTCGAGGATATCGAGACCGCAGTCAATTTCTTCTTTCGTTATGGTAAGCGGAGGCAGCATGCGCAGCGCGGTTTTTGCCGTCAGTATAAGAAGGCCGTTCTCTGCCGCCTTTGCGGCGACGTCTTTTGACGATACCCCGTCGACGTCAAAGCCCAGCATAAGCCCTTTGCCGCGGATTTCTCCGATACCATCTATTTTTGAAAGGCGGGCTTTAATATATTCTCCCTTTTCGGTAACTTCTTTAAGAAACTTTTCATCGCTGACGCGCTTTACAACCTCTAACGCCCCGGCGCAGGCTATCGGGTTGCCGCCGAAGGTAGTGGCATGCGTGCCTGCCGAGAGGACGTTTTCGAGCCCGCCGCGGCACAGCACAGCGCCCATCGGCAGCCCGCCCGCAAGGGCCTTGGCGCAGGAGACAACATCAGCTTTGACCCCGAAGTGTTCATGGGCCAAAAACTTTCCTGTACGCCCTATGCCGGTCTGTACCTCGTCGAACATCAGGAGTATGTCCTTCTCCCGGCACAGGTCAGCGACTTTCTTTACGAATTCGGTGTCGAGGGGCAAAACCCCGCCTTCACCCTGAATAGGTTCCATCAAAACTGCGCAGACGTCCTTTGTGCAGGCCTCTTTTACGCTGTCAAAGTTGCCCGCTTCGGCAAACTTAAAGCCTTCAGTAAACGGGAAGAAGAAGTTGTGAAAGACATCCTGTCCTGTCGCCGAAAGGGTAGTTACGGTGCGCCCGTGGAACGAGTTTTTCAGCGTTACAATCGTCGCCCTGCCGCTGCCGTACTTATCGAAGCTGTACTTGCGGGCGAGTTTAATCGCGCCCTCGTTGGCCTCTGCTCCGGAATTGCAGAAGAATACGCCTTTAAAACCTGTGCGCTTGCAGAGCAGCTCGGCGAGTTCCCCCTGTATCGGTGTGTAATAGAGGTTTGAGCAGTGGGAAAGCTTTGCCGCCTGTTCCGACACCGCCTTGACCCATCCGCCGTCGCAGTAACCGAGGGCATTGACCCCGATCCCGCTTCCGAAATCTATATAGCTTTTGCCGCAGCCGTATGCTTTTGCGCCTTTGCCTGACTCCAGAGCTACGTTAAAGCGTGAATAAGAGTTCATAACGTATTTGTCGACTTTTTCTTTAACCGCGCTGAAATCCATTCCCGAACACCTCCGCCTTTAATTTTATTACTGAAACATTGTGCCGATACCCTCGTCGGAGAACATTTCAACGAGTATCGAGTGGGGCTCCCTGCCGTCTATGATACTCGCGCTGCTGACCCCACGCCGCACTGCTTCGACACAGCAGTCCACCTTAGGTATCATGCCGCCTGAAATAATGCCCTGCCGTATCAGGTTCGGGACATCGCTTACATTGACCACAGGAATAAGCGTACTTTCATCGTTTTTGTCCCTAAGCAGGCCTTTTATATCTGTAAGGACCATGAGCTTTTCCGCTCCGATTGCCGCTGCGATGCGCGCGGCCGCCGTATCTGCGTTTATGTTATAGACTTCCCCGTTCTCGCCGCAGCCAATGGTGGCGATAACCGGTATATATCCGTTTCCGATGGCGTCGTCGATAGGCTTTCTGTTGACCTGTGTTATTTCACCTACAAGCCCCAAGTCCGCACCGGTTTTGCACAGCTTTCTTGCTTTTATCATGCCGCCGTCAAGGCCGCACAGGCCGATTGATTGGCCGCCGTTCTGCTGGAGGTGACGGACAAGGTCCTTGTTGACCTTACCGGCAAGCACCATCTGGACTATTTCTATTGTCTCCTTATCGGTATAGCGGAGCCCGCCTACGAAACGGCTCTCCTTGCCTAATCTCTTGAGCATTTCGCTTATTTCCGGGCCACCGCCGTGTACCAGCACAACATGTATTCCGACCAGAGAAAGCAGCACAAGGTCGGTCATAACAGCGTTTTTGAGCTTTTCGTCAACCATAGCGTTTCCGCCGTATTTCACGACAATGGTCTTGTTATAATACTTCTGGATGTATGGCAGTGCCTGGACAAGTACCCTTGCCGTATCCAGATTTGATATTTGTCCCATGATTGCACCCCTTCCGCCTTGTTCACTGCTTCTGCTTTAAGTACGATAATCTCCGTTTATTTTTACATAGTCATATGTCAAATCACAGCCCCACGCCGTGGCAGAACTGTTGCCGTCATTAAGGCTGATTATCACTTTTATCTCATCCTGAACAAGTATCTGCCGCGCAAGTTCCTCAGAAAACTCAACGCCTGCGCCGTTTTTGCAGACGAGGATCCTGCCGCCGGTGGATTCGAATTCAACGTCAATCTTATTTACATCCACATCGGCACCGCTGTAACCGATTGCGCAGAGCACCCGTCCCCAGTTTGCGTCCGCACCGAACATCGCGGCCTTGAAAAGTGAGGAAGAGATAACGCTCTTTGCCACCGTCCTTGCGGTTATAATGTCAGGCGCGCCGTTCACCACAGCTTCGATGAGCTTTGTCGCGCCCTCGCCGTCGCGGGCGATCTCGCGGGACAGATAGGTCATAACTATCTTTAGCCCCTCTTTGAAGGTTTCATAGTCGGCGCCCTTTGTTTTTATTTCATCATTTTTTGACAAGCCCGACGCCAAAATAACCACCATGTCGTTTGTAGAGGTATCGCCGTCGACACTCACCATATTGAATGTTTCCGCGGCAGTCTCCAAAAGGGCCTCATGCAGCATTTCAGAGCTTATGTTGGCGTCAGTCGTTATAAAGCAGAGCATGGTCGCCATATTCGGGTTTATCATGCCGCTGCCTTTGGCGATTCCGCCGATGACACATTCTTTTGAGCCTAAATTAAACTTTACCGCTGTTTCCTTTTTGCGGGTATCGGTCGTCATTATCGCTTCGACCACGTCGTCGAAGCCCTCTTTTGAAAGCTTTTCGGAAAGGCCCGGGATGGCATTTGTTATCGGCTCAAGCGGAAGCGGTTGCCCAATTACGCCGGTGGACGCGACGACGACATCTGTCGGGTCGATGCCAAGGGCTTTGCCTGTCGCCTTGCACATCTCGGTTGCTATAAATACCCCGTCGGCATTGCAGGTGTTTGCGTTGCCGCTGTTGCAGATTATGGCTTGCGCCTTGCCGTTTTTAAGGTGTTCCTTTGTAACTATGAGAGGTGCGCCTTTTACCTTGTTCGTAGTATAGATTGCCGCCGCATTGCAGAGAACGTCGGAAGCAATCAGACCAAGGTCTTTCTTTGTGCGATTTTTCCTGATGCCGCAGTGGACACCAGCAGCTTTAAATCCGAGCGCCGCCGTAACGGAGCCTTCTATTTCCTCATATTTCATCGTTTTCACCTTACGTTATTGTATAGTTGATTTAGCCATTATATTATTCTGCAAGTCCTGTACCTTCATCGATTCCCAACATAATATTCATACACTGCACTGCCGCTCCCGAAGCGCCTTTGCCGAGGTTATCCAGCCTCGACATTACAAGGATCTGGTCATCATGCCCGAAAACGAAAATCTCAAGTCTGTTCGTGCCGTTGCAGCCCTGCGCTCCGAGATAGCCGCCATTGAGGCAATCCTCGCCGCCGAAAGGCATAACCTTTATGAACCTTTCGCCCTTATAGTATTCGCTGTAGTACTCCCATACCGCGTGGGCGTCCATATCCTTTGAGAGCAGCCGCCTGTTTATCGGCAGCGTAACTATCATACCTCTGTAAAAGTTCGCGACAAGCGGCGTGAAAACCGGCTCGTACCGGAGGGAGTTTATCTTCATCATCTCCGGCAGATGCTTATGGTGCAGCGTCAGCGCGTAATACCGGGGGCTTTGCATTTCGGGATCCCCTCGTCGCGTGTCCTCATACTGCGCGATAAGCTTTTTGCCGCCGCCGCTGTATCCTGAAACGGACGTCACGACAACCGGGTAATCGGTGGGCATTATCCCGCCGGCGATAAGAGGATAGACCGCGGCGTTGAACCCGGTTGCGTGGCACCCGGGAACCGCTACGCGCTTTGATGATGCTATCTTTTTCCTCTGTTCCTTGCTCATCTCCGGCCAGCCGTATGTCCAGTCGGGATTCGTCCGGTGGGCGGTCGACGCGTCAATTATGCGCGTATTGGGATTGGTAACAAGTGAGGCAGACTCTCTCGCCGCGTCGTCGGGAAGGCAGAGGAAGCAGATGTCCGCCGCATTGAGAAGCCGCTGCCTTTCGTCCCTGTCCCTGTGCAGTTCGGGGCTGATTTGCAGCAATTCTATATCGTCCCGTGATGAAAGCCTTGAACGTATCTCAAGCCCTGTTGTTCCCGCTTCACCGTCGACAAACACCTTATATTTCAAAAGTCTCATCCCCATTGTCAGTTTGTATGTCAATTATTATTCTTTCATTTCTGCCAAGAAGCCTTTAAGCGCATCTATCTGCTTTTTAACCGGTTCTTCCGCGGGTCCGCCATCAGCTTTGCGGCCGTTGACGCAGGTATCAAGGGAGATAGCCTCGTAAACGTCTGTATCAAACAGCGAGCTTAACTTTTTGTATTCCCCGATTTCGAGCGTCTCGAGCGTTTTGCCCTGTTCTATGCAGGCAGCGACAAGCTGTCCCGTTATCTTATAGGCGTCCCTGAAGGGCAGCCCCTTTCTGACAAGATAATCGGCGCAGTCGGTCGCATTAATAAACCCTTTAGCCGCCGCAGCGCGCATATTCTCCGGCAGGACGCGCATAGTCGCTATCATCGGCATGAACGTGTTAAGACACAGCTTAACCGTATCTACGGCGTCAAAAATCGCTTCCTTATCCTCCTGCATATCCTTGTTATATGCAAGGGGCAGCCCTTTCATCATTGTAAGCAAAGCCACAAGGTCGCCGTTGACGCGTCCCGTCTTGCCGCGGACGAGTTCCGCGACGTCCGGATTCTTCTTCTGCGGCATAATGGACGAGCCGGTTGAAAAAGCGTCGTCAAGTTCGATGAACTTAAATTCCCACGAGCACCACAGGATAATCTCTTCAGAAAATCTCGAAAGGTGGGTCATTATAATTGACAGGGCGCTCGCCAGCTCAATACAGAAATCCCTGTCTGAGACGCTATCGAGGCTATTCTGCGTCGGTGTGCTGAACCCCAGAAGCTGCGCCGTGCGTTCGCGGTTTATAGGATAGGTGGTTGACGCCAGTGCCCCGCTGCCGAGCGGGCATTCATTCATGCGCCGGGCGCAGTCCTCGAGCCGGGTGATATCCCGTTTAAACATCTGAGCATAGGCGAGAAGATGATGCGCGAATGTAATCGGCTGTGCCCGTTGGAGGTGGGTGTAGCCCGGCATTACTGTCTTTGTATGCTCCTGCGCTTTTTGCAGGATGGTTTCAAGCAGATTTACAAGGAGCTTTTTAATATCCGCAATCTCATGCCTTAGGTAAAGCCTTATGTCAAGTGCAACTTGGTCGTTCCGGCTTCTCGCAGTATGAAGACGTTTGCCCGAATCGCCTATCCTTTTCGTCAGCTCCGCTTCGATAAACATATGAATATCTTCGGCTTCCGGGTCAAACTGGAGTTTTCCGCTCTCAAGGTCGGCAAGTATCTCTTTAAGCCCGCCGATAATCTCAAGCGATTCCTGCATTGCTATAATGCCACATTCGCCGAGCATTGTCGCATGGGCGATACTGCCCTCGATATCGTCTTTATACATGCGCGAATCAAACCTAATTGAGGAATTGAAGTCATTGACACGTTCGTCTGTTTCTTTTTTAAAACGCCCTGCCCAGAGTTTCACTTAATTACCCCCTATTACTGCATGCGGCAAAGACGCGGATTAATCTGCCTTTTTATTGCCCTAAAGCTTTATTTATCTTCTTAAAGCTCATCAGGATAACCTTATATTTTTACCCTTAAAAATTGCAATCAGCCCCATGCGTGTGTGAGCGCATGGGACTGATCCACTTATTTCAAGCAATCCTAATCAGTGCTTGTTTTTCTTGTCAAGCATAGCCTTGACTTTGAGCGGAAGTCCAAAGAGGTTGATGAAGCCTTCAGCGTCCTTCTGGTTGTAGACTTCATCGGCGCCGAATGTGGCGATATCCTCGCTGTAGAGTGAGTAGGGCGATGTAGTGCCGGCGTTTATAATATTGCCCTTATAGAGCTTCAGTTTAACATCGCCGGTAACAGTCTCCTGAGTCTTGTCGACGAATGCGTCGATAGCCTCCCTCAGCGGAGTGTACCACTGTCCGTTGTAGACAAGCTCGGCGTATTTCTGCGCCACAAGTGCCTTGTAATGTGCTGTCTCTTTGTCAAGAGTCAAGGTCTCAAGTACCTCGTGTGCATGATAGAGAATCGTTCCGCCCGGTGTCTCATAGACGCCGCGTGACTTCATGCCCACAAGGCGGTTCTCAACAATGTCGAGAAGGCCTATTCCGTTCTTTCCGCCCAGCTCGTTGAGCTTCTGAATCAACGTAACGCCGTCAAGCTTTTCTCCGTCAAGGGCGACGGGAATACCTTTTTCAAATGAGATTGTGATATATGTAGGCTTATCTGGAGCCTGCTCAGGCGAAACGCCGAGCTCAAGAATCTTGTCATACTTAGGCTCGTTGGCCGGATCCTCAAGGTCCAAACCCTCATGGCTCAAATGCCACAGGTTCTTGTCCTTGGAATAGTTTGTCTCACGGGTAATTTTAAGTGGAATATTGTGCTTCTCCGCGTAATCAATCTCCTCGTCGCGGGACTTTATATTCCAGATACGCCATGGGGCGATGATTTCCATTTCAGGAGCCAGCGCTTTGATGGTAAGCTCAAAACGCACCTGGTCGTTGCCCTTGCCTGTGCAGCCGTGGCATATTGCGTCTGCACCTTCTTTTTTGGCGATTTCAACAAGGCGCTTTGCTATCGGAGGCCTTGCGAATGACGTACCTAAAAGGTAATTTTCATATTTGGCTCCGGCTTTAAGCGTCGGCCAAATGAAATCCTCAACAAACTCTTTTTTCAAATCTTCAATATAAATCTTTGAAGCACCGGTCTTAATCGCTTTTTCCTCAAGTCCGTCAAGTTCTGTCCCCTGTCCGACGTCAGCGGAAACCGCGATGACTTCACAGCCGTAATTCTCTTTCAGCCACGGAATGATTATCGATGTATCAAGTCCGCCGGAATACGCCAAAACAACCTTCTTATACTGTTTCATATTAACCTCCATGCAGCCATTAATTAACAATATTAACTCTCAAATGCACGGCAACGCAAAACTTTCACGTAAACCCTTATATGCCGGATTATTAGCCATTTTTGAATGTGATGTTATTATTATACACTAAATCTGCATAAAATCAAGCTTTTAGTGTATATTTATTCGTTTTTGTGTATATTTTGTTTATTTGCCTAAAAGGCCTCAAACAGATTCTTCAAAATTAGTATAAAATACTGCCAGCATTAATGGAATAGTTTCAGTTCCATATTATTAGCCGCGGATTCGCGGTACTGGTCCATAATTTTGCCGAGGATTTCAGAGCTTGAAGGCGGCGTCCATGTTATCGCGTTGGCTCCGGCCTCTATCGTCGCCGCAATAGTATCGTCAGTTGGGCCTCCAGTGGCGATAATAGGCAGTTTGGGGTATTTCTCGCGTATCTTTCGCACTATCTCAACGGTCTTTTGTCCTCCCGAGACATTGAATATAGCCGCTCCCGCCTTTATTCTTCCTTCTATATCATCGTTTTCCGAAACAACTGTCACAACAATGGGTATGTCGAGGGAGTCATGCAGTTCCGCAATTATGTCATTTGTAGTAGGCGCGTTGACCACAACCCCCATCGCCCCTTGAAACTCCGCATGGGACGCCACATTGACAACCCTTTTGCCGGTGGTCAGGCCTCCGCCGACGCCGCAAAATACGGGCTTGTCGGCTGTAAGCAGGATGGCCTGCGTTATAACGGGCTGGGGAGTAAAAGGATAGATGGCAATAACTGCGTCTGCATTGACATTCCGTATAATGCAAACATCTGTAGTAAATACAAGGGATCTGATTTTCTTGCCAAAAATCTTTATCCCTGACGCACGGTAGATTACTTCCGGTACCTTCAACATGAATTTTCTCAGATTTCCTTCATATTCCGGCACATCGTATTGCATAACTTTCCTCCTTCTTATTATTCCTATACTCAGATTAATTCCGGCTATGCCTGTACAGCGCTGCAGGAGTAATTTTGGCTCAATATACATTATTTGCCATTAATTATATCATGAAATGTCTGCTAAATAAAGAATTTTCACGGCTATATAAATATTTTCGCTGATAAATTCTTTAAATCGCTAATAGATTTGCATATAATGTATTTAATGATACGAAATAATTGGGGGAAAATCAAATGGGAATATTTAACGAAATTAAGCCTCAAAAACTGCAGGGCAATATTTTTGATATGATAGGCCGCCAATGGATGCTCATAACAGCCGGAATACCGGGGGACTTCAACACGATGACCGCAAGCTGGGGCGGCGCCGGCATACTTTGGGGAAAAACTGTGGCAATTAGCTTTATTCGTCCGCAAAGATACACATATCAGTTCATGGAAAAGTACAACCACTACACACTCAGCTTCTTCGGAGAGGAATACCGCGAGGCGCTCAACATATGCGGTTCCCGCTCTGGGCGCGACACTGACAAGGTCAAGGAAACCGGCCTTACCCCGGTGGACATCGGCGACGCAGTTTACTTTGATGAGGCGAGCGTTGTATTTATTTGCAGAAAACTTTACGCTCAGGACTTGACCCTTGACAATTTCATCGACAAGGAAATTGCTCGCACATATTCTGGCACCGATCTGCACCGTACCTATATCGGCGAAATTGAAAGGGTTCTTATTAAAGAATAATAAATTGCAGTTAATAATATTAAAGAGCCGCCCCTCCGGGAGCGGCTCTTTAATATTATTAACTTATGGGTTGAAACACTACCGCAAATCGCTGAATTTTGATCCTTTGGGATTCAAATAGAGCCTCATTTCACGATAATGCTTCAACCTCTACAGCAAGTTCAATCAGAACACAGGCTTATTGTTTTAAACCTCCTTCTAATCGCATTTGCCTGCGACCGAAGAGCCCGGTCAAACATTAGCCTGTATATGCGGTACTTACCGCCCTGTCTTCAGTCTTTTTAAAAAGCTGATATTTACAGATGGGACAGGCAAAATTCCATGTTCTCACGGGCTCTTCGCTCGCCTTCTTTACTATCCATGGGACTCGCCTCCAACCAATCTGTATTACCTTTTTTCTGATTCCATAATATCACTCGATTTGTGATTTGTCAATAATAAATTCAAGAATTGTTATAAAAATATATTCAATATTGACATACGTCAATAGATGTCGAATTAAATTACCTTCCTTATATTATACATCGAATTAAGTACAAGCAGGTTCTGCGGGAATGGGCGCTCAATTGTCCAGTAGCTTATTCCGGCGAGGTTATATTCGTCTACCAGCATCAGTTTCGCCCTTATGCTGCGGGCATCTTCAAACCAGACAACATGCTGGCGGCGCTGGTCGTCGTAATAGTTATAGTAAGGTGACTGGGCCGACTCATCGAATTTGATTTCTGCCCGGTTGCGGAAAGCGCGGTTTACCGCTTCGATATTCGAGAATGTAGTGGCAAGGGTACCGCGCCTGTACGGGAGAACCCAGTCATAGCCATAGTTCGGTATGCCCATCAGTATTTTATTGCGCGGGATTACGGTTACGGCATAGTCGAGAACCCGCCGTACTTCTCTCAGCGGCGCCACCGCCTGCGGAGGCCCGGCGAGATATCCCCACTCATAGGTCATAAGTATAACGCGGTCAGCAATTCTTCCGTGGGCCGGATAATCATGTGCCTCATACAGAAGGCCCTGCTGATCCCCTGACAGTTTCGGCGCCAACGCCGTCAATACTATGTAGCCCAAAGCGTTCAAGCGTTCAGTGATTTTTTGCAGGAAGTTATTGTAATTCTCTCTGTCGCTCGGGTAAACGTATTCAAAATCTATGTTGAGCCCATAGTAATTCTTCTCGCGCAAAGTATTGACCACGTTGTTTATAAGGGTATCCTGCACGCTTTCACTCGCGAAGATTGCGCTTGCGATATCGCTGCTGAATCCGCCGGATTCTCTGATATTCGCTATAACCATTATCGGTGCGACTCTGTTCTCACGCGCAATCTGTATCCATTTTTCGTCGTCGATATTGGTTAAGCTGCCGTCGGAATTTACTTGATAACTGAAAATCGAAAGATATGTAAGTAAAGGAAGCGCCGGCCTGACAACACTCTCGTCGGAGCCGGGGAAGATATACCCGTTTACTTCAATGGTCCCCAGTTTTCTCTCGGTACCGGGAATGACTATAACCTGCCCCGGAAAAATGCGCCCGTCCGCCCCGATATTGGGATTTGCGCTGAAGATTGCGTTTTGGGTGACGCCGAATCTTCTGGCAATTGAATAGATTGTGTCTCCGCTGCGGACCGTATAGTTTTGGTCTGTTGTGGGAATAACCAAAGTCTGGCCTACAACCAGTTGTGACGGATTGAGCAGCCCGTTAGGCTCTATAATGCTTTGGGGCGTTACCCCGAATGCCCTTGCAATTGAATAGATACTGTCACCCGGCCTTACGACATAAACGGTCAAAATAATCACTGTCCTTTGCAAAAAAATCTTTATGAAAAAAACAGTTTAATTTGCACATAATGATATACGTCTTTAGTAGCATATGAAACACTGCCCGGTTTTGCTACAGAAATGCCTTTAAAACTTTTCGACAAATAGTTACAAACAGCTTTCCTGCTGCCGAACCTTCTTATTATGTAAATTCAGGCAAAGCGCTTTTATTTGACATATAGAAAAATAAACCCTATAATAATACACAGGCAAAGTAGATTGCTGCGCGTTAAGTGCCGGATGGACGGGAAGTTGCCGTCCGGACGAAAAATCCTCGTGATTTGCGGTGCAGCTTTCGCATTCCGTTGCCACAATTAAGGATAGGCACGACTTTCCTATTTGTGGTAATTACCACTTTGATGAGGGAGGTCGTTATTTTTTTGAAAAAAACCAAAAAAATTGTTTTAATGGGGCTTCTTATCGCCCTTGATGTCATTGCGGCATCTTTTTTGACCATCAAGATGACATATCTGAGAATAGGCACATCGTTCATACCCGTTTCATTTACGGGTTTGATATTCGGGCCGCTGCTCGGCGGCATCGGTGCGGGGATTGCAGACGTCGTGCAGTTTTTGTTATTCCCCTCAGGTGCCTTTATTCCAGGAATAACCCTCGATTCATTTTTGTCAGGCGCAGTTTATGGATTATTGCTGCATAAAAAGCGCCCCGCCCTTTGGCGAACTTTCACAGCAGCGGCAATAAACCAGCTCGTTATAAGCGGCGTTTTGACAACGTTCTGGCTGTACCTCGCTATCCCGGGAAATACATTTTCCGCACTTTTTATCACAAGAATCATAAAATGCCTCATTATGACGCCGATTGAAACGGTCGTCATCTACGGTATGTGGCAGCTTAAAGAACGGACAAAGGTATTTAGCCGCGTCAGCCTTTAAGAAAAATATCTGCCGGGTCCGGTTTAAAACTTAAACCGGATCTTTTTTTGCCCTCAGTAAATATTAACGGCAACACAGCATAAACAGTATTAAGAGGTGCAAAGGCAAGCCTTGGAACGACATTTTTAGCGTCAATATATGCAAACCCGCAGACATACTTCTTTGAGGTCGCAATTTTTATCCAAAGAATATTTATGATATATCTATTGCACTCATCAATCAAAATTGCCCGACAAGTCCGACTAATCAGTTTAATTTTTGAATAATCGCATATTAAATCTTGCAAAAAGTGAAACGTTAATATATAATTATGCTAACAGCTATTCGAAAGGAGACGCAGAATGCTTAAGAACAGTTACCTCAAAAAATGGATTGAAGATATGGCAGCTTTGACGAACCCGAAAGAAGTTGTACTTATAGACGGCAGTGAAGAACAGCTCGAAGCTCTGCGCCGCGAAGCAGTTGCTTCAGGCGAAATTATAAAATTAAATGAAGAGAAGCTGCCGGGTTGTTATCTGCACCGTTCTGCACAAAACGACGTGGCACGCGTTGAGGATCGTACCTTTATCTGCACCCGCAGCAAAGATGACGCTGGACCTACAAACAACTGGATGGACCCGAAGGAAGCCTATGAAAAGCTCGGAAAGCTCTTTAAAGGCTCAATGACCGGAAGGACGATGTACGTAATCCCCTATTCAATGGGACAGATTGGGTCTCCGTTTGCGAAAATAGGCGTTGAGCTGACTGACTCTATATATGTTGTGCTCAGCATGAACATAATGACAAGAATCGGGGAAAAAGTCCTTGAAGCACTCGGCGACAGCGACGATTTCGTAAAGGGCCTCCATTCAAAGGCACAGCTCGACGCTGAAAACCGCTACATATGCCACTTCCCCGAGGACAACACAATCTGGAGTGTAAACTCTGGCTACGGCGGAAACGTTCTGCTGGGAAAAAAATGCTTTGCCCTGCGCATTGCGTCATACCTCGGTAAAAAAGAAAACTGGATGGCTGAGCACATGCTTATCCTCGGTATCCAGAATCCTCAAGGCGAAGTCAAATATATCTGCGCCGCATTCCCCTCTGCCTGCGGCAAAACTAACCTTGCAATGCTTATCCCGCCTGAGATATACCGCAAACAGGGCTACAAGGTTTGGTGTGTCGGCGACGATATTGCGTGGCTCAGAATCGGGCCTGACGGCAGGCTTTGGGCTATCAACCCCGAAAACGGCTTCTTCGGCGTCGCGCCCGGCACAAACGCCAAATCTAATCCGAATGCCCTTGAAACCACGCGCCGCAACACAATTTTCACAAACGTCGTTTATGACGCCGATAACGGCACTGTTTGGTGGGAAGGCCTTGACAAAGACCCGCCGAAGAACGCTATCAACTGGAAGGGCGAGAAGTGGGATCCTGCTTCAGGCGAAAAGGGCGCCCACCCCAACAGCCGCTTTACTGCGCCGGCACGCAACTGCCCCTGCATCAGCCCCGAGTTCGACAACCCGCAGGGCGTTCCGATCTCAGCCATTATTTTCGGCGGACGCCGCGCCAAAACTGCCCCGCTGGTTTACCAGTCCTTTGACTGGGAGCACGGCGTGTTCGTCGGCTCAATAATGGCGTCTGAGACAACAGCCGCCGCCGCAGGAAAGGTCGGCGTTGTGCGCCGCGACCCGATGGCTATGCTTCCGTTCTGCGGCTATCACATGGGCGACTATTTTGCACATTGGCTTGAAATGGGCAAAAAAATTCCGAATCCGCCAAAAATCTTTAACGTCAACTGGTTCCGCACCGACGACGAGGGCAATTTCATCTGGCCGGGATACGGCGACAACATGAGAGTCCTGATGTGGATTCTTGACCGCTGCGAAGGCAAAGCCAAAGCAGTCGAAACACCTATCGGATATGAGCCTCTGCCTGAGGACATTGAAACCGAGGGGCTTTCAATCGGCACTGATACGATTAAAGAGCTTTTGAAAGTCGATCCCGCCCTCTGGAAAGAAGAAATCAAGGGTATCAAAGAGTTCTACGCGAAATTCGGCTCAAGGCTGCCGAAAGAACTGTTAAAACAGCTCGAGGCCCTTGAAGACAGGATAAACAAGGCTGAATAATTCATTCGCTTATCACTGGAAAACCTCAAATAGATAGGCTTAACCCCTTAAAAAATAACGGTCTGTATTACCAAAAATAATACAGACCGTTATTTTATGCGATATAAGGTTTTACTGCGGCAAGCGCAACACTTTAAAGTCCATTACTGCACTTTTTTAAGAAGCTCAATGCCTTTGTCTATGCGGGAAAGGGATTCGTCTCTGCCCAGCATGACGGCGATTTCAACAGCGCCGCCCGGAGTAAACTGCTTGCCGGAAAGAGCTACGCGCACAGGCCACAGCACTATGCCGTTTTTAACCTGAAGCGACGCGGCAAGCCCGAACAAAGCTTCGTGTATGTTGTCACGCGTCCAGTCGGTCAGCTTTTCAAGAACAGCCTTTGCTTCCTTGAGCGAGGAAAGCGAATTCTGATAGTTGGTCTTCATCTTCTTGCTGACATAAAGGTCGGCAGAATAATCAGGGAGTTTGTCAATAAAGTCGAGCTGTTCTGGAATGTCCGAAAGCTTTACACAGCGCGGCTGCAGCACCTCTGCAATCAATTTTGTGTCAGTCTCGGACTTTACGCCCTTCTTTATCCACGGCAGGGCGATTTCATGGAACTTTTCGAGGCTCATCGCGCGGATATATTCGCCGTTTATCCAATCGAGCTTGTTGTTGTCAAAGATAGCCGGCGATTTTGAAATACCTGATATATCAAACACTTTGACCATTTCAGGCAGTGTGTATATCTCCCGTTCTCCTCCTGGGCTCCAACCAAGCAGGGCGATATAATTTAAGACAGCCTCAGTGAGATACCCTTTGTTTATAAGGTCTTCATATGACGCGTCGCCATTGCGCTTTGACAGCTTCTGGGTCGCGTCCTTCATAACGGGCGGGCAGTGGATATAAGTCGGAATCTCCCAGCCAAAGGCTTCATAAAGCAGGTTGTATTTCGGTGTCGATGAGAGATACTCGATACCGCGGACGACATGGGTTATGCCCATCAGATGGTCGTCGATAACGTTTGCAAAGTTATAAGTCGGCAGGCCGTCCGTTTTGATAAGAATATTGTCGTCCAATGTTTCATTAGGCGCAGTGATATCGCCGAAAACCTCGTCGTGGAATGTAGTTTCGCCTGTCTCCGGGATTTTCTGCCTTATAACGTACGGCACGCCCTTTGCCAGCAGTTCGTTAACTTCCTCTTTTGAAAGGTGGCGGCAATGCCCGTCGTATTTGTTCGGCATACCGGACGCTTCATGAATACGGCGCATCTCTTCGAGGCGTTCCTTTGTGCAGAAGCAGTAATAAGCGCCGCCGCGTTCAACCAGCTCCTCGGCATACTTTTTGTAGATGTCGCGCCGCTGGCTCTGGATATACGGGCCAACCGGGCCGCCGATATCAGGGCCTTCGTCCCAGATAAGTCCCGTATCCTTCAGCGTTTTGTAGATTATGTCTACCGCGCCTTCGACATAGCGTTCCTGGTCGGTGTCCTCAATGCGCAGAATGAATTTTCCGCCCTTTGACTTTGCAATAAGATATGCGTAAAGCGCTGTGCGAAGATTGCCGACGTGCATATAGCCTGTGGGGCTCGGCGCAAATCTGGTTCGCACCTCGTCTTTGTTAAACATTCTTTTCCCTCCGAAATCTTCCTCTTTTACAGCAATTATGATATTAATACTTCACAATTTAAAATCAGCATACTTAATATAATACATTTCTGGGTGTGTTATTGTCAAGACAATGCCAATGTGATAAAATAATGTTTAATAATCTCCTTACATAGTTTTCTATGTTAGTTTTTATGAGAAGGACTTGATAGCATGGATTATAGGTTTTCCGACCGCATATCTTCTTTAAAACCGTCGCTTATCCGCGAGATATTGAAAAACACCTCAGGATCCGATGTGATCCCATTTTCCGCCGGAAATCCCTCGCCTGAATCTTTCCCGGTAAAGGCCTTGAAGGAAATAGCCGACGGAATTTTTAATGACGACGCGACAACCGCACTCCAGTACGGCATTTCTGAGGGCTATACCCCGCTTAGGGACGCGCTGAAAGAACGTATGAAGAAAAAATTCAATTCCGGCAGGGATTTTGACGACCTCATTATCGTCTCCGGCGGTCAGCAGGGCATTGAACTGGCGTGCAAGGTTTTATGCAACGAAGGTGATACGGTCCTCTGCGAAAATCCAAGCTTCATAGGAGCAGAAAATGCTTTCCGCTCATATAATGTTAACCTGCGCGGCGTTGAACTTGAGAACGACGGCATTAATATTGAAAAACTTGAAAATGCGTTAAAAACCGAAAAAAATGTCAAGATTCTATATTTGATACCAACTTTCCAAAACCCCATGGGCATAACCACTACCCTTGAAAAAAGAAAGGCCATCTATGAACTTGCGAAAAAATATGGCGTTATGATTATTGAAGACAATCCCTACGGCGACCTGCGCTTTGAAGGTGAGGAAGTCCCGACCTTAAAGTCACTTGATACCGAAGGGCTGGTTATCTACTGCGGTTCCTTCTCAAAAATCCTCTCCGCGGGTATCCGCGTCGGTTACGTCCTTGCTCCAAGCGAAGTCATACAAAAGATGGTCGTCGCAAAACAGGTTTCTGATGTTCATACCAACCTGTTCTTCCAGATGGCTGCCTATCGTTTCATGACCCAATACGGTATGGAAACACATATTGATAAAATACGTAAACTGTATAAACACAAATCCTCGCTTATGATAAACAGCCTCGAAAAGGCGCTGGCCGGCAGGGCGGCAATAACACACCCGCAAGGCGGGCTGTTCCTGTGGTGCACATTGCCCGACAACGTAAAGATGCTGGACTTCTGCAAAAAGGCCTCCGAAAACAAGGTGGCTGTCGTCCCCGGAATCGCGTTCTGCGTATCTCCCGACGACTACTGCAACTCCATAAGGCTTAACTATTCCACTCCGTCCGACGAGCAGATAGTAAAAGGCTGCGAAATCCTCGGCAAAGTTCTTGATAGCTACTATTGATTGGCATAAATTTGTTCTTATTTAAGGTGTGATTCGATGGAAGAAACTCAAAATAAAAAGACGATATTCAGCGGCATTCAGCCGTCCGGTATACCGACGCTGGGCAATTATCTCGGCGCGCTTCAGAATTGGTGCAAATTTCAGGACGATTACAACTGCATTTACTCAGTTGTCGATTTGCACGCGATAACAGTAAGGCAGGACCCGGCAACCTTGCGGCACAGGACCCTTGAGCTGGTTTCACTCCTGCTCGCCTGCGGCATTGACCCGAATAAAAGCCTTCTGTTCATCCAGAGCCATGTGCCGACCCATGCACAGCTTGCCTGGGTTTTAAACTGCAACACTCAATTTGGCGTCCTCTCCCGCATGACACAGTTCAAGGAAAAAGCAGCTTCCCACGCCGATAATGTAAACGCCGGGCTGTTCACCTATCCTACGCTTATGGCGGCTGACATCCTGCTCTATCAGGCGGACGCAGTGCCTGTCGGAGCTGACCAGAAACAGCACCTTGAGCTTGCCCGCGACTTGGCTCAGAGATTCAACGGGATTTACGGCGACACATTTAAAGTGCCCGAACCGCTTATCCCGAAGGTTGGAGCCCGCATAATGTCGCTTCAGGACCCCACCAAAAAGATGTCAAAGTCTGATGAAAACCAAAACGCCTTTATCTCAATGCTTGACCGCCCTGATGACATCATGCGCAAATTCAAAAGGGCCGTAACTGATTCAGAAGCCGTTGTTGCTTACCGCGAACACAAAGCCGGAATAAACAACCTGATGTCTATATATAACGCCGCCACCGGCAAATCCTTTGAACAGATTGAAGCTGAATTTGAAGGCCGCGGATATGGAGACTTCAAAAAGGCAGTCGGTGAGGCCGTCGTCGAACTCTTAAGACCCATTCAAGAAAAATATGACGACTACATGAAGAACAAAGACTATCTTGCGGACGTCTATACCAAGAGCGCCGAAAAAGCGCTTTATATCTCAACCAAAACTCTGAATAAAGTCTATAAAAAGGTTGGATTCGTAAAACGGGAATTTTAAGGGACAATTAGCGGACATTAAATATGTCCGAATATGAAGCTTCGCAAGGTGGTAATTAATGTTATCTGCTATTGCTCAATTAAGTTATAGTGTGAAGCAGTCAATTGTTATATTAGCGTCCCTATTCCTATCATCAATCATCGCCTATTTATCCACCCCTTTAGCTATAAAATTCGCCCGCAAAATAGACGCTGTCGACGTTCCGGCTGACAACCGGCGTATGCACAGCAAGCCAATCCCGCTCTTGGGCGGATTGGCCATAATAGTGGCTTTTCTCATCACAGCGACGGTAATGATGCGGTATCACCGGCTTTTATGGCAGATATTGCCCGGAGCGCTCATTATCGCTTTGCTCGGTATTATTGACGACAAACACCCTCTTCCCGCATGGCCTAAACTTCTGGTTCAGTGCGTTGCGGCTGCTCTGCCGATTGCCGTCAATCCTAAGATAGTCATCGAGTCCATTTCCGGATTCAACATCTTTGGAATTAACACAATACATTTCGGCGCTTTCGCAATCCCGGTGACAATATTGTGGATTATCGGCATAACAAATGCCGTAAACTTCATTGACGGGCTCGACGGGCTTGCAGCAGGTATTTCCACGATAGCCTCA